>CAVYBX010000001.1:0-8902 GCA_963766835.1 uncultured Bacilli bacterium
ATATTTCGTTTCCTTGCGATAAATAGTATTGTTAGATAAAATGTAAAAGTCAATAGTCGTGAAGAATAGCGATTACAAAGAAGGTGAAATCATGTCGAAGAATAAAGTAAAAACGAATGATTAAAAATATATTTAGAACAAGAGGATATGGAAGGTTTTCGACAAGTATTTCAAGAATTGCATCCGTATGAACAAGCAATGTTTTTTAGGGAACAAGTAAAGATGACCGGTTAAAAATATATACGTATTTGTCTCCGTTAGAATTGTCGGACATTATGGAATATATTGATGTAGAAGAAACGGAAAAACTGATTACAGAAATGGATCCGCACTTTGCAACATGGTTTTGGCTGAAATGGCAGTGGACGATGCCGTCGATATTTTGAAAAGTTGTCGATCGACGAAGTGGAAAGTTCTCTAGCGATTATGATCGAAACAGCGGATGAAATAAAAGCACTGCTGCATTACGAAGAGAAAACGGCGGGTAGTATTATGACGATGGAATTCGTCGCTGTTATACGAATCAAACGGTGAAAGATACATTGAAACCAATGAAGAACTTGCATTAAGTGCGGAAACGATTTATTACATTTACGTATTGGATGAACAAAAACGATTAGTCGGTGTGCTCTCTTTAAGGGATTTAATCGTAGCTGACGAAGACGATTTGATCAAAGATGTCATGAGCGAAGGTGTCGTTTCTGTTTCAGTAGGAAGGAATCAAGAAGAAATTGCACAAATGATGATGGATTACGACTTTTTAGCACTTCCTGTCGTCGATTTCCAAAATCATTTGCTCGGAATTATTACAGTTGATGATATTTTAGATGTTGTCGATGAAGAAGCAACCGAAGATTACTCGAAATTTGCAGCATTATCAGATTACAATGTCCGCGACGTTAGCCCATTACAAGCAGCAAAAAAGCGTCTTCCTTGGTTAATTATTTTACTTTTCCTCGGGATGGTTACTGCAAGTTTAATAGGTAGTTTTGAGAAAACGTTAGAGAAAGTTCCGATCGTGGCAATCTTTATCCCATTAATCGCAGGGATAGCAGGAAACGCAGGGACGCAATCACTTGCTATCGCTGTTCGTGGAATAACAGTAGGGACGTATGGATTCGAAAACCGATGGAAACTAATTTTACGTGAAGTGACAACAGGTATGCTCGTTGGGGCAGCATGTGGAATAGTCTTTACGTTTCTCATTTATTTTTGGAAAGGAAATTTCTTTTTAGGTGTATTCGTTGGGAACGCAATTTTGGTGACATTAACTGTAGCAACACTTTCCGGAACACTAATCCCCCTTATTATGGAAAAATTCAATATCGACCCTGCTGTCGCATCTGGACCATTTATTACGACGTTGAACGATATCACATCGGTACTAATATATTTCGGAATGGCGACAGTATTCATTAGCTTCTTATTATAACGACCTTAAAAGCGATCACTAATTTAGTGATTACTTTTAAGGTTTTTGTTTTGTTGAGAAAATGTAACATCTGTCTTAATGTATTTGGCCTATAAAAGAAAGCTGGCTACCAATCTGTTATAAGTAGAAATCATTATTTTTTCTTTCACTAGTTTTTGTTTTTATATATAAAATAACGTATTTCTATTATTTTTACTTAAATATTCATAAAATTGACGCTTTTTCACGAAAAAAGTAACGCTTCATAAAAAAGGATGTAAAGATAAATATCTAATTATGTAAATAAATACCAGTTCCAACAACATAATTTCATATGATGAATGACTCTTGTACAATATATTTCTATTTCTTACACTTACAAATGATTGGAAAAATTGCCCAGGAATATTGTAATTTCATTTTTGGGAGGAGATTCAATGTATGGGTAAAAAATAGGAGGGAATAAGAGATGTTCAAAAAGCTTTCTGCATTAGGGCTAGCATTGTTACTAACATTCTTCCCTGTCATGTCACTTACTGCAGAAACATTGGAAGATGAACCTAATGCAGAATCAGACGTTGAATTATCATTAGATGTAGAAGAACAGTCTAATGAAGATTCAGAAGCAATTTCTAATGAAGATGGCTCTGATGTGACGCACGAAAATGAAGTGGATGCTAACGAGCCGAACGACGAAGCTGTCGAAAATGTTGTAGAGGAAACAGAAGCTACATATAACATTTCAGAAACGGATGAGGATATCGTAAATGAAGCTGATGTTTCTGCTACAGAAGAAGAAAATGTCGAAGAATCTGAAGTAGCGATTGAAGAAGCTGATGAAGAATTTGACCTTCAATTCGTTTTCGGTAGAGCTGAAGGTACCATCACCTACGACTTTAACAAAGGATATTACGTATTAGATCTCCGAGCAGGTATTAACAATTTCTTTTCGGGTCAACAATTTAACGACAAGTGGATAGCGTTCGCTCTACCTGATGGTGTGTTTGTACCAGATGTGGATGATGTCC
This sequence comes from uncultured Bacilli bacterium, assembly GCA_963766835.1. GTDB lineage: Bacteria > Bacillota > Bacilli > Bacillales > Amphibacillaceae > Pseudogracilibacillus. Next base: position 2,440 of record CAVYBX010000001.1, read on the forward strand.
CTACTGGTGTTGCTCCGGTACAAATCGCGAATAAAAATGGAATTGCTGTGAAAGTTCCAGATGTAGCCGAAAATAGTAGCTCGAGTAGAGAGTTAACGATTCCTTTATCAGGTTTTGATCAAGATAATGACCCACACTTCGGTATATATTTATTAAATGTCGATGTTGAACAACGAACGTATGAAGTTCTAGGCCAACTTCGCGGCACGTCAGAAATTGATTTTTCCGTTATGGAAGAAACTCCTACATTAGATTTATACGGGACGATGACTGGAAATACGACATTTGATGAAGAAAAAGGATATCACTTTTTACAATTAGATGTTACGATCACGGACGAAACAGATGATCGAGTAAATGAATTATACGTCGGTTTTCCACTGCCTGAAGGTGTTGTCGTAATCAATAATGAGGATACGCCACAACATGCACATATGGTTAGACAAGATGATACAACATATTTAGTAACAAAACTGCTTGAAAATTCAGAAGAGATATCTTATCGAATCCCTGTGATGGGAGTTTCAGATGAAGTTGTAGAAAGTTCTACAATTGCTGCTTACCGACAAGTGGACGGGATCTTCCAATTAGTCGGACAATTTGACGGTTACGTTGAAGTAGACTTTTCAGACATGGACTTCGTATGGGACTTTTCAGCAAAAAGTCAAATCGTAAGAGACTATCCAAGTTTACCAGATAATACTTTTGCCATGAATTTCGCATTTAAAGTTGGGAACATGACAATAGATGAAGTAGATGAAGTTAAATTAGAGTTCCACATTCCAGAAGAAATTCAAGTCCAAGAACCAGATAATTATGAAGTCGGTGATATTCCTGATTCATTAAGAGACTTTATTGATGATATCAATGTCGGTACAGGAAATTTAGACGTTACGTGGGATGGTAATGTAGCAACGGTTCTTTTAGGAGACATCGGTGGAATTTCTGGTTATCAAGGTTTTTTCACCGCATTTGGTGAAACTAATTTAAATATAAATGAGTTAGATGGTCTAGAAGTAGTCGTCACTTTATATCAAAATGGTCAACAATTAGTGGAAGAAATGGTCGTACCATTTGAAATCGTCAATTATGATGGAGAACATCCAGGTGGAGATGAACCAGGAGGAGATGATGGTCGTCCTGGTGATGACGGCAGACAGCGAGGTGGAGATGACGGTCAAACAGGCGACGACCGTGCGAGCGGTGATGACACTTCTGGCACGGATGATAGTAGTGACGGTACTACAGTAACCATTGAAGACGGTGATGATCAAGACGAAAGAAACGGTACTAGTGAGACGACGGATAAAGATGGTGAAACGTTACCGAAAACAGCAACGAACATGTATACAATGTTACTCATAGGAACGATCGTTTTATTAGTTGGTGTGACGTTCTTGTTTCTTAAAAAAAGAACGGTATCATAATTGTTAAAAGACTGTCCAGATTTTAAATCTGGCAGTCTTTAATTTTTTTGATTTATTTAGGACGACGTCATGATGAAAGTGTCGATAAAATGAAAAAATGATAAGCACACATTTGAAAATAGGCTCATATAATGTGTTGACACACTCACTATGAAAGGAGAGTATCTTCATGAGTGGACATATTACAGAGCCACTACTTTATATCGATCAACCGACGATCGAAAAGCCAAAAGCTTTTATGCAAGATTATTATTATTCTCCGACGAAAAAAGAGGAAGAAGAACAACATATTCATGAAGCAAGCGTACAAAATGAAACAGGCTCGTTCAAAGATTTATCTGTAGAAGATAAAATAAAGTACTTATTAGATTTACCTGATAGCGTCCCTAAAATAAGATGTGAATTTATTACAGAAGACAACATGTATCGTGGTATATTGTTGGAAAAGAAGGATTCTGAAATTGTCGTACGTGTTTTAGGAAAAGAAAATATAACGATAACAATCGAAGAAATAAATGATATTCAAATGTTAGGTTTTTAAAATTGTGACAATTTTACGAAAGAAGGTTTCTTGAAAGTACGATACTTTTAAGTAACCTTTTATTTTTTATAAAAAAACGATACTCAAGTTTCAACGATCGATGTTAAAGAAGCGAATGATCATATTTCGTTGAGTATCGGCAAATTTTAATCATTCATTCCATTTAGTTGGATATCTATAAAGATTAGAGGATCCCTCCATCTGATTAAAACATTTTTAGGCGGTGTATCTTTATGTTTTATATTGATATCGATGTTGGTAAACGTCATCACAAAGTTGGTGTGATTGATGAAAAAGAACAACCAATTGATAAAACCTTACGATTTAAGAATGCAAAATCTGATAGTGAAAAACTACTTGCATTATTTAACCAACATCTATAAGATCGGGACTTTCACCCTATAAATTATACCCATGCCAGGCGCACAAAAAAACCAAGAATGTTTCGCAATGAACATTCTTGGGTTTATTCTTGTAAATTTTTTTGTTTAACTATAAAGCGTTAATTGCCGGTAAACAAGTAATATGACAGAAACATTTTACATCTACTGTAATGCAAATTCCTGTTGCACGTAGGTGTTTCGTTTGTTGCTCAGTAGGGCATTTAGGATTAAAATTAGAATCACTAGGGTCTCTCAATAATTCTAACACTGCACAACAATCATCAGAAACACTCTTTACTCTGAAATAAAAGCTGGATACGACTTTTGCGATATTTCTAGGGTGTGCTCCATAACCTTTAAATGGATGGCATCCATCTTTGCAATATAATAAAACAGGAACAGTGTCTAAACTATTGCGTTCTTCGCGTTCCCCTAATAAATCACTAATTGATCTTTCACAACTAGTGTCACATTCGAATTCTGTAATATCTTTTTGTGCCCGTGCGATATCTTTTAACACATCACATACACAGTTACCTGTTTTGAAATCTTCTCCACAACCGCAACCCATGTTCATATCTCCTTTCTAAACATAATGACTAATGTAGTCGTTAATAGAATATGTGTTAATGTATAGACTGTGTAGGCACACATCTCATAGGTAAACATCCAACTAAAAAATTTTTCGTTATCTTATCATTCAATCCGAAAGTTCGACATAAATTTTTTGAAAAAGGGTATATGATAAATAGGAGGAGGGAATAAAGATGGGTTACATTTTACCTGTTCAACAATATACGTATAAAAATTATCAATACCGTATGTATGAAAAGGATAAAAACCCGCATGAAGTTCAAGGGGTAAGGATGGTGAAATTTATCCCGAATCAATCTGAATTTGATTTTTATCAGCAACGAGGAAAAGTACATCTAAAAGAAAAAAATAGTAGAAAAAAGCAACATGACAAACCCGTACGAAATGCAACCGCATCCAATATAACTGAAAACGAAGAAAGTGAACTCGTCGGGAAAGGGAAACATATTAATGTAAAAGTTTAAGATTTATATTTTTTTCTTAAAATGTTTATGTTTAATTTTTGTATAAGGAAGTGCGAACAAACGTTTTCCTTCTAACCATTCCGCATAAAAAACTTCTTTCACATCGTTAAAATTTTGTCGCTTTAATTCTTCTAACAACCATTCTTCAGACAAATTTGCTTCAGCTAAATTATCTTTAATCAATTCACCGTCAGCAATCACTGTCGTCGCGATAACCGGATTTTCTGCCTCAATATTTAAATCTTTATTAGACGGAGTTTGATAAGGAGCTTTTTTCAAAATGGATAACTGTCCATTCGTTTCTAAAATAGCGTATTCCACTTCTTGTAAAGCGAACACATCTTTCATTCGCAGTAATTGTTGTAATTCGTGAATGTCGAGATTGTTTTTCCGCATTTCCTCATAAATGATATTTCCTTTTTGAATGATGATCGAAGGTTTTCCTTCTAAATAGAATCGACTTCCTTTAAATTTTTGAGCGATGAATTCAATCGAATAAAGGAGTGTTCCCCAAAGGATGATGACGTAACCGATATGGAGAATTCCTGATTTTTCATCAAAAAGAGCATTTCCGACGAGTTCCCCGAGCACGACAGCTGAAACGAAATCAAAAGGAGTTAACTGGGAAATGTGGGTCTTTCCGAGCACTTTTGTAAATATAAAAAGTGCGACTAATCCGAATATTGATTCATAAAACATTTGTAAATAACTCATGAAGATCATTCCTCTAATCGTTCAGTCATTACGTATATCCTGACGCATTTACAATGATTTTATGCACGGCTTGATTTACGAATTGTAATCGTTCGAATTAAAAGTTCGCATAAAAAAATAGTAATCCCGTAAAATTCGTGATTACTATTTTCATTTATTTTAATTTTTTTTCCATCGTAACGTGCGGTATGCCTGCTTCGATAAACTCATCGGAAATGACTTGATAGCCGATTCGTTCATAAAACTCTTTCGCATGAGTTTGTGCGTTCAGTAAAGCTTTTGAGTAGTGATTATTTACAATTTCTTTTTCCATCGCTTCGATGATTTTTTTGCCAAAAGATTTCCCACGGTAAGGTTTTAACACACAAATCCGTTCCAATTTGCCATGTTCCCCGACGAATCGCAAACGACCAGCGCCGATCACTTTTTCATCGTCATAACAGATGAAATGAATCGCTTCATCTTCATATTGATCAACTTCAATTTCAGGAGGTACATTTTGTTCTTCGATAAAAACGGTTCTCCTAACTTCATACGCTTTTTCCATTTCCTTTTCCGTTTCAACCATTTTGACCGTCATCGTTTTTTACTCCTTTCCAAAAATAAAAGTTTCGAAAACTTCCCACGATCCATCGTCCGATTCGTAACAAAGATGAAAACGATCGACTACGTCTTCAAAATACACTTCTATCATTCTTAAACGACTATATACATCAGCATATTCTCCGTCGAGTAGATCTTGGGCAATCGTAATATGAGGAACGAAAGCAAACTCTCGTTCGGATGGGAATTTTCCTGTATGCACTAATTCATGAAGTTTCGTCAACTCTTCTGTCGGCTCGACTTTAAAATAAATCGTATTCGTCACCGGAGCAAATGAACTTACTTTCGTAATTTTAATGTGAAACGGTTTCGTATTTTCAGCGATTTTCTTTAATTCTTCGACAATTTCGTCCCTTTTGGATGGATCTAGTTCAAACGCCGATTTTAACGTAATATGAGGTTTGATCAGTGTATATTTAGGGTCGTATCTTTTTCTGTAAGCGTTTGCCTCTTTTTGAATTTCATCAGAAGGAAAGATGGCAATACCATACTTCATCGAAAAGACCTCCATTTCCGGATGATAAGATTTTTCTCTTTTTACAGATTAAGCTTAAGTATAACAAAAAAGTTTTTGTAAAAAAAGGGTATAGTCGACTAATAAATGCGTTATGCGAACATTTTTTCTAAAATAGAGGGAAGTTCTGTTGCCAATATTTCCAAGTATGATTTCCTTCTTTAATTTTTACATATTCATAATCGTACAATTTATCTTTCAAAATATTTGCCAATTGTTCGTTCGGAATGAGAAAATTCACACGTTCACCGCCTGTCGTCGGTACTTCTGTTTCAAGCAATCCGATCGAGTGGTACACTTCTAACGATTCTACATCAGTCGCTTGTTCCACGATCTCTATGACAGATTCATCTACTAACGGAGATTGCATTATGACTTGGTGGAATAAATTTGGATGTTTCATCGCTGTCGTTAAAGCGATTGTGCCTGCAAGTGAATCTCCCATTAACGTTCTGACTGTACCGAGTGGATTAATTGGTAGTAAGTCATCTAATAACGGAACGACTTCTTCCGTTAAAAATTTTACGTATGCTTCAAACTGTTCACCATCTGGGTGATATTTTTTTAAACGATCATAGCGGTCGATGTAATGGATGCCGACGAACGTCGTGTTGACGATATCGCCTGCATCATGCAACTTATCACTTAACGTTGCAATCCGCCCTAATTGGAAGTAATCGTTGCCATCTTGCATAATACAAACTTTGTTTTCATAAAGTGAATCGAATTCCTCAGGTTCATAAATTTTTACGACCATCTTTTCTTGTAAAAATTTACTGTCAATTTCTTGATCAACATATTCCCCTTTCTAGCCAATGATGCCACCTCGATTTTTCGATATTACTTAAGAACTTTCAGCGGTCATGTTAAAATCGTATGACCGCTATATAAGCCATAATATTTACCACGTTTTTCCATTAATGAAGTATGGTTTCCTTTTTCGACGATGTTGCCATCTTCTAATAACACGATTAGATCTGCTTGTTGAATGGTATTGAGTCGGTGAGCGATGACGAAGCTCGTGCGATTTTCCATTAATCGTCGTAAACCTTCTTGAATTTTAATTTCTGTAACCGTATCTATGTTACTCGTTGCTTCGTCTAAAATCAATATAGAAGGTTCGGCAATCATCGCTCGGGCAATCGTAAGTAGTTGTTTTTGCCCTTGACTTAACATACTGCTATTTTCATCTAAAAGTGTGTCATAACCGTCTGGCAATCTTT
>CAVYBX010000002.1:0-82219 GCA_963766835.1 uncultured Bacilli bacterium
TATCTTCTTCGCTTAATCGTAATCGAACCAAACATAGTGCCTATTGTACACTCTTGCATTTCCCTGTTTTCAAAACGAGCAAAGTCACGGTTATCCCGAAGCCATACATCCGCCTTCTCTAAAATAGAGACAAGAATATTTTGATAAATTTGTTGTAATTCCCTAAATAAGTTTTCTTCTACCTCTTTTAATGTTGGTAAATTATTGGTATCATTGAACATGAGGACTCCTCCTTCTTAGTTTTTAGTCCAAAACTATTATATCAAAGGGGAGAGTCCTCCTTCTTTTTTCTCGTGAATCGTTAGAAAATTGTAATTATCTACCCGTATACATTTTACTCATACTGGGCTTGGATATGAAGGGTAAAAAAATAAAACTTTTGAGTAGTGGGGAATGAACCTGAAGAGAATTGGAATGTATTCTTCCAATCATTAACATCTAGAGGCTTACATGGATAAATTTATTTTATTAAAGGTAATTCTTCTTGTTTACTAAAATAACGATCATGAGATCTACACTTTTTCAAGTGTAGTTCCCATGCGATATTTTTTACTGCATCTTTGTACACTATCATTAAAATAAAACCTCGGATAAAAAAACAAATAGATATCCTAAGAACATTAAGATAAAAAAGCTAAAAAACATTATTATGTTTCCTATTATTAAAGGAATGGATTTAATTAGTATTGCAGAAATTACTCCAATTATGGAAAAAGGAAATGTTAATAGCCATAAAGGAAGAGCTACTTGGAAAATGATGTTAGGTATATACAGCAGTAGAGACAACACAATCATCGTTATCGAAATATATTTAAAGGCCTTTTCCATAGATTCACCTTCTATTATTCTAGAAAACTATTATTTAAAAGGATTACAAACAGTTTTCTTAAAATAAGTTTTTATAGCTGCTGCAACTGTTCTTTCAACAATCTTCATCTTCTTTTGATTTCTGTCTATATATTTAATTAAAGCTCCGTCACAAGAACAAGCAAAATAACCTCTTTTTCCATAGCATAAATCATGTTGTTTGCAACCATTATCTAAAACATCCTTTACTGGACCTCCACCATGACCTGGACCACACCAGTTTCCCCAAACAGGAAATTTTAGTTTAGCAATTTCAATATCAGATTGAATATCTGATTCATTATAAATACTCATATCATGGCTAAAACTATTAAGTAAATTACCAACTTCAATATATTGTTCTTCTAACCCCTCTTTTTTAGCTTTTTCATAATCAAATTTAACTTGGTCATTATCATAATAAATATAGGGTTCTAATTTTTTATCGACTTGTTCAAATTCTTCCTCTTTTAACCCTTTAAAATCTGTAAAACTATCTTTAATCATAGGTTCATAGATTGTAGTATGCTTATTATCATGGGCTTGGATTGTATTATCAGAAAAATTAACTCCACTAAATAAAACAATAACAAGACTTAACAAGACTAAATAAAACAAAACCTTTTTTAAACATACAAACCCCTCTCTCAATAAAATAATTAAAAATCTGAATATATAGATTATTGCGTATTTTTTACCTGAATTTCAAGTTTAAGTTAGTCACCTAAATTATGTGAATTTAACTATAATTGTAAATACCTGTTTGTTGTTAATTTACAAATGCTTGTAATTCATCTATAAACGCTTCTTTGGCAGTGCGATAACCTAATATTTTTCGAGGTATACTATTAATCCATTGTTGTATTTGATTGATTGTGTTAGCTGATATATCAGCTAGGCGTTCCCCTTTGGGGATAAATCTTCGAATTAGCATTAGTTTTTTGATATATTTTTCTAAACATAGCGTCTAATCGTTCGAGATTTATCTCATTTCCAACGACGATCTCATCGCCTGCTTGAATTACTGGTATCATAATTTGAAATTTTTCTAACCATTCATCATTCGTATAAATATCACGTGTTTCAATCTCGAATTCATATTTATTTTGTAATAATTCTAACAAAGTATATGCTTCATCACATAGTAAGCAATTTTCTTTCGTATAAAAAAATACTTTCACAGTTGTAACATCCTCTATCATTTATTTCGTATGAATGAGCGATAAAAAATGGGTTAATATTTTCGCCGTCAAACCCCAGATGACGCGATCTTCATAAAAGTAAAAATATTCATCAAGTTTTCGTGGTCGCCAATCGTAATCTTTTCCTCCTTGAATCAATTCGTACGGAAAATCACGTTCTGGTCTTACTTCAAAATCGACGCGATATTTTTCCGGTTTCGTATTCATTAAATATGATAACGGGACAGTAAATACTTCCTCTACTTCATCTTTATTAATATTCATCGATTCATCATTTGTAATTTTTCCAACGAACGTATAAATAATACTTCCGAACGATACTAAATAATCCAACGGTGTCACTTGGACGATCGAAGAACGAGTAATACCTAATTCTTCCGTCGTTTCCCGAATTGCACATTCTTTTTCATTAGCGTCTTTTAAATCTATTTTTCCACCTGGAAAACAAATGTCTCCTGGTTGACTTCGTAGTTTACTAGAACGGACTTCGAACAATACGTGCGTTTCCCCATTAACTTCTACTAACGGAATTAATACACTAAATTCTTTGTAGTTTTCTTGACCAAGGATCGTAGGCTTATGATCTTTTAACTTCGTAATAATGTCGATCGCATTCATCACACTCACTCCTACATTCATTATACTAAGAATTGTCTCGATTTAAAATGAAACTAAACGAATAGAGTTCTTTTTTTGAAACAAACATGTTGAAAAGCGATTCTTTTGCAAGAGAAATGTGACAATTTTTCGTTACAAAATTTATGTTGACTTTTTTATAATTTGTGCCACAATAGTAATGACAATAAAATATATTTTCCTTTAATTTAGTCCTGTGAGGCTAACAAGGTGAACGTGGTATATGGTATAAGTGTGCTCATTTTATACACGATCATTATGTCTATTTGCAAACACCTTGTAAAAAGGTGTTTTTTATTTGCTTAAAAACCTATCCGTTCACCCGCTCCAAAGGAAAATAAAAAGGAGAGGGAAAACATCATGACACAAAGAGAGATTCAAGTACATGAAAGACCACCATTGCAACAAAGCATTCCGTTAGGTCTACAACACTTATTCGCAATGTTTGGCTCAACTGTTTTAGTGCCGATCATCTTTGGTGTAAACCCAGCAACGATCCTGCTGATGAACGGAACTGGTACGATATTATATTTACTAATTACGAAAGGGCAAATCCCAGCTTATTTAGGTTCAAGTTTTGCTTTTATTTCACCTGTGCTCGTCGTCTTGGATAAATATAATGGCGTTGAAGGGTATAGTTATGCGCTCGGTGGATTTTTAATGGTTGGATTTGTGTTGACCGTCGTCGGTTTAATCGTAAAATACGCAGGAACCGCTTGGATCGACGTCATTTTTCCGCCAGCTGCGATGGGTGCGATCGTCGCGGTTATCGGACTGGAACTTGTACCAGTTGCTGCGAGAATGGCTGGTTGGATACCACCGGAAGATCCTCTCGAAGCAGCAGAATGGACGATGAACATTCCAGAAGCAACAGTAGCTTTACTGACGCTCGCGATTACACTAATTTTCTGGGTTACATTACGAGGATTTTTAAAAATTATTCCGATTTTATTAGGAATTATCTCTGGTTACATCATTGCGTACTTTTTCGGAATTTTAAACTTCGATGCTGTTCATGAAGCAACTTGGTTCTCAACTCCTGAATTTTACGGAATGAAAATTGACTGGTCTTCGATCTTCGTTATTTTGCCAGCTGCACTCGTCCTTATTCCAGAACATATCGGACATTTATTCGTAACGAGTAATATCGTTGGCAAAGATTTGATGAAAAAGCCAGGGCTTGACCGGTCTCTTATGGGGAACGGAATTTCTACGATGATTTCAAGCTTTTTCGGTTCTACACCGAATACGACTTACGGGGAAAACATCGGTGTATTAGCAATTACACGAGTTTATTCAACTTGGGTAATCGGAATGGCAGCGATTATGGCAATTATTTTATCGTTTATCGGAAAACTTGCCGCATTAATTCAATCGATTCCGACACCTGTCATGGGTGGAATTTCGTTGCTGCTATTCGGAATTATCGCTGCGAGCGGCATCCGGATGTTAGTCGAAGCGAAAGTCGATTATTCCAAATCACAAAATTTAATTTTAACGTGTGTCGTACTTGTTATCGGAATAAGCGGTGCGTCAATCAAAATCGGTGAAGTTGCCTTAACTGGGATGGGACTTGCTACTGTCATCGCGATCATTTTAGGAATTTTCTTCAAAATACTCGATATATTAAAACTATCAAATGAATAAACAATTAGGTAGAAGAGATCTAAAATGATCCTTCTACCTTTTTATATGTCTTTATGAAAGTTTCATTCCATAAAATCTAAAATAGTGTTCTGTATCCGATCACTGCCGCTATTCTTCTAATTTTATACAAACCATCACAAAATAATTGTAACACATAACAAAATGTATCCACGCGCTAGCATTCTCATCCTAATAAACTTTGTATATGTATATTACATAATGACTTGAATTCTTACCTTGTCATCGAATTTCATGTATATTTCAACAATTAGGTTAAAAGCATTTAAGAAAGCTGTGAGATAAAATGACTTTTTCCCGCTAAAGCATTAAATTATTAATAGCTATTACCCTATCTTTCCATTATAATAATTCAATAAAGGAGTGAATGCGAGATGGAAATGCAAGAAAAAGGCATGTTCGGTGAATTCGGGGGAAGTTATGTCCCGGAAGATTTACAAGTCGTATTGGATCGAATTCTAGATTCGTTTTATACATATAAAGACGATCCAGACTTTCATGAAGAATTTCGATACTACTTAACAGAGTATGTAGGTCGAGAAAATCCTTTAACGTATGCACAAAATTTAACGGAGAAACTAGGCGGAGCAAAAATCTATTTGAAGCGTGAAGATTTAAATCATACAGGAGCACACAAAATTAATAACGCGATCGGACAAATTTTACTTGCAAAGCGAATGGGCGCAAAACGGATTATCGCTGAAACTGGAGCAGGACAGCATGGTGTAGCTACAGCGACTGCTTGTGCGATGTTCGATCTCCCTTGCACGATTTATATGGGGAAAGTTGATACAGAAAGACAAGGTTTGAACGTATTCAGAATGGAACTTCTCGGTGCGGAAGTCATCCCGGTCGATAAAGGAGAAGGGCGTTTGAAAGATGCGGTTGATGCAGCATTGCAAGATTTAATGGAAAATTATGAAACAACCTTTTATCTGCTCGGTTCCGCTGTCGGACCACACCCATATCCATCGATCGTTAAACATTTTCAATCTGTCATTAGCGAAGAGTCAAAACGACAAATTTTAGAAAAAGAAGGTAAACTACCGACAGCTGTTGTCGCTTGTGTCGGGGGTGGAAGTAACGCGATCGGTGCTTTTGCTCATTATCTTGACGAAAAAGACGTACGTTTAATCGGTGTCGAACCGAAGGAAGCACCGTCACTTACAGAAGGGGTACCTGCTGTTATTCATGGGTTTAAATGTTTGACATTACTTGATGAAGATGGTAACCCGGCTCCCACTCATTCGATCGCTGCGGGACTTGATTATCCTGGAATTGGGCCAGAACATAGTTATTTGAAAACAGTTGGTCGTGCAGAATATGTTTCAGTGACTGCAGACGAAGCGTTAGCAGCATTTAAAGAACTATCGAAAGTCGAAGGAATTATTCCAGCACTGGAAAGTTCACACGCAATCGCTTATACGTTGAAACTAGCGAAAGAAATGACGAAAGATGATATTATCATCGTCAATTTGTCAGGACGCGGCGATAAAGACGTCGCTCAAGTATATAATATGGAACGTAATAAATAATAGAAATTTGTTGAGGGTATCCAAATATCTTGGGTAACCCTTTTTATTTGCATGCAGGACTAATGATGTTAACACGTTGCGTCATAGCTCAACATATCGGTTGATGCACTCGATACATCAATCATACGGCGTCACAATTCACTTTGCTGGGTGGCGCATACAACCCATCTCTTTCATGCTGTCGTATATCTATCATATATCGTCAGTTCATCGTTATAACCATTCCGCCAGATTATCGTGCTTTCGTGCCGTCGTATATCCATCATATCCCGTCAGAACGCTCTTATATACCGTCGGATCTCCCTCACATTCCGTCTTAACACTTATTCATCCCGTCGCGTAACACTTTCACCCCGTCACGAACCACCTTTATCTCGTCGGAATACTCTTTTGTTCCATCACGTACCACTCCTTACCCTAGAAGAACACTCATACATCCAATCACCCAAGCATTGACTAAAATTTAAATAAGAAATCTTCATTCTGTATTATAACAACTTTTTATGTATTTTAAGTCTGACTATTGCAAAAACGATCGATTTACACGTATAATACTAGTTGTACGAAATAAATTAAAAGATAAAGGAGTTTGGAAAATGGATTCTGTTATAGAACAATTTAAAAAATTACCGACTACCGCTATCTCTGATGCATTGAAAGGGATGAACAATTTAGATCCAGCGATTAAACCGTTAAAAGAAGAATATAAGATTGCAGGGCGTGCTTATACGGTAAAGTTACCTGTCGGGGATAATTTAATGTTACATAAAGCGATGAAAGAAGCGAAACCAGGTGATATCCTTGTCGTGGACGCAAAAGGAAATACATATCGTGCTGTTGCTGGTGATTTTGTTGTCGGAATGATGCAAACACTTGAATTAGGAGGATTAGTTGTTGACGGCGCAGTCCGTGATGTCATCGATATTAAAAAGTTGAACTTCCCGGTGTTCGTAAAAGGTACGACTGTCGCTTCAGGTGGAAAAAACGGGCCAGGTGAAACGAACGTGCCGATCTCTTGTGGCGGTGTTTCCGTCAACCCTGGTGATATCATCGTCGGTGACGTAGATGGAGTCGTCGTCGTTCCTCAAGAACGTTTAGAAGAAGTGCTAGAAGGAGCACAACAAAAAGTCGCATCTGATGAAGAGCGAGAAGCAAAAATTTCCGGTAATAAAGAAGAAATCATTAAATTTATTGACAACATGATGGCAAAAAGTAAATAAATTTTTAAAGAAGCTGAGTCGTCTGAAGTTTGAAGAGCGACTCAGCTTTTTTACGTAAAAATTGTTGTATAAGATTTTTTGAATAGGTTTGAGAAATTACATCATCATGTTTATTGAATTGTTTCCAATGGTTAAGTTTCTATTTCCTTAAAATTTTTTGCACTATGAATGATTTCGAACAATTTCTATTGCTTCTTTTTTACTCTATAAATAATCCGATAATTATATAAAATCTTTTCTCTCACCACTCATTATTTATCTCTGGGACAATCCTTTCTGAATAAGGAAAAATAGCTGTTCTTTCAACAGTTTCAATTACTTTTCTTGCAAATAGTTTTGCATATATTTCAGAATCCTCAGCAATAAAATCACATATTTTTCCTAAATCTTTTACAGCAGAATCTGCCCATCTTAGTTGAGCCACTTTCCAAATTTCTCCTTAACTTGTTCATGAGAAATTACTTTTCCGGAATCGAGTTCTTGAATACCTCGGTCAATTTTTAATTTTATATAAAGTTCTTTCATAATGTCTTCGATTGTTACATTTTCTGGCAAGTTGCGAATTAACTCTATCACTTCATCTTTTGTACTCACCTTTTAGATACCTCCCTTTAAGGTTTTAGCAACATTATAGAGTATGCAGAAAAAAATCACTACAATTTTGGCAATCATTCGGTATTTTATTTCTATCATTCTTGTTTTAAAAACAACAATATTTGATATATAACTAAATAAAAATTTTCCCCGGATTTCCAACAGATTGTTCGGATCTAATAAATTTTTAATACTTTTCATCACTCCGACAGCTTCACCGTGTTCGGCAATTTGATATTTCATTTTTCCGAGTCCTACGCCATGTTCGCCCGTACACGTACCATCTACTTCGATTGCTTTTAAGACAAGTTTTTCATTAAATTCTTCTGCACGACGCTTTTCATCTTCATCGTACGGATCAAACATAATTAACGTATGAAAATTCCCGTCACCGACATGACCTAAAATCCCGCCTTTTAACCGTTTTTCTTCCAATAATTGACGAGCGAAATGAACTAACTCTGGAAGGCGAGAAATCGGTACACAAATATCTGTACTAAAAAACTTCTTCCCTTTTTGATGACGGAACGCATACGCCATTTCATGACGCGCTTTCCAAATTTCATTTCTTTTCATTGAATCTTCAGCGATATCCCAATGTTTGCACCCTAAATCTTTCATTAGTTCTTCTGCTAACGTAACTTGCGCTTCAACGGAAGATTTTGCACCGGCAAATTCAAAAAATAATGAATGTTCGACAGGAAAACCGTAATCACCATAATCATTAACCACTTGAATACTCGATGCATCGACTAATTCCATTCGCATGACAGGGATATCGCTTGCTAAAATTGTATAAGCTGCTTCAGCACATTCTTCAACGGTTGGGAAAGTACATCTTGCCGCAATGACGTGTTCTGGAATGCCGTGAAGTTTCAACGTAATTTCCGTAATTAAACCTAACGTTCCTTCCGATCCTGTAAATAGACCTGTTAAATGATATCCTGATGAAGATTTTTTGGCACGTGACCCTGTTTTAATGATCCGGCCATCAGCTAAAACAACTTCTAAATCTAACACTTGATCACGCATCGAACCGTATCTCACTGCAGTCGTTCCACTAGCATTCGTCGCAACCATTCCACCGATCGATGCATCGGCTCCAGGATCGATCGGAAATTGCAACCCATGTTTATTAATTCGTTCATTCAATTGTAATCTCGTTAATCCTGGTTGTACTGTAATCGTCATATCTTCAGGTGAAAAATCGAGGATTTGATTCATTCGTTCGAAATTTACAGATATTCCTTTTTTCACCGGAATCGCTTGTCCTTCTAAACCAGACCCAGCTCCATACGATGTCACTGCTACTTGATGTTTATTTGCAATTTCGATAATCTTTTGCACATCTTCTTTTGATTCAGGAAAACAGACGACATCCGGTTCTACTTCTGTATGTGAAGACTCATCGTGACTATGGCGATATTTTTCCGTTTCTGACGTACTCACTTTCTCTTTCCCAAGTGTTGAAATTAATAAATCTGTAAACATAAACGACATACACCTTCCTTTTCAATTTCTATGTAACTGTTAACGAAACTTTTCAGAAATCAACTTTTGCGCATCTGAAGTTATTCGGTCGATCAGTTCAGCAACTGTCTGCTTTTTTGCAAGTCGTGGACTTTGCCCACACCATAACGACATATATGCTGGATTATTTTCACTACTCGCTATTTCCCGAATCGATTGTGTCAACGTGTTTTGGATTGGAAATGGCGGCAATTTCGCTTCATCTTTTTCTAGTAAAGTAATAAAATCGTTTTTTATTCCTCGCGCATATTTTCCAGAAAAAACGCGGGTCAACGTCGTATCAGATTCTTCCGCTTGTAAAATCGCATCTTGATGTGATGGATTTGTCCCGCTTTCTTCCGTTAACATAAAAGCTGTCCCCATTTGAACCGCTTGCGCACCTAAACAGAGTGAAGCTACTAATCCTCTTGCATCCATAATTCCACCTGCAGCAATGACAGGAAGCCGAACGCGATCAACCACTTGCGGAATTAAAGACATCAGACCGATTAAACTATTTTCCGTTTCACCGTTAAAATTCCCTCGATGTCCACCTGCTTCACTTCCTTGAACGACGACGATGTCCATTCCTTGCTCAGCGTTCAATTTTTTAGTGCTTCTTCAACCGTTGTTGCAGTTCCGATTAATATCGTGCCGTTTTCTTTTAATTTTTCAATCACTTCTTTTTCCGGAATACCGAATGTAAACGAACAAATGGGGACTTTTTCATCGATGATCACTTGAAGTTGATCATGAAAGTTCTCCCTGCTACTTTCGTTCGTCGGCACAGTCGATCCCTCATCAGGCACTTGCAACATATCACGAATTGGTTGTAACAGCAGCTTTGCTTCTTGCACTTCACTTTCTTCAACGTGAAAAGCTTCGGGAACGAATAGATTTACGCCGAACGTATCTGTTTTCTCTTTTACTTTTTCAATTTGTACTTTCAATTGTTCTGGATTCATATAACCAGCACCGATCATTCCAAGACCGCCGTTCAACGAAACAGTAGTAACTAGTTCAGTCGTCGTGATTCCTCCTGCCATCGGCGCTTGAATGATCGGATAACAGATGTTTAACTTTTCTGTTAAATCGTTTTTCAACATGTTCGTTCACCTAATTTCATCGATGTATTAGTTTTCATTATACCGTTTAACAGTTGAATTGGAAATAACGAAGACGTACAACTGAATAATTATCTAGTACTAGAATATATTATCCTTATAAGGTTTAATCCTTCGAGGAGGATGTTTATGGACTATGTAGCAGATATTTTTATCATTATCGGAACCATTTTATTTCTCATCATTTTTATTACGTTATGCGGTCTATTTTTATTACATATCATACTTGATCGTAAACAAAAGAAACATTCCATATTACGTAATTATCCGTTACTAGGACGGATTAGATATTTTTTAGAAAAAATCGGTCCTGAACTACGACAATATTGGTTTAATAGCGATACAGAAGGGAAACCTTTTTCACGTGATGAATATGAACATATCGTAAAAAATGCAAAATATAAACGCGACGTCGTTAGTTTTGGTTCGAAACGTGATTTTGAGAAAGAAGGTTATTATGTCCGAAACGATATGTTTCCAAAATTGTCGGATGAATTAAAGATCGATGAAAACGTCGTTACGTTAACGAATCGTTATTTATTAATTAAAGACCCTTTATTTACACAACGAATTGAAAAAATGGAGGAAGATAAATCGTTAGCTTATTTACTACGGGATGAAGATGCTGTAGTAATTGGAGAAAATTTAAAGCATCCGTTTGTTGTAAAAGGGCTGATCGGAATGTCAGGAATGAGTTACGGTTCTTTGGGGAAAAATGCAATAACTGCTTTATCAAAAGGGTTAGCTATTGCGAAAGGGACGTGGATGAATACTGGTGAAGGTGGGCTGTCTCCTTACCATTTGGAAGGCGATGTCGATATCGTCATGCAAATCGGTCCCGCTCTATTCGGGGTGCGTGATGAAAACGGTGAATTAAGTATCGACGAATTAAAGAAGAAAGCTAACATTCCTCAAATAAAAGCGTTCGAAATAAAACTTGGACAAGGTGCAAAAACGCGTGGCGGACATATCGACGCGGAAAAAGTAAATCCGGAAATTGCAGAGATTCGTGGTGTGACACCTTATAAATCGATCGATAGCCCGAACCGCTTCCATCAATTCGATGATATTCCTAGACTTTTTGATTTTATTGAAACGATTCGACATGCAACGGGAAAACCGGTCGGAATAAAAATTGTCGTCGGTGGATTAGATAGTGTCGTCCCGCTCGCAAAATATATGAAAGAAACGAATCGTGGACCTGACTTTATTTCTGTCGACGGTGGTGAAGGTGGTACTGGAGCATCATATCAAGAGTTAATCGACAGTGTCGGATTGCCGATTAAATCAGCATTACCAATTTTACATTGTACGTTAAAAAAATATGGAGTCCGGGACCGTGTGAAAATTATCGCATCAGGGAAACTGTTTACACCTGATCGAATCGCTGTCGCTTTAGCGATGGGAGCTGATTTAGTGCAGATCGCCCGCGGATTTATGATTACAGTCGGCTGTATTCAAGTGTTGAAATGTAATGCAAATATTTGCCCTGTCGGCGTCGCTACAACTGACCCAAATTTACAAAAAGCGCTCGTCGTCGATGAGAAAAAACACCGCGTTGCAAATTATTTAATTACGTTACGAAGCGGGTTATTTCGAGTTTCTGCATCGGCCGGCTTGGAATCCCCGGTACAATTCGCACCGAAACATATTATGTATAAAGACGAACGTGGAGTCGTTTCCTCTTTAGAACAAATCATGCAGGAGATTGAAGAGCAAATTCGGCTAAACTGATTCTTTCTCTTCATTTTATGTTCTATTTTTCTTCTTGCAATCTATACTACCTTAATGTAAAGTAAACACATAGGAATAATTAAGATGATTTCGGGAGGACTTTTTCATTGATAGAACTTAAAAATGTTTCGAAAATATATGAAAGTAACGGGGTTAGAACAGAGGCGTTAAACAATATTAATTTGAAAATAAACAAAGGCGATATTTTCGGTGTGATCGGTTTTAGTGGCGCAGGTAAAAGTACGTTAATCCGCATCGTTAACTATTTGGAAAGACCTTCATCAGGGAAAGTATTGATTGAAGGGAATGACTTAGGCACTTATCCAATTAAAAAATTGCGACAAACTCGTAAAAACATCGGAATGATTTTTCAGCATTTTAACTTATTAAATTCTAAAACAATTTTTCAAAATATTGCGATTCCACTCATTCTCGCAAAAGAAAATAAAAAAGTCATTCAAGAACGTGTGATGGAACTTTTACGATTCGTTGGATTAGAAGATAAAGCGAATAATTATCCTAGTGAGCTTTCAGGAGGGCAAAAGCAAAGAATTGGAATTGCAAGAGCGTTAGCGACGAATCCTTCCATATTATTATGTGATGAAGCAACTTCAGCTCTCGACCCGCAAACGACTGATTCCATCTTGCAATTATTAAAACAAATTAATGAGAAATACAATATTACGATTATGATCATTACGCATGAAATGAGCATTATTCAGAAAATATGTAATCGAGTCGCTGTGATGGAAAACGGGAAAATTATCGAAGAAGGTGATGTCGTCGATGTCTTTGGAAATCCACAGCATGAAACGACGAAAAACTTTGTTCGTACCGTGATTCCTGATGAAATTCCACTAGCAGTCAGAGAAAAAATTGATTATATTCCTGGAAGCCGACTATTTAAAGTTGAATTTTTACCAGAAACGAGTGCAATTATTCATCAATTCATTACTAATTTAGAGATGAAAGTCAATTTCATCTATGCAACTTTAGATGAGTTAAAAGATGATACGGTCGGTTATTTCATTCTTCAATTAGTCGGAAACGATGACAACATTGAAACTGCCTTATCACTATTACGTGAAAACAACATTAAAGTAAAGGAGTTAACGTACTGATGTTTGAAACGACAGTAACGGTTGAGCAATTTCTACAAGCGATGGTCGATACGTTTTATATGGTCGGTTTTTCTTTATTAGTTGGATCGATTATTGGAATTCCTTTAGGTATATTACTCGTCATTACACGACCAAGCGGAATTATTGAAAATAAGTTTGTTTATAAAACATTGAATCCAATCATTAATATGGTGAGATCTTTACCGTTTATTATTTTATTAGTCGCGATTATTCCTTTTACGCGATTAATCGTCGGAACGTCAATTGGGACCCCTGCAGCTATCGTTCCATTAATAATTTATGTCGCTCCTTTTATTGCGAGATTAGTAGAAAACTCGATTTTAGAAGTAGATGAAGGAATTATTGAAGCGGCTGAATCGATGGGTGCGACACCTATGCAAACGATTTGGTATTTCTTACTTCCTGAAGCTTTAGGTTCACTCATTTTAAGCTTAACGACGGCTACGATTAGTTTACTAAGTGCAACTGCGATGGCGGGAGCAGTCGGTGGCGGTGGAATTGGAGATTTAGCAGTCAGTTACGGATACGAACGGTTCGATTCATTTATTATGCTCGTGACCGTCATTGTCTTAATTATTATCGTACAGTTGTTGCAATCGATTGGTAATTGGCTAGCAGCAAAGGTTCGAAGAGAAGGAAGCTAATATGTATGTAGTTGATTAGATGAATCAATACGAGGGTTTGACTCATGCAAAAAAATGATCATACCCTCATTTTTAAAATCTTTTACTTAAATTCCTAATTGTTCATATAAAAAACAGGAAGAAACAATTCCCTCCTGTTTCGTTTTCCTATCTAATTTCTTCTGGGATAAACCAGTAACCATCTTGGTTATGTTCTTCCATATATGCTTTGAATTCATCTGATCTATATGCTTCAACTACTGCTTGAGCCCATTCAGTATCTTTATTTTTTTCATCCACCACTGCGACTAATTCTAAATCTTTTAAAATATCCTCGTGAAGTAAACTTGTTGAAGCATCGATTCCAGAAGCATAAACAATACTTCCAGGAATAACGGCGTAATCGATGTCCTCTAAAGCTCGTGGAATCTGGGCTGAATCCATTTCACGTATTTCGATACGATGAACGTTTTCAACGATATGATTTTGCGTTGCTTGAACTAGCTCTATCCCTTCTTCTAACGTAATCCACCCTGCTTTTTGTAAAAGTGCATAAGCTCGAGCAGCATTCGACGGATCCTGTGGTATTGCAACAATATCTCCTTCGGCTACATCATCGAGGGAAGCTTTCCTTCCGGGATAAATTCCAGTTGGTACTGTCGGAATCGGCGTAATTCCTACTAAGTTAGCATCTCTTTCATGATTAAAATTCGTATAATATGCAGTATGTTGGTCAACGTTTAAATCGATCGAACCTTCTTGCAAGGCAATATCCGCTTGGAGCAATTCTGTAAAATCAACCGTTTCGATCGTGTAACCTTGATCTTCTAAAATCGGTTTTATCGCATCAAGAAACAATTCACTGTAAGGACCTGGGGATGTTCCTACCGTAATCGTTGTTTTCTCTTCACCCTCACCGCTATCACTAGAACTACACGCTACTAAAAAGACGGAAAAAACAATCAATAAAATAAACAAATTAAACTTTTTCATCGTATTTCCCCTTTGTATCATTATTAATTCACAGTTAACAAATATGTTTTATGTGAATTATGTAATATTATAACTTGAATTGGAGTAAATGTCAATAAAATAAAAAAATACTGAAAACTTATTGCTGTTCTCAGTATATTACGTAAAATATTCAATTTTCGCTTCAGGAAAATATTTTTCAACATAACTACTTAACGTATCTTTAATATCTTGTTGTTCTTCGTCTCGGTACACATATTTACCGATTCCGTACCTTCCCCACTTCCATTTCCGCTTCGATTCGTCCAGTTCTAATTTCGTCATCGGATAATTTTCTTGGATGACTCTTTTTGCCGGTTTCGTAAAACGATGTTGGATCATTTCAAACGTTAAATCTTTACGCGCAAATGTAGGCAATAAATCATGCAGTTTTTCAAACATTTCTTTGTATCCTTCTTTCCAACCGTCATGTAAATATATCGGTGCGACGATAAAACCTAACGGATACTCTGCTTCAGCAACTTTTGCAGCTGCTTCAATCCGCTCATGCAACCTCGACGTCCCCGGTTCAAAATATTTGATGACAAATTCATCGTTAAGACTGAAACGAAAACGTGTCCTTCCTTGATGTTTCGCATCGAGCAAATGATCTACGTGGGCAAACTTCGTCACAAAGCGCAATTTACCATACTTAGATTGCCCGAAAAATTCGATCGCACGTTTTAAATTATGAGTTAAATGATCGACGCCGACGATATCTGACGTACATGAAGCTTCAAATCGAGTCACTTCAGGAGCACGTTCATCCATATATTGTTCAGCTCGTTCAAAAATTTCATCGACATTGACATACGTTCGGATGTACGGTTTCGAACCCATCGTCGTTTGTAAATAACAATAATGACAATGTCCCATACAACCTGTTGCGAGTGGGATCGCATATTCAGCTGAAGGTTTGGACGTATCGAAATCTAACGTTTTCCTAATGCCGATGACGAGCGTCGACTTTGCAATTCGATATTTTTGAAAATGGTTTTCTCCCGGTAAATTTCTAATTTGGTTATGGGAAGTCGTTTCCCGAATTTCTATATCCATCTCTTTAAATTTGCTGACGAGCTTCTGCGCTAATGGGTACTCGAGTGCTCGAGGCTCTACATATACTAGTTGCGGAACGAAAGGTTTAACCATAAAGATCTTCTCTTTCTTCTTCTGGTGATCCGAACGCTTCGTGATACGCTTGCTCCGCTTCCTCTTCTGATTTAAAAATAGCAAACTCTTCGTGGAGCGGATAAAAATTTTCATGAGAGAACAATCCTAATTCATTAGGGTTTTCTGGATTTTGTACGATCGCAGCTTGCTGAATTTGCGCCACATTTTGCGCATGTGGATTTCTAAAAATAACATAAACGATTTCTCCTGGTTGAAATGATTGAGACATATTAACACCTCTATTGAAATGATTTGTATATGTATTGTTTATCAAACGCCGTTAATTATGAATCTGGAAGGAAATTATTTTGAAAAACGTTTTATGCGATGAAATAGATATACTAAACTGAGAACGTACAACGAACCAAAGAAAAACCCGGCAATCACATCTGTGATAAAATGAACATTGGCAACGTAGCGACTTATTCCTACGAGTATAATAACGATTGTGGCAATAATCCAAAGCACGATTCGAATAAACTTCGACCTAATTTTTTTCGTTATAAAATATGTCAATATCCCATAACAGATGATCGCATTCATCGCATGACCAGACGGAAAACTGTATCCTTCCGCTCCTAAAGGAATAGAAATGCTCGGTCGTTCTCTTGCGACAAGCTCTTTCATAACAACGTTCAGCATATGTCCACCGTACGTACTGATACCGAAAAAAATCGCGGGCAACAGACTTTTATACATAAAAAATAAAACGAATGACATCGTAATTGTAAAAGGAATGAGAAACTTTCTTCCCCCAAATTGGGTAATCCTACTAAAAAAAATGTACAGTGGAGTATCCGCAATTTGTGAAACGAATTTACGTGACCATTGATCGATATATGGCATATCCCCATGGATAAGTTGGTTGATCCATAAACAAACTAACATAAACAATAACAAATATGTAATGAAAATTATTTTTCTAATCATTCCTTCACCTCATGAAAAATTTGCATACTTTTCAACTTTTCGCCTCAAGTTCGATGGTTGACTAGTTACATTACTTTCGTTTCTATGGTAATCTAAAATTACATATATTTAAAAATTAACGTCGAAAAATATGTAATAGAAAGGAAAATTGCTATGATCAAAAAAGAATTTACAGTGATGAAAGAATCAGGTTTACATGCTCGTCCAGCAACGAAATTAGTTCAAGAAGCGAGTAGATATTCATCTAGTGTTGAACTACAATATGGCCAAAAAACGGTGAACGTAAAATCAATTATGGGTGTCATGTCTTTAGGGATGGGGCAAGGTGCTGAATTTACAATCATCATCGATGGACCAGATGAAGAAGAAGCGATGAAAGGAATCGAGGAATTTTTACGAAAAGAGAGGATTGCTAATTAATGCCTTTAAGCATAAATGGAATTGCTGCTTCCAATGGAATCGCTTTTGGCAAAGCATATAAATTAATGGAGCCGGACTTGTCTTTTGAAGAGAAGCAAATTACTTCACCTTCATTAGAAAAAGAAAAACTTTTCGATGCTTTTTCAAAAACTGAAAAAGAACTGCTGACGATTTGAAAAAAAGTCGCCCAAGAACAAGGAGTAGATCACGCAGCAATTTTCGATGCACATATTTTTATCTTACACGATCCTGATTTTATTGCCGCCATCGAAAAAAAAATTGATAAAAAACAGATGAACGTAGAAAGTGCTTTAAATGATGTGACGAATGAATTTATTCATATGTTTCAGCAACTAAATAATCAATATATGCGTGAACGAATTGCTGATATTGTAGATGTCAAAAAACGTATCCTTGCAAACTTATTAGGAAAAACGTTGCCGAATCCTGGATTAATTACAGAAGAAACGATTTTAATCGCGAATGATTTAGCACCGTCTGAGACGGCACAAATTAATCGTAGTTATGTCAAAGGATTCGTCACAGACAGCGGTGGGCGTACTTCTCACTCTGCGATTATCGCTCGAGCGATGGAATTACCGGCAATTGTCGGTACGAAAAATGCTTCCGACATGATCGAGCAAGATGATTTTTTAATCGTCGATGCAAATGAAGGAATTGTACACATTAATCCGACAGATGAACAACTAGCGCATTATACCGAATTACAAGAAGCTTTACGACAAAGAAGGAAAAAGTGGAGTTTGTTAAAAAACGAACCGACTAAATCAACTGATGGTTATCAAGTGAAATTAATGAGTAATATCGGCTCTCCCGAAGATGTTCAAAATGTTTTAAAATACGGTAGCGAAGGGATCGGTTTATACCGGACGGAAGCGTTGTATATGGAAAATTCCGACTTCCCGTCAGAAGAGGAACAATTTCAAGCTTATAAAACGGTTCTTGAAAAAATGGGAGATAAACCGGTCGTTGCACGAACGATCGATATCGGCGGAGATAAACAGCTTCCACATTGGAAACTGCCAAACGAACTTAATCCTTTTTTAGGGTTGCGAGCGACACGACTCGCTTTGCAAGAAAAAGATATTTTTAAAATACAACTACGTGCTTTGCTTAGAGCGAGTAAATTCGGAAATTTGAAGATTATGTTTCCGATGATTGCAACGTTAGAAGAATTCCGGCAAGCAAAAAAAGTATTATTAGATGAAAAGAAAAAACTTTTACAACAAGGAGTAGATATCGCAGAAAAAATCGATATCGGAATCATGGTGGAAATCCCTTCAGCTGTGATGCTTGCGAAAGAATTTGCAAAAGAAGTCGATTTTTTCAGTATCGGAACGAACGACCTTATCCAATATACTTTTGCAGCCGACCGGATGAACGAAAATGTGTCGTACTTATACCAACCGTATCATCCTGCAATATTAGCATTTATTAAACTCGTCATCGATGCCGCTCATCGAGAAGGAAAAATAGTCGGGATGTGTGGCGAAATGGCGGGAGACCCGGTAGCAATCCCGTTATTATTAGGCTTAGGTTTAGATGAATTTTCGATGAGTTCGTCATCCATTTTACAAGCACGAAGTTTAATTCGTCAGTTACGTAAAGATGATATGAAAAAGCTAGCTGAAGAAGCACTTTCTTTACCGTCTGCAGAAGCTGTCGAAATTTTAGTACGATCAAACATAAATGTGGACCACTTATTTTAATTGCCCGCAAGGAAGTGATGTTTTCAAATTTCCTTAAGCGGGTATTTTGGTTCAATCGAGTAGGAGGAGGTGATTAACCTCCGTCCTCTCACACCACCGTACGTACGGTTCGCGTATACGGCGGTTCAATTAAGATGGGTAACGCAAGACTTCCTTCCGCAAATAGCTTATCTTTTATGCCAGTAGTCACTCCACCCTCCAAGAGGTCTTCCACGGAATTCACCGTTTCCTTCCTCAAGTGAGGTACTACGTTTTCTGTGTTCATCATGACTGACTGAATAGAAAGGGCTATTCTCTCTTAATCGTTCGGTCCTTCCAAACCGTTCTAGACCGATTTGTACGATGACCTCTGCTGACTTCTGATGGTTCAGCTACTCCTCATGAAGTAGGTTGTGAGAGTACTTCACGTATCCATCAGACCTCCCTGGGTAAGGATGTAATCTTTCCTTCCATCTATCCGCTTCATTTACTCTGTATCACCTTCGGCAGAAAGGACTTTGTTGTCAAAGCAAACTCATCCAATGATAACTAGCCTTGTATGAAGTTCGTGTTCCTCAAGACTCAGTTTCTCAGCCCGCTTCCTTCAGATTCCGCGTCGCCACGGACACCCTTGGTTAAACAAAAAGCGCATGTACTTTAAATTGTAGTACATCCGCTTCAACAAATTAAAATTTATAACGATCATCTGTTATTATTTAGACTACATATTCTTTCGTTTCGACAGTATATTGCTTTAAAGCCGCCTCGTCGATGTCATACCCGATCCCAGGTTTTTGCGGAACTTTAATCACGCCGTCTTTTACGACAACTTCCGGTTCGATAATATCTTTTTTCCAATACCTGCTTGAACCTGCTGTATCACCAGGAAGATTAAATTGCGATAACGTCGTTAACGCGATATTATGTGCGCGGCCAACTCCAGCTTCCAACATACCACCACACCAGACGGAAATATTTTTTTCTTTACAATAATCGTGGATTTTCCTCGCTTCCGTCAGTCCACCGACACGACCGATTTTAATGTTAATAATTTTACAACTGCCTAATTCGATCGCTTTACGAGCGTCCTCCAAAGAATGAATGCTTTCATCTAAACATATCGGTGTGTCCATTACACTTTGAAGTTTCGCATGATCGATGATATCATCATGAGCTAACGGTTGTTCGATCATCATTAAATTTAATTCATCTAATTTGCGCAAATGATCGATATCATCTAACGTATAAGCTGAATTGGCATCCGCCATCATCGGAATATCTGGAAAATGTTTGCGCACTTCTTTCAGCATGTCTACATCGTAACCAGGTTTTATTTTAATTTTAATCCGTTTGTATCCTTCTTGCACATAATGATCAATTTTTTTCAATTGTTCCTCGATCGTCGGTTCAATTCCTAAACTGATGCCGACATCGATTTCTTTTTTGTTTCCACCGAGTGCTTCCGCCAACGTCATTTCACGTTGTTTCGCATATAAATCCCAAATCGCACCTTCTAACGCTGCTTTTGCCATATTGTTTCGTCTTATCGGAGAGAATATTTCACTTATTTCATCAGGATGATTGATTTCATTGTTCTTTATCATCGGAATGAGGAAATCTTCCAATATATGCAAATTTGTTTCTACCGTTTCTTCGCTATACCACGGGCTGGAAAAAGCAACCGATTCTCCAAAACCACGAATTCCGTCATCATCGATCACTTCAACGATAAAAAATTCTTTATCTTGCAACGTACCGAAACTCGTCGTAAACGGATCGTTTAGGCGCATCTTTAAACGATGCAGAACAATTTTTTTCATATCGATACTCATCTGTCGTCTCCTCCTCGTTATACACGTTTAGTAAAAATATAATGACTATATGTTTCTTCAGGTTCGATATCGATCGCTTCATATTCTAAAGAAAACAGCTGTTGAAAAAGTTTCCGTGTAGTGAATCGCCACGTACGTGCTAAATCTTTATTCGTCTTTTTCATTTGTTGGAAATCACTCGGGATCGTGACAACCCAATATGAGCGATCGGTTTGATCCAGTTCGTCAAATTGATTCGTCACGTTCGGAAGTCCATTTTCATTTACTGTAATTAATAAGTTATCTTCATTTATTTCTACTTCACGTTCTACTTTCTCTTCATCTAAATTCCACTCAATGATAATCCGATCGGTCGGCAAATCTTTATTTAATTTATCTTGTAAATAACCGTAATAGTTTTCTTTATATTGCGCACCTTTTGCTCCTAGTTTATGTAAATTAAAATATGCATTTTTACTTTCTAACGGATCGTATGTCCACGTAATCAAACGATATCCTAATTGTTTCGCTAGTTTAGCTTGCTCAAACTTCATTTTCGCACCGATTCCACATCTTTGATATTGCGGTAAAATTCCGAGCATATGGGAGCACAAATAAGTCGAATTTCCATCAAATCCGGGAAAACTATATAAAAACCCGATCAACTTTTCTTCCAAATATGCTCCTAATATAATCCCACCATTTTTAGCTACAGTAAGTGTCTGATGGATCGGTAAAGGAGGTAGATTCCAAACTTCTTTTTCTACTTCACTAATTTGTTGTAATTCCTCTACGGTCGTTAATGAACGAATTTCCACATCCATCGCTAAAGCCCTCCTTTATTTAGCTTCACTGTTCAACGTTGTTAACACGACTTTCGTTAAAATTTCTACCGAAGTAGGAATAACTTCATGATTAAAAGTCATTTTTGGATGGTGCAATCCTGGCGTTAAATCACAACCGATCGCTAACATCGTCGCTTTCACATGCGGGCGTTTCAACGTATAAAAATGAAAATCATCTCCGCCGGTCGTTTCAATGATTGGAGCTAAATTTCGCTCTCCAACCGTATCGATGATCGCCCGTTTCATATAGTCGATCGCTTCATCATTTAAAACTGCTGCCGCGACTTCTGCTACTTCTTCTATGTTTATTTCAATATCGTGATATGTCGCTAATAATTGCGAAATTTGTTTTATTTTCGAAGAAAGTTGTTCCATCACTTCGTTCGTTTGCGCTCTGACATCGAGTGAAAATGTAGCATTTCCTGGAATGATGTTTATACTTTTTCCACCTGCTTGAAATTGCGTCATCTTCACTGAATGAGGAACAGCCGGATTTACTTTCATTTGATTTAAATGTTGCACGAACTCCGCTCCGACTTCAATTGCATTCGTATTTAAATGAGGTCTAGCACCGTGTGCATCATCACCGATGATTTCTCCTTTTATAAAAGCAGCTGCGCCGTGTTGAATAGCAGGTGCATATTTTCCGAACGAAAGCTCCTCGATCGGACGTAAATGCATCCCGTATAAAAAGTCGACATCATCGATGATACCTTTTTCTGTATATGCTAACGCACCCTTTCCAGTCTCTTCCGCTGGTTGAAAAATAATTCGCACCGTTCCTGTTCGCGGGAGATGATGTTCAAGTAAAGTAAAAATCGTCCCGATCGCAATCGTCATATGTGCATCGTGGCCGCAAGAATGATTCGCTTGAAATTTGCCATCGACTTCTTGCCAGAGCGCATCGATATCCGCCCGAACTGCAACGACTGGCTTTCCTTCACCTATTTCGACGACTAACCCTGTCAAATCATCGAATTCAATCATGTTACATTGTTTGTCTTGAAAAAGTGAACGGATAAATTTTGTCGTCTCTACTTCTTTACCACTAATTTCAGGATTGGCATGCAAATGGTGAAAAATCTCCATTAACTTCGGTGTTAGGTTGGAGATCGTCGTTTTCACAAGTATTCTCCTTTCACAATTTTACTCCATTTGTATCATACGTTAACATAATGTTAAGAAGATTTAAATGACTTACACTTTAACAAAAAAAGAAGGTAGGACCTTCTAATTCATTACCACGAACGAGTGATAAATTGTAATTTTTCTTCGATCGGAATTCTTTCTTTAGGCTCGGGAACCGTTTTCGGAAATCCTACTTGCATGACGGCGGCAATTTTATATTTGTTATTGTCGATACCGATATCTTCAGCAAATAAAGGATCATGCATATACGGAGTAATCGTCCATAACATTCCGACATTGAACTTCCAACCGACTAATTGTGCATTTTGTAAAAAAGCACAGACAGAAGCATAATCTTCTTCATATTGGATTTGGTCTTTCGGTTTTGGAAAATATATTAATACATGATGCGGTATATGTAACAAAAATTTTCTTATCGATTGAACCATCATCTCTTTCTTACGTTCATCCTCATTATCGAGCATTCCGATCCGTTCATAGCTGTTTAAGATCGCTTCGACAAACCTCTTTTTCCCTTCTCGTTGGTACACTTTTACATTCCACGGTTGCTTCAAATAATGGGTTGGAGCCCATGACGCATAATCGAAAATTTTCAACAATAAATCTTCGGGAACTTTTTCCGTTTTAAACAGGTGTATCGTTCGCCTATTTTTGACAGCTTCTAATATATCGATAGTAATCACTCCAACTTAAATAAAATAGAAGGTACTAATTCATTATTGTACCTTCTATTTTCATATATGAAAAGTATGATTAAAAAATAATGATCGCAACGACGGTTGAGATAAATAGACCGATGACGACCGGGAAGAAACATTTACGAACGAGTTCCAACACTGGCACTTTTGCAAAACCGGCTACTGCGACTAACGATGACCAAGCTATCAACGTCCCACCACCGACCCAAATTGCTCCCATTTGTCCAATGGCGGCTAAAGTTGCAGGATCCATGCCCATCGTCGCACCTAATGGCCCAGCCAATGCACCGGTTAATGGTAAACCAGAAAATCCAGAACCGTCAAGTCCAGTAATCATCCCGATAATTAATATTCCGAATGCAGCTAAAATGCCGTTACTCGGAATTAAATGTTCTCCTGCGATAATTAGTTCAAATAGAAAAGCTGGTGCATTTTCAGAAACTGCTAATATTCCTGCTGCAGTTTCATCATTACCGAGGAAAAAAAATCCGGCAATCGGAAGCACGATCCCCATCGCTTTGAATGCGAAAATCAATCCATCGATAATATATTTGCTAACTTGTTCTAACGATTCTTTCATATTGTTCGTAACTCCAGTGGCAATTAATAGTAAAAATGCAACTCCTCCAATTAAAGCTGCTCCTTCCCCGCCTTCCATTCCACCAGCGCCACTAAATTTCGTATAAATCATATAACAAACGACGATGAAAAATGATACTGGCACTAAAATGGCGAAGAAATTACCCTTTTTACTATTGTTCCCTACCATTTCAGCTTTCGTATGATCAGTAAATTTTCGTTCTCCAGCACCTTTTTCCCAATTAATAAGATGTTGATCACTTGGAGCTTGTAATCGTTTTTCGAATATACAAATATGCGATTCCGATTGCAATGACACCTGTAATAATCGAAAGTACTAAACCGCGATCAGCAACTACAGTGACGTCTAAACTAGACGGTGTCGCACTTAACGTCGGCGCGATTTGAATAATATAGTCTGACGATAACGCCATTCCTTGTCCCGCTAACGCTACAGCAACTCCAGCACCAAGTGGCGGTAACCCAGCCCTTATCGCAACAGGTATTAAAATAGCCCCGACTAAAGGAACAGCAGGTGTCGGCCAAAAAAATAGAGAAATGACGTAAGTAATGACGATTAATACAAAAAAGGAGATATGTCCATTTGCCATCACTTTTTGGAAAGGTAAGATCATTTTTTGATCTGCTCCGAGGTCACGTAAAGAATGAAGAAGCGCTGTCATCACTGCGATGATTAAAAAGATATCAAATAGTGAAGTAGCGGCTACTAAACTCGCTCGGAAGGTGGATTGTAATGCGAAACTAAGTGATCCATCGAAGGCGATTGCTACTATAAACGTCGCACATATTGCTGGTACGACAACGTTTTTCCGAAATAACATCGTGCCGATAATAACGATAGTACCTAAAAGGTAAAACCAATGAGCCAACGTTAATTCCATATCATTCACCCCATAAAATAAACTAATATAATTTATGTCGTTCGTGACATTTGTGTGTAGCTTCCGAGACAAAACGATATAGATAACATTGCAGTTGGGAAAATATAGCTGTAAAATAAACTTATCATGAATAACTTGAAAGGAGAGGATCGCTGTTGCGGAATAATCGTAGTCAAGTACTGGTCGATGAAACTTGGGATTTAACAGACCTTTTTCTGAAATCGAGAACAATGGGAAGAAGAACTTCGACGTTTAACAAAAGATATAAATCAAGTTACCAAATTTAAAGGAAAACTCAGACAACGATGCGAAAACGTTGCTTTCAGCGATCAAAGCTTTTGAAGATTTCCAAATCCGCATCCAATCGGTCGGAACTTATGCCTTTTTAAAAAGGAGCGCAGATGGATCGGACCCAGAAAACCAAGCAGATTACGCTAAGTTTGCTGCAACATTTGCCGAAATTGGAGCTGAATTATCCTTTTTCGAATCCGAACTATTAACGATTCCTGAAGAAACGATCAAACAATTTATTGAAGAAGAACGAGAATTAAAAGTGTACGAAAAAATGTTGAATGATGTATTAGAGAAAAAACCGTACACGCTCGATCCAGAAATTGAAAAAACACTCGCTGCATTAAATGAAGTACATGAAGCTCCTTCCGTCATCTACGAAACAAGTAAAGCTGCCGATATGAATTTCGAATCGATTTTAGACGAAAATGGCAAAGAACTGCCTATGTCCGAAGCTCTTTATGAAGAACGTTATGAAATAGATGCTAGTACGACGGTGAGACGAAACGCATACGAATCATTTATTAAAACGTTCAATCGATATAAAAACACGTACGCGGCAACATATGCGACAGAAGTGAAGAAACAAGTGACAATGGCGAAACTTCGTGGTTATGATTCTGTAACCGATATGTTATTACAGCCACAACAAGTGACGAAAGAAATGTACGAAAATCAACTTGACATCATTCAAGCTGAATTAGCACCGCATATGAGGAAACTAGCTAAAATGAAAGAAAGAGAATACGGTCTTCAAAAAATCCGTTTTTGCGATTTAAAAGCTCCGCTTGACCCAACATATGACCCGGAGACAACTTTTTCGGAAGCGAAACAAATGATATTAGATGCGCTAAAAGTTCTCGGTCCGGAATATATTGCAATCATGGAGAAAGCTTTTGAAAACCGCTGGATCGATTATGCAGATAATGTCGGAAAGCAATCGGGTGCATTTTGCTCGACTCCTTATCGTTCACATCCGTATATATTGATGACATGGACGAATAAAATGCGCGGTGTCTTTACGCTAGCACACGAATTAGGTCATGCTGGACATTTTTATTTAGCGAACAAATATCAAAGTTACATAAATGTCGAATCATCTACGTATTTTGTTGAAGCACCATCTACATTAAACGAGTTGTTGCTCGCAAATGATTTGTTGGAAAAAACGTCAGACCGTCGAATGAAACGTTGGATTATCAGTTCCTTGCTAGATACGTATTATCATAATTTCATTACTCATTTACTAGAGGGGGAATTTCAACGACGAATTTATCGATTAGCAGAAGAAGGAACACCACTTACAGCAGACATACTATGTCGCGAAAAATACGATACGATTAAAAATTTCTGGAAAGATGCGGTAGAAATTGATGAAGGTGCAGGACTAACGTGGATGCGTCAACCTCACTATTACATGGGGTTATATCCTTATACGTATTCGGCAGGTTTAACGGTAGCTACTGTCGTTGCTGAAAAAATAAAAACGGAAGGAAAGCCTGCTGTCGATAGGTGGTTAGAAGTATTAAAAGCAGGGGGGACGTTAAAACCACTTGAGTTAATCCGCAAAGCGGGAGTCGATATGTCTAATCCGGACACTATTCGTCAAGCAGTCGCTTACGTCGGATCGCTCGTGGAAATGTTAGAGGAATAATTAGGAAGATGATTGTTAGAGCTTGATGTATGTTTAGTGTTTGATGTCGTAAGTTATACATGTCGCCTTATACGTTGAGCAAAGACGTTACATATAAATCTGAATAGCGACTCACACCTCGAACATCGTATTAAAAAGGAGATTTTGAAACTATTAATATGTTTCAAAATCTCTTTTTCTTTCTGTCCAATTTTTGTAATAAACTTTCAGAAAGTTGCCCGAAATAAGGAAGGTGATAACGTTCTTTTTTATATCCTTTTGTCATCAGAAATACCCATAGAGCTAGTCCGATGATCGCAACGATTGAATTTAAGGTCCGGCCGTAAGGAACATAGTTAAATATTGCCGCTACGATGAGAATACAAAAAAACAATAACGTCGATTGCATTGCGTGGAATCTTACTAATTTACTGTTTTCTTCAAAGACGAGAAAAATCATTCCTGTAAAAAACGTCCCTAAATAACAAACGACAGAAGCTGTATTTTCTTGTAATCCTGTAGATGAATAAACGATTTCATCCGTACGTTCTTTATCATTGGCCACTCTCTTCGCCTCCGGAAAAATATCTATTATTTTATTCCCCATTTTGTTCTAATATATGTTGATATTTCATAGATTGTTAAGTAATGAACAGAGTAAGGAGGATTCAAGTTTGCTACGTGCTTATTTAGCGACACAGATGTCTTGGAACATTCCTTTATTCATTGTACTATCTCTACTAGCAATTAGCTATCTTTTTTTCGTTAAAACTGATCAAACTTCAATCTTCGAACCTTTTCAAAAAATTTTATTTATATCCGGAACTACTTTGTTATATTTGATGATTGGCAGTCCACTTCTTTCATTAAGTTACTTATCTTTCAGTTTGCATATGGTACAAATGAGCATCGTCTTTTTTATCGTTCCTCCACTTATATTACTCGGAATTCATAATATTCCTTTTGCGAAATATAAACTTCTTCTAAGATTAAAAACTGTTTTTCGTCCAAAACTTGCACTAATTATGTTTGCTACATTATTTCTACTCTACCATTTACCATTCATGTTATCGTTTATTAGTCAACATGATTTCATACAAAAATTATATTTATCTACTCTATTTATACTTGCTTTCATCATGTGGTCTCCAATCGCATTGAAAAGAAACGAATTCTCATACAATAAAAAACGTCAATACTCTAAATTAAGTAGCCTTCTCATTATGCCAGCTTGTCTAATTTTTATTGTAAGTGCATTATTGCAAGGGATGGATAATCCTTTTATGTCTAACTTAGCCGCTCATTTATGCTTGCCATCCGAATCATTACAAATTTTACCTCCTCCATTTAATACGAAATACGATCAAATGATTTCCGGAGTTCTGATGATTTCCATCCATCAACTAGGGATTGTTACGACGAAAAAATTCAATGACCGTCTATAAGTTGATCATTGAATATATTAGTATATTTTCAGTATCTTAATATCCTATCTTACTACACCTTTTCATCACTAATTGATGAAAAAAGCCACGAACTTGTTTAAAGGCTCGTGGCATAAATGATTTTAAAGTTTAAAATGACGGATTAAATCGTTTAATTCTATCGCTAAATTGGAAAGTTCGTTTAAATTCGTCACGAATCCTTCCATCGCGGCACTAGTCTGTTCTGTAGAAGCAGAAGTTTCTTCCACTCCTGCCGCTGATTCTTCCGAAACAGCAGCGATATCTTCAATCGCACTATTCATTTCTTGGTTGTTCGCAGCGATGCTTGCTAAACTTGAAGAAATCGATTGGACGTTTTCAACCATATTATTGATTGAACAATTTATTTCAGCAAATTTCTCACTAGTCGTTTCAATTTCATTCGTTCCTTGTTCGACTTCTTCATATCCTTCTTGCAATGTACCAGTTACGATACTAGTTTCCGATTGAATATTTTCGACGATCGACGTAATATCTGTTACCGATTCTGTTACTTGTTCTGCTAATTTCCTTACTTCATCCGCTACAACAGCAAATCCTGAGCCATGTTCCCCCGCTCTTGCCGCTTCAATCGCTGCATTAAGCGCAAGTAAATTCGTTTGGTCTGCAATATCTTGAATGATCGCAACTAATTTTGATATTTCTTGCGTTTGACCTTCTAATTGTTCGACTTTATCTACAGATTCACGAACGATTTGATCAATTTTTTCCATTTGTCTTTTTGATGAATCCATTAATTCGCTTCCTTCTTCGGTGATTTTCAGCACTTCATTGGATGATTCTTGAATCTTTTCTCCATTTTCATTCGCTTTATCTACTTCTTCTGCATAAATTTGCATTGCAGAAGCTAAATCGCTAATGCTGTTCGCTTGTGTTTCTGATCCGGAAGCTATTTCTTGCATCGTCGAAGCTATTTGTTCAGATCCAGCTTTTACTTCCTGAGCTGATTGGG
Organism: uncultured Bacilli bacterium; assembly: GCA_963766835.1. Classification (GTDB taxonomy): domain Bacteria; phylum Bacillota; class Bacilli; order Bacillales; family Amphibacillaceae; genus Pseudogracilibacillus. The sequence goes on from CAVYBX010000002.1 coordinate 29,415, forward strand.
TTAATTCTTCACTTCGACTCGTTAACAGTTCTGATGCTTTAGCAATTTTATTAATCATTTCTTTTAATTTTACTTGCATTATATTCGTCGCATTTGCAAGAACGCCTAATTCATCTTTAGATTTTACCTTAATCAATTCGTTCGATAAATCGGCGTTCGCTAAAGCATTCATCCGGTTAGCGACTAAACTGATCGGTGTAGCAATTCGACTTGTAAACAACCAAATAATTACTCCACTAACAGCGATTGCAGTTGTAGTTACAATGTAAATCGTTGTTAAAATACTTTTAGCCGGTGCGTTAAAGTCTATTAAATATGTACTAGCATTTACTGTCCAACCCCAATGTGGATCTGTTTTTGAATAAACGACTTTCGATTCAATTCTATTTTCATCATTTGGTAACGGAAAATCATAATAAGTAAAGTCGCCGCCATTATTACCAGCAGCTATCATTTCTTGAATAAATTTTACGCCGTTCGGATCTTCCTCATCCCACATATTCGTCCCTTCCAGTTCTGGATGACCGACCATGAGTCCATCGTCTTCTAAAATAAACAAATATCCATTTTCACCTAAATCAAAATCTTCGTTGATCGGACGATGACCTTGTCCATCTTTTTCCCCTAAAATAGCGATTTTCACTTTTTCTTGCGCTTCTTCTAAAGTGATGGTTCCTTTTTCTACTTCATCATTTAAAGATTCAATCATTTCAATCGTCATTTCGACACTGTTTTTTAAATTAGTAGAACCTAAATCATTTAAACTACTTTGACTTTTGTAGTAACTAATCGTACCTAATGTGTATAAAGGAATAATTAAGATAAGTATCGTGATCGCGAACATTTTTGTCTTAATTGAGTTTAATTTAAACATCTACTAGCATCTTCCTTTCAATATTCAGTTCATTCAATCGCTACATATGATATAAAATGAATGATGATTTCTTATATAAAATTAATCTACTACTTGTCATCTAGTAATAAATAAGTATCCATCATCCCGATTTGAACTAATTCTACTGATAGTTCGAATGCTTCTTTGTAACCAGAAATTTTTGTATTCCCTTGCAAAATAGTAGGTGTTGTAATCATAATTTCTTTATTACTTTTAGCTAAATTTGTTGAAATTCCGCCAGCAATCATATTGCCTAATTCACCACTAAATGAACGTAACATCTCATCTTCTAGTTGTACACCATACATTCCTTTCCCAATTAATGCGAATGTTTTTGCATCCCCGCTAATTACTAGTTTTCCGTTCATATCACCGAGAATGCCGATAAGAACACCATATTTGAGTGAGAAATCATCTTTTAATAATTTCGGTTTTTTTATTTGGCTCTGTACAGGTATCACAGATTTAATGGATGATAGAGTAGCATTTAAAATTGTGTAAATATTATTAGATTTTTCCTTCGTATGTTTATACATTTTTACTCCCCCTCTTAAAACAATCGTTCATCAATCACCTTCTTTCAGCACAATTTTTAAATGCGAAAGAAAATTAACGACGATCTCGTGTAAAATAGCTCATTCAAAAATTTGATCAATCTAATTTCGAATCTTCACTCCTTTTTTCCTAAGTAATAAAGTACTATTTTTGTTACAAAATGAATCACCTTCAGCGACGATTTTTCATTTAAAATGTCAATAAATAGTCGTTTTTTATTATTAAATACAAAAACAATTTATTTTATCATGAGTATTATAAGTAAAAATATTTAGAAATTGTATTAAATTATATCATATTCTAGGTATATTATACTAATATAAGGCACTTATTTATAACAAATGTTTGAATTCTTGATGAATATATCGATAGATAAAGTTATCGGAATCGGATGTGATCAAAGTTATGAAGCAGACAAGACACATTTAAATCCTGGATGAAATATACTGATAATAAATCGTTTCATTTTTTCTGCAACATATTATTTATTGGGCATGTTTGTAAAAAGGAGTAAATTTCTCATGAATGAAAAACAATTAATAAAACTCCAAAATGATGATTTAGAAATATTTGCAGCTAAATTAGCTGTAGTCGGTTCTACCTTGAGTGAGTTCAATCGGCGATGCATTGTCTACATTTTCTGCAATTTTGCAGTTGATCTTAATCTCAAATGAAAAAAGTGCTGATGAACAAAACGATGATCAAACTATTGATCCAAAACAAATTGAAGAAATGCAACAAGAAATTAAATTATTAAAAAAGGAATTACAACTACTTAAGAAAAAAGAAAATGGATAGGTTAGTCATCGTCACTTTTACTATGTTTCAATCATGTTGAACCTTTGTCCATTTTTTATCACATTAAATAAGTAGCTTGCATATTTTCATAAAGTTTTCTGTCCTGGTTTCCAATTAGCTGGACATTGCTTATCCGTTTGTAACGCTTGAAGGACACGCAACGTTTCATCAACGTCACGCCCGACATTATCATGTGTAATCGATTGATATTGTATTTCCCCATTCGGATTTATAATAAAAATTCCTCTTTGTGCAACACCTTTTTCTTCAACGAGTACACCAAATTCTTTAGATACGACATGATTCGTATCTGCTGCCAACGGAAAACTAAGCAGTCCAACGCCATTTTCTTCGATCGGTGTATTGATCCAGACTTCATGTGTATATATCGTATCTGTCGAAATAGCGATAATTTCAGTATTTAATTCGACAAATTCTTCATATCGATCCGCCATTGCCACAATTTCAGTTGAACATATTGGTGAAAAATCCATTGGATAAAAAAATAATATGACCCATTTATCTGCTTTTTTTAAATCTTCTAAGTTAACTTTTGTAAATTTGTTAACTGGTACAATTGCATCCATTTCAAAGTTTGGAGCATGTTTTCCGACCATCCTTCTTAACATCGACATAGCCTCCAAATAAGTTTTCCATATTTTTTAACGACAAACGAACGACGATTCGTTCCTATCATTCTATATACGTATTATGCGAATCATTCATGTAATTCATTCTCAAAAAAGGTGTAAAATAAAAAAACGTTGAAATAGCTCCGAAGACGAAAACGACGTCTTTTCTTCATCATTCAACGATTGTTCTAATCGATGTTTATAAATATAATTTACTTGCCTTTCTTCCCTTTCGGTTTGTTCGCATCTTGAACGACTTCAGGTGGTGTATCACATGAGCAATTTCTTCGGTGCCGATATCCATTAACATATCTTTATATTTTCCATTGCCACGTAAATTCTATCCTTGAAACAAATATTGCAGCATGACCGATATTTCACCGAACTGCCCACCTAATATTTCTTGAAGTTTTTTTGAAAAAAAAGATCAGGTCGCTCTAGTTTTGCGTAATATTGTAGTTCTTTAATTGAAAAAACATTCTCGGCACTCCCTGTAGGTAATAGACTAATTAATAACCTTTATATTCACTACTTTGTAAAACGTGATAAATTACTCACTACTTAATTAAAAAAGAGCCCTTATTTAGGACTCAATTTTACTCACCTTCATCATTCGGCGTCTGAACATGTAATGGCGGTGGAATAAGCCACCCTTTTTGTTTATTTAGACGTAAAGCTTTTAAGCCGAACTGTGCTTTATCCATATGAAATTTCCCAAACATCAAACCGATATCCTCTCGATGGGATTCGCCCATGATCCCACTGCAAGCAACGAGGCCTTTTGCTATATTCATCGATACCATCGCAGCTATTTCTTGGTCCATGATTCGAGCACCCGGTGGGATATCCTCTAAGTTCGCTTCCGGTCGTTCAGGTGGTGCTGGTGGAAGTGGAACGCCATTCTTTTTTAATAATTTCTCAACTTCTTTCTCTTGTTCCTTCCCAATAGACGATCGCTTCCTCTAGTAAGTCTTTTAAATCTTTATCACCGGTATGATTGATCAATGTTTGATACATCGGAATCATACTTTTTTCAGCGAGTAAATATCCCCATATTGCAAACACTTCTCCGTAATGCATCGGTTCTTTCTTCGGATTTCCTGTAAAAACTCCCATATAATCTCCCTTTTCTAAATTTTTTCGTACTTAGTTTGAACCGAAACGATAAAAAAATACTAAAATTAAAAAAACTAAATAAATGGAATGGGGGAATCCATCTATTTTGGTGGAGGAAGCTATGTTACTTCAAATTGATGCATTAAATCAGATAACGATTTTGAAATGTCTGCTAACTTATCACCAATCTCATGCAAATGTTGCACTTGATCAAATTGTTGTTCACTACTTTCGAGTATATCTTCTACACTCGCTAACGTTTCTTGAGAGATAGATAAATTATTATCAGCTGATCTTTCAAGCTGTGGCCAAAATCCTTCCAACACGTTCAAATCGTCTCGGCCAACTAATATTTTATGATCAACTTCTTCTATTTCTTGTAACAATTGTTCAAAAGATACACTTACTTCATTCGCTAATGTAACATTTTTTTGCACGTCTTGCGAACTCACCTCGAATTCTTCTGTAGCTTCAAGTGCAATTTTTCTCATATTTTCAACGACTTCTGTTATTTCCAAACTAACTTGCGCTGATTCCGTCGCTAGTTTTCCAACTTCGTTTGCAACGACGGCAAATCCTTTTCCATATTCACCAGCTCTTGCCGCTTCAATGCTAGCGTTTAATGCAAGTAATTTCGTCTGTTCCGCTATTCCTTGAATAAATCCGATATTTTTAGTAATCAAATGAGCGTAATCATTGACACGATGTATTGTTTGATTTAGTTTCGTAAAATCTTGTTCAAAAGATTGGAATTTTTCCATTAGTTCATGGATATGTTGTTCCCCATGTTTCGCTGACGTCTTCATCTTATTAGAACTTGCATTTACACTATCCATATTTTCAATCAATTGTACGATATGGTTTTTCATCGTATGAAAGCCGTTCATATTTTTTTCCGAACTGGCTGCGGTTTGTTCCGCACCAGACTGAACGACTTGCAATGCATTTTTAACTTGTTCACTCGTACTCAACGTATTAGATGAATTGTCTCTTAATTGCGAACTTGTTTCACTTAATTGAATTGTCGTCTGTTGCAAATTCTTCAATACGCTTGACATATGATGAATCATTGCTGTATAACTTTTATGCAGTGAAATTAGTTCAGGCAATGTCGTCACAAATGAACTTAATGTCGTAAGTTTTCCATCTCGAACGGAACGCATCGTTTCACGTAAAGATTGCAACGGTCTTGTAAACGTTTGAACAAATAAAACGATCAATAAAAACGAAATAACGATATTAACGATGACGATCACAAATGTTGTCCAACCCATTTTTTGAATTGGTGCCATGAACGAATTTGTCGGAACGAGTACGACATAAATACCTTCAAGCGCTTCGATTTCTTGAAACGTGATCGTATAATGAATTCCGTCTAAGTAGTCGTTAAGTTGACCATTTTTTGTCGACGTTATTTTATCGATCAATTTTGCTGGGATCATCGGAACATTGTTTGTACTTACTGGAAAAGTGTTTACTTTCCCATTTCGAATATAAAAATATTCAGCTTCGATCCCTTCCGATGATAGTTGATTTTGTTGCGTTCGGATATTAGCATTTAATTGTTGCAAAAAATAATCTTCATCACTGATATAGAGAAACTTCAAATTTTCGGCTATGTAGCTCATGATATTCGTTTCACTTACTAATCTTTTTTCAATCGTTTGTAACGCTGTATTTTTCGCTTGTATGTATGAAGTAATCCCAACAGTTGCGATTGCTGGAACCATTAATAGAAAAAATAGTAACAATAGCCTCGTTCTTAACGGCAATTTTTGCAATATTGATTGTAATATTCGGTTCGCTTTCAACAAAGCCCCTCCTAATCATTGTGTCGAATATGTCACAACTTACGAACTAGTCAATATGTATTATAAAGAAGCCGTATGCATTAATCGTAAATTCCTTGTAAAAGAAACGTAAATTAGCTGATATTTCTATGACGTTTAGCCTTCTTCTTTAAATGAAATCGTACATTTTATTCATTGAACAAGATAAAGAGATTAGTGAAACATATAAAAAAGCGCTGCACCACAAAGAACTGTGTTGCAACGCTTTTATCCTTCTGTTAGGAAATTATGTTTTCATACCAACTTCTCGATGCAGCAAATATTTCACCTGATAAATATTGCTTACTATTTTCCCAATGTAACGTTACATGAGCATTCGCATCTTTTAACATCTTCTCTAAAAGTTCCGTTTCATTACGAGAAATAAACGGATTATTTTTACTCGCACCGATAAAGATCGATACATCACTTAAATCCGGTAATTCCATGTCACGTCGTGGTACTTGTGGATGATATAAAATAGCAGCTTTTAAAACATCAGCATGGTGAAATAACAAACTTAATGCCATTGCCGCACCATTTGAATACCCTAATGCTACGATATTATTTCGGTGAAATCGATACTTTTCAGCCGCCTCATTGATAAATTGATATAATTCCTCGGTCCGAAAAGTAAGATCTTCTTCATTACTTTTATAAAACATACATTTCTCGTTTTCTAAAACTTGTCCTCGGACACTTAATACGGAAGCTTCTGGTTGCAATTTTTTTGCTAAAGGTATTAAATCTCGTTCTGTTCCTCCTAGTCCGTGAAGCATAAGAAATGTAGGTTTTTGATCATTTGTTCCTTTTTGAAAAATATGTTCCATCTTATTACACCTCATCCACGACTTAAATAATGTTACGAAGTTGACCGATTTTGTCTATATGTTCATCTCCTAAAATTTCTTCATAAATCGATTCTGGGACTTTTCGTTTTAATCTTTCAGAAAGTACAAAAAACGTACGAATCAATTTTCTTAAATCACGTTTATGAGATCCGAGTTTTTTGAGGATATAAACATGGAGAATGAGATAATCAGTAATCTTATCTAAATCAATATTATTTATACTCGTCTCCGCTTCTAATAAAGAAATTAATCGATTCGTCGGCTGATGGTTTTGATACCTAACGTCAAAAACGACACCGTTATGTGCAACTGCATTTCTAAAATCACGAATAATGAAAATGATATCCTCTAATACTCGACCTTTACGATCGTGGGCTTTATGATCGATCGATAGATTATTTGAAATTTCTTTTCTTACCGACTCATTTAAACAGTGGATGAAAAATCCGAAATCTCCTAAATTCAATATTTCAAAAATAGCCCATAACGGAACTGGTTTGTTTTGGTGAACGAAATGTTGAATGATCGCTTGGTCGTTTTGATATTGTGTGCTGATCGCACTATACACTTTGTTTCTCACAGCTAACCTATTTTTCATTTTCTTTTTATAACTAGAACTTCCTGGTTCATGTTTTTCAAAATCATTCAATAAATTTTCATACACGTAATTAAAGTCTGCCGATCCAATTCGGATAATTGTATCTAATGTAATATTTTTCAACGCAGTTTCTATTTGCATAATATACGGGTAAAATAACGTTTTTATGTTTGTGTCGAATTGGTATACGGCGATGACCTCGTCGAAAGATTTATATGGAATTCGATTATCTGATGTTTTAATAAAACGATACCCTTTGAATCCATGAAAATATCCCATCGTTAGTAATTCTAATTGATGGTGTTCTCCTTCAATATCAATCCCGTGCTTATCTCTTAATAATTGCATTAGTTCCTCTGTCGTTTTTCCTACCATATCATCACCCTCATATGTTACTACCTATTCCTACCATAAAATGATTGGGCGATGATTGCAAATACATCGACCTTCACTTTTTCACATATTAATTTTTTACCTCTAATCCACCAAATATTGATACACAATGAATTTCTAACAACGGAATATTTACATCATCGACATATCTTTTCGTTTTATTCTTCCCAATCCCCAAAAATAGGCAACCCTCGTATATTTACCTTTACTTTTTCAGGAAGGTATAAAACGACACCGCCGAAAATGGTCGTCACTTCAACTTCCGCTCCGTCGGCAATGATTGCATCTCGTAAATTGATCTCTGCACTACCGAAAATGGTCGTGACCGTTCCACGTTGAAAATTTGTCGACCTGCTACTTATTTCCGCAGTAGAAAATAAACTGAATGATTGAATATTATCATCAACATGTACCTTTTTATTACTTCTAGAAAAAATAATCGCTAATCCGATAGAAATTAAAACGAGCGGTAAAATAAGTGTTAATAAGTTAAAGTCAGTCCATTGATTCAAAATTAATAGGGCTCCAATGATCATAAAGAAACCACCAGTTAATAATGAAGAATATGAGCGTTCCAATAAAGCAGAAATTCCGATTAAAATAAAAATAATCGGCCACCAAGTTTTCAGTAAACTTGAAAAATCTATGAATCCTGCCTGTTGTAACAAAAATCCTATTCCTACTAAAACGAATAAAAGACCTATCCAAATTCTTGTACGCAATAAACTCGCTCCTTTTTCACTTAATCATTTTCACTTCTGTTTCATTGTGTCTTTGTTATTAACCTATTGTATTCTTATATAAACTACTATTTGATCATTTTATTAAAAATTGACCTGCATATTAAACCGGTAGTAAGCGTTTACAAAACTTTGTGAAATAATAAGTCGTGTTGGAGCCTTTCTTTATATATACTAAATAATGTCTTATAAATTTTAATAAGATTTAAACATATTTTCACAGAAATTAAATGTAAATTGATATGATTATCTGCTATCATAATTTATATAGATTCAGTTTTTCGTTCAATTGTTCAAAGTTAACAAAGTATACGCAACCTAGTATAATGATAATTATTACATATGAGGAAGTGAAATACGTGAAAAACCCAAATCGAAATATTTATAACTTTAACGCTGGGCCATCAGCACTTCCAACGGCTGTTTTAGAAAGAGCCCAACAAGAATTAACAAATTTTAATGGTACAGGCATGTCCGTCATGGAATTAAGCCACCGAAGCAAAACATACGAAGAAGTGCATAATGAAGCAAAAGATCGTATGAAAAAACTATTTTCCATACCTGACGATTATGAAGTGCTCTTCTTGCAAGGTGGAGCGAGTTTACAATTTGCCATGATCCCGATGAACTTTTTAAAAGAAGGCAAAAAAGCTGGTTATATTATGACTGGATCATGGTCGGAAAAAGCATTCAAAGAAACGAAATTTTTCGGCGAAGCATATCACGTAGCAAGTTCGAAAGATGATCAATACCGTTACATCCCGAAAATTTCTGTAGACGATTTTAACGAAGATGATGCATATATTCACTTAACATCTAATAATACGATTTTTGGAACACAGTGGAAAGAGTTCCCTAATACTGGACAAGTCCCATTAATCGCTGATATGTCTAGTGATATTATGTCGAGAACGATCAACATCGAACAATTTGATTTAATTTACGCAGGTGCACAGAAAAACCTCGGACCTTCAGGGGTAACAGTTGTCATTGTTCGAAAAAACTTCCTGGAAAAAGCAAATGAACAAATTCCGACGATGTTAAGTTACAAAACTCATGCGAAGAGCAACTCACTTTATAACACTCCACCAACATTTGCTATTTATATGGTCGGAGAAGTGCTTAAGTGGGTAGAAATGCATGGTGGAATTGGGGCAATTGCCGAAAATAATGAAGAAAAAGCGAAATATATTTACGATGCAATTGACGAAAGTGATGGATTTTATGTCGGTCATGCGGAAAAAGAAAGCCGTTCATTGATGAACATTACCTTCCGCGTTCATGACGAAGCGTTAGAGAAGAAATTTTTAGAAGAAGCGGCTAAGGAAGGCTTCGTGGGCTTAAACGGACACCGTTCTGTCGGTGGATGCCGGGCATCTACTTATAACGCTGTACCGAATGAAGCATGTCTCGCATTAAGTGAATTTATGAAAGAATTCCAGCGTAAAAATGGATAAGAAGTAAGAGCTGTCCCGAGTAGAGTGGGATGGCTCTTATTTGGTTGTTTATTTAGTGTTCGGATAAAATAAGGATCAATTTATCGATTTTTGAAAGCAACAACTTATTGAATTGCGGGGTGTTTGTTCCCTACTCTACTTTTTTCCTCATGTTTGTAGATTTCATAGAAACAAATTAATTTTCTTCATTATTATTGACATAACATTATTTATTGTGTATATTAATAATTGCTGTAAATAAATATGATTCCGTAGCTCAGCTGGGAGAGCGCCACCTTGACAGGGTGGAGGTCGCTGGTTCGAGCCCAGTCGGAATCACTAATTGGAAGAAGCTTGAAGTCCTTGTCCCACAAGGGTTTTGAGCTTCTTTTAACTTCGTATAATTATCATCCGTTCCCTATAAAAATATAAAATCTGCACAAAATCTGCACAATACGTGCAACTTTTATTTTGTTCATTTTGACTTAAGAATTGTCTCTTCAAATTTTTTAGCAGCTTCTTTTTGTAAATCATCACTTACATGCGAATATAAATCTAATGTTATACCTACCCGCGAATGACCTAACCGTTCACTAACTACTTTAGGGTTTTCCCCTTGTTCCATCATAATTGTTGCATGTGTATGACGGAGATCATGGAAGCTAATTCTAGGAACTTTAGCTTCCTCGATAATATTGTAAAATTGTCGTAGTAAATTTCTTGGATTGACCGGTTTTCCATTTTCGGAGGTAACAACTAAATTACTCTCATTTCTGTATCCAAATTTGTTTAGATGAAAATACTGCTTCTCCCTAAATATTTTTAATTCATTTAATACGTGTTCTGATATAGAGATTTGTCTTTTTGATTTACTTGTCTTAGGTTCTTTTATTAATAAACCTTTATCTGGTACATAAGCTAAGCTGTTTCTTATGTGAATCTTTCCATTCTGGAAATCAATATCATCTCATTTTAAGGCTAGAATTTCCCCACGTCGCATCCCGATAAAAATAGTCAGTATATAGGGCAATCCTGAATGATTTATGTTTAATTATAGATAAAAATCTATTTACTTCTTTAACGCTCCAAGTTGCTTTCTCAATATTTTTGACTATTGGGGGACGGGCATTGATAACAGGATTTGACTTAATTAGTTCCCATTTAACTGCTTGTTCAAAAGCTTTACGTAACAAGTTATGTATTTGGCGAATATATGCAGCAGAATAACCTTCATCAATTTTATCTACATAAAAATGGTCAATATCCATTGTTTTAATTTCATTGATTTTCTTACTTGAAAAAGCAAGCATCAATAATATGATTTTTGATAAGATATTTCCTACCCTTAGCTGTAATAACCTCCACATTTCTTTTATAAATTGTTTCATACCAGTTTTTTATAAATGCAGCGAAATCTTCTGTACTTTCTTGTAAATAATCGTCTGAAACAACCTGATTTTTAATTTACGTGATGCTATTATCCCTTGTTTTTCAAGTTCTTTTTTTATTTTTCTTTGACCATATATGTTACGGCTATCTTTAAATATTTGAACAACTAGTTCGGATACTCCGTCATCGGTATATTCTCGTTCTTTAGCTTGATAATAATAAGTACTTCTAGGTTAGCTAGATTCGGAATTAAGGCCTGTAGTTCTACCGGCTCAAATACTTTGCCTGTCATTAAAACAAGAACAGCAAAAGAATTTGTTTTAAGAGCTATTGGTACCCAACAAACTAGCCACACTTAAAATATTTCTAAATTTGCAGGACTAAGATAGAGTAAAGCTGTTAACAACACCCACTCAATTATAACAAATCCACAGATTTTAAAGAACAGAGTAATCAAGAAGCCATGCGAATGAAAAGGATGATTTACAAGAACTAATAAATTTTTTAGAGAAGAAAAAACGGAAGTAATTAATTTATACCGAAGCTATCGATCAACAAAGCCGATTATTACGAAGATAAGCAAGAAGGATAAATAACTGAATAAACTTTAAGTTACCCGACATTAACTATGTTATCAAACTGTTATGTTCGGTGATTGTGGGTGAATTCCCTAAGCACCGAACATCTTTTTTCTGAAAATTGGAGAATTTGTGTAGCTATTTATATCTTGAACTGTTTAGTAAGCTCTTGTAGACGCTGTGCTTTTTCCGAAGGATCATCGTTTGTGGTAATTATATTCTTACGGGTTTTTGCGATATCATCTAATTGTAAAATGATATCGTCATCAATGATATCTTTTAAAGCATCTCTAATTTTTTTGGCAATACTAGGGCTTGCTCCGTTAGTTGATATAGCAACTTGTAGACTTCCTTTTTGAAAAACTGCTGGCATGATCACATTCCCAGATTGAGGTGTTGAAGCATCGATGACTAATTGATAGGAGTAACTATGCTCTCGTACTTGTTCATTTACTTTCGTAATGTTTGTCGCAGCAATGATTAAAAAAGCATCGGTTGTATCAGTCTTTTCATATCGTTTTCTTTTCCAATGGATGAAGTTGTTTTTGACTAAATGATGTAGACCATTCGTAAGACGAGGGCTTACTACTGTAATAATTGCACCTGTATCTAGAAGTGATGTAATCTTTCTTTCTGCTACTTTCCCACCACCGATGACTATCACTTGTTTTCCTTGTAAATCAATCATTGCTGCGAACCGCTTCATAATAATGCCTCCTTCGTGTTTAATATTTGATTAACACGTTCTAAGAACAATTTAGAAATATCCTCATTGGAACCAATTGGATTGCAGACAATCAATTGTTGATTAGGACGTTGTAACTCTTGAGCTTTCTTTTCGATATGCAACATTAACAATCCTGTAAACAGTAAATAAGGAACGATAAAGACAGTTTTTGCTTCGCTATTGATTTCTCGATGTAGACCATCTATAAATGTCGGCTGTTGACCTGCTAGATAGCAAACGTGAATGGAGGAAACATCAATCTTTTCCTGTAACAGCGAAATAATTTGTTGAAAATCTGCTAGGATGCTAGGATCGGTACTACCTCTCCCCACTATTAATACCCTTGCATCTCTTGTAATCTTTTGTTGTTCTTCCATTCGTTTTACTAACGTATTAATGATCGATTCATGGACACCAAAGGGACGACCATAAGTAAAAGTAACATGTGGATATTTTTCTTGCGCTCGTTCTATCACATGAGGCAAGTCATGTTTTGCATGCCCCGCTTCTAAAAGTAATATGGGGACGACGGCAATATGAGTAGCTCCTCTTATAATACATTGCACAATTCCTTCATGAACAAAAGGACGTTGTAATTCGATAAAGCTCATGATTTGAATTGGCACATCAATTCGTTTCATCTGTTCCTGCATAAATGCTCTTGCTTCCTCTACTCCTTCTTTTAACCTACTACCGTGTGCAACATATAAAATTGCTTGTATAATAACCACCTTCTTCTACTACGTACTAGTTATCGAAATTGGCGCATCAATAACATCCATTTGCGGAAGGAACCAAGCAATTTTTTCATGCAATGATACGACATTACCTACAACAATTACGGAAGGGTTTTTTAAATCGTGTTCTTTTGCTTTTTCTACAATTGTTTCCAATGTGCCAGTTATCGAGCGTTGATTTTCTGTCGTACCCCAATGAATGATTGCAACAGGTGTATCCGAATTTTTACCATGTTTTAATAAAGTTTGACAGATGTTCGGCAAGTTTTTCATTCCCATGTAAATGATGAGTGTATCAAGACCTTTTGCGAGATTTTTCCATTACCTCATCTTGGATTCCACCATGTCCAGTAATTATGGCGAATGATTTTCCATAGTTTCGGTGTGTAACTGGAATACCAGCATAAGCTGGAGCGGCAATGCCAGCAGTAATACCGGGAATAATTTCAAATGGAATATTTTGTGAAGCTTAAATATTCTGCTTCTTCCCCTCCTCGACCATAGATAAAAGGGTCACCACCTTTTAATCTTGTCACAACTTTTCCTTTCAATGCGTGTTTAAGCAAGTAAATGATTGATTGTTTCTTGTTGTAATGCATGATAATTTGGCATTTTTCCACAGAAAACTAATTCTGCATCATATTTCGCATATGACAGAAGTTCTTTGTTTATAAGTCGATCGAAAAAGATAATATCCCCTTCCTCGATTGCCCGTTTTCCTTTTATCGTAATTAGTTCGGGATCACCAGGACCTGCACCAACGATATAGACTTTTCCTGACGTCATTTTGACACCTCCTTAATACCTACCCATGAATAATGCCATGTGTTTTAAAAACTCAATAATTGCTTTAGCTGCTTCTTCAATTGATACTTGATTAGTTTCGATGATTAGTTCAGGATTTCTGGTTCTTCATATGGTGAGCTAATTCCTGTAAAATCTGAAATATCTCCTTTCTGTGCTTTTTTATACAATCCTTTAGGGTCACGTTTTTCACAAACTCGATGCGGACATTTTACATACACTTCAATAAACTCATCTTTATCAAATAGTTTTCTAACAGTTTATCGATCTTCCTGAAAAGGGTGAAATAAAGGCTGTAAGGACAATTTGTCCGCTGTCAACAAACAGTTTCGCCACTTCTCCAATACGACGTATATTTTCTTTTCTGTCTTCATCACTAAATCTTAAATCTTTATTTAAGCCATGACGAATATTATCACCATCTAAGAATATAACTATGAATGCCTCAGTTTATATAATTTCGATAGTCTACAGCATTCGCTAACGTTGACTTGCCAGATCCAGATAATCCTGTAAACCAGACAACTGCTCCGTAATGTCCTATTAAGTGTTCGGCGCTCTTCTTTTTGATAACCGTCGATATGCCAAGTAAATGTTACTCACGATCATAACGTCCTTTCTACGCTTTCTTTTTTTTCAAACCCTTGATTAAGACATCAATCACTTCTGTCTGACTAAACTCTTTCGGAGGATCGTCACCATTTCGCAAGCAATTCTCTTACTTTAGTTCCTGATAAAATGAGATGATGTTTTGGATCATGTGCGCATGTTTTCGGTGTCGCCATATTTTCGCAAGCTTTGCAATAAAAACTGTGCTCGAATTTTAAAATATGAATTCCAAGTTCATCTTCATATCGAGATATTAGTTCTTGTGCTTCATACGTTCCATAATAATTGCCTACCCCTGCATGGTCCCTTCCAACGATAAAATGAGTGCAACCTAAGTTTTTCCTTGCAATAGCATGAAACATCGCTTCTCTTGGTCCTGCATATCTCATCGCAGCTGGAAACACAGCTAGAAAAACACGGTTTTAGGATAATAATTTTCTAAGTAACACTTGATAGCTTTTCATTCTAACATCTGCAGGAATATCATCAGATTTCGTATCGCCGATTAACGGATTTAAAAATAATCCATCGACTATTTCTAATGCTAACTTTTTGAATATATTCGTGAGCGCGATGGACTGGATTTCTCGTTTGGAAACCGACGACCGTCTTCCAACCTAATTGTTCAAAAGTTTTTCTCGTTTCTATCGGATCAAGATGAAAAGATGGAAATCGATTTTTCCGGTCGTTTGACAAGCGTAATGGAACCTCCGACATATACTTTCCGGTCGTTCGAAAATTTTTTCACACCTGGATGATTCATATCATCTGTCCCATAGACAGATAAAGCTTCTTCACTTTATTCGGTCGATAAATATCAGAGATAGTTGATGATCACCATATACTTCTTGATTAAATACTAAGTTTGCTTTTTCACCGTATGACAAAGTCCATTTGCTGTTTCTTCATTAGTCGGAATGTAATAGGAATACTCCAAATGAAACCATTCGTAAGACTCATATTTTCGAACGACCGATTGATATTCTTTTTCACCGAGAAACCCTGTCAATGGACTATAAGCGCCATTTGCAATTAACTCCAAATCACTTAAAGCAATCGAATCAAGTTCAATTTCAGCGGTAATATCATCGGTTGATTGGTGAATGTCGATTCGATCGATCAATTTCCCACCATATGGTGCATTCAACGTCATGTTAAATCCTCCTTTGTTTTAAATCTCGTTCACTCTTCACAATTTTGAGTAAGGCAACGATTCCAATCGTTGAAAACAAGACACTCAATATCGCTAATGATGCATAAAGATTATTTTCAATCATCAATTGGACAACCGTGTAGGCAATTGTCAATGCTAACAAGGGTGACACAACCCAGATGGCAAAAATCTTCTTGATCATATGTCGTTGAAAAATATTCATTCCTTGTGTGGATGCACCGATGCCTAAAATACCGGTAGTAGTAATTTGAGTCATCGGAACTGGAATGCCAAACAATGATGCGACGATCACGATCACTGCACTCGTTCCTGAAACAGATACACCTTGAATCAAAGATAAAGAAGTAATTTTCTTACCATTCGTTTCAATCGTTCTCCTACCTAATACAAGGACTCCAAGTGCAACGAATGCTCCTCCTAATATCATTCCTTGCTGGACGGATATTGCTCCTGCTCCGACTAAGGGACCGATCGTGTTTGCAGCATTGTTCATCCCAGCTGAGAAAGCTTCTAAAAATCCAGTACCAATCACAAAGACAATAAAAAGATGATGATGTCTATGAAGTAATTGCTCTAATCGTGTTTTTTTCCTCTCAACCCATCTTCCTACAAAAAATGCAAATATGAATGCAATGACCGGAGTGATGATCCACCAAATCACAATGAATATTAAATTGTAAAAATAGACCGATTGATAGGCAATTCCGACACCGACAATTGATCCGACCGTTACCTCACTCGTTGAAAGTGGAATTCCTAAAATATTTGCAATAAAAAGTGTCGTACAAGCGCTTGCGAGGATGACGATGACTAGTTCTAGCGATAATAATGAAGTAGGAATTAGACCAGATCCGATCGTCTTTATCACTTCTTTACTTCCAATCGCTGCACCGAGAAATATTCCCAATGCACAGAGGGAACAGCAAGATACTTATGTTTTACAGCTCCCGAACCGTAGGCAATTCCCATCGAAGCAGCTGCTCCACTTCCGCCAATATTCATTGCAAAAAAGAGTGCTACGAGAAACGCAATTGCTATGAGCATACTTATCACAAACTTTCTATCTTAACCTGAATGAAGTCCACATTCAGTTTTATCCATATTGGCCCATCTACCAGATCTTAAATCATTTTTATTTTTTGCTGGAACTGTACATTTCGCACATCCGATACTTGGATAACCACGATCGTGTAGTACGTTATAATCTAATTGATGAAGTAAAATGTACGTCCAAATTTCTTTCCATGTCCAATGAATAAGAGGACATATTTTTATTGCTTTAAATTTATCGTCTTTGTTTAAATAATTCGTTTTGCTTCTTTCAATCGATTGTTCTCGACGTAAACCGGAGATCCAAGCTTTTACACCTTTTAGCTCCTTCGCTAACGGTTCAACTTTCCGAATATGACAACATTGGTTCGGTGCACGTTCCCATAACCGATCTCCGTAAGCTTCTCTTTGTTGTTCAAGCGTCCATGCAGATTTTACCATTTTGATGTGTAAATGAGGATAACGTTTTTTCACTCGTTCAATTAATTCATACGTTTCTTGAAAATGCAAGTCTGTGTCCAAAAATAAGATGGTCGCATGTTTGTTCACTTTACTTATTAAATCGATTAAAACGATTCCTTCTGCTCCAAAACTGCAAGCATAGACAATTTCATCTTCCTCATACGTTTTATATGCCCATTTCAACACATCAAAACTATCTTGAAAAGCTCGCTCTATTTGATGTACTACATCATCTTGCCATGATGCATAAGTTAGCTGAACGTTCATTCAAGTCACTCCTTTTTAAGAGAAAAAGGCAACTCTGATTGTTTATGTGTAAACAGTCAGAGTCGCCTCTAGTTTATCTAGTCAGCGTATTATTTTAATCGAACTTTTTCGTTTCTTTCGATCTGGATTACTTTTCCATCTTGAACTACGATAGTAATGGAACCGAAGGATAAATTATCTAACATTTTAAAAATCTTTTTGTAAAGATTATCATAATGAATTTGACCCTTCACCAATTACACCTCATTATTAATTATTCACATCAATTTACTTGGGTATTACTATCATATCATCTTTTCCCAGAATGTCTACCCTTTTTTGGAAATATGTTAAAAAAATTTATGAATGAAAGTTCATTCCATCAGTCGTTTCTTTCACATACCCTTTGCGAATGACAAAATCACCAAATCGTTCACCATCTTCTTTAGATGTAGCATAATCATCGAAAATTGGTTTTAAAGATGCTAAAATTTCCTCTTCTCCAATATTTTCTCTATATAATTTACTTAATCGTTCTCCTGAAAAGCCGCCTCCTAGATAAAGATTGTATCTTCCAGGCGCCTTTCCAATAAATCCAATTTCAGCTAATGCAGGACGTGAGCATCCATTCGGGCAACCTGACATCCGAATCGTAATTTCTTCTTCTCTTAAGCCTGCTTCCTCTAACATGATCTCAATTTTATCAAGTAAAGAAGGAAGGTAACGTTCAGATTCCGCCATCGCTAATCCACATGTTGGCAAGGCGACACAAGCCATCGAATTTCTCCTTAAGGCAGAGTTGTTTTTCCCATCTGAGATTTGATATTTTTCGATCAATTGTTCAATGATAGGTTTGTTTTCAGGATCGATATTTCCGATGATCAAATTTTGATTTGGTGTGAGACGAAAATCACCTGTATGCACGTTCGCAATTTCACGCAGTCCAGTCATCAATTTGTAATCTTCTGAATCTTTAATTCTTCCATTTTGAATGAAAATTGTTAAGTGCCATTTATCATTACTTCCTTTTACCCAACCGTAACGATCACCATTATGCTCGAAATGGAAAGGACGTGCTTCTTTCAGCTTCCACCCCAAACGAGCATGTAGTTCATCGCGCAACCAATCTACCCCTCTTGCATCAATTGTATATTTAAAACGAGCATATTTTCTTACCGATCTATTGCCAAAGTCCCTTTGAATCGTAATCAGTTTTTCGGCTACATCTAATAGTTGTTCAGGCATACAAAAACCGATGACTCGTGCAAGCTGTGGATACGTGTTCGGATCCCCATGTGTCATACCCATTCCCCCACCGACCGCAACATTAAAGCCTGCGAGCTTGTCGTTTTCAATAATCGCAATAAAACCAATATCTTGCGAGAATACATCTACATCGTTAGAAGGGGGGATCGCTATCCCAATCTTAAATTTTCTTGGCAAGTAAACTTTTCCATAAATCGGTTCTACCTCATCGGAATCGTTACTGTCGATTACTTTTTCGCCATCTAACCAAATTTCATGATATGCTTTCGTCTTAGGTAATAAATGTTCACTTAATTTCGCCGACCAATGGTATACTTCTTCATGAATGTGAGATTGATATGGATTTGGATTACACATGACATTTCGATTGACATCACCGCAAGCAGCAAGAGTTGTTAACAACGTATCATTAATTTCTTTCATGATATTTTTCATGTTCCATTTTAATATTCCATACAATTGAAAAGCCTGTCGTGATGTTAATCGTAGCGTTCCATTCCCATATTTATGCGCAAGTTCATCCATTGCAAGATATTGTTCTGGAGTAACAACGCCGCCAGGTGCACGAACACGGATCATAAATTGATAAGCAGGTTCTAATTTTTGCTTCTGTCGTTCGATTACGTAGATCCCGATCATCTTGTAAATAACTTCCATGAAACTTCATGATTCGATTATCGGATTTCAGGCAAACCAGCGCTAATCGAGTCATCAAGCGTTTTTTGTAACGTTCCACGTAAATAATCACTTTCTTCTTTTATCTTTTCTACATCACTATGCTTATCGGTTTGAGTTTCGATCACTTTCGTATTTTTCATCGTAAAACTCCTTTCCTTATTAATAAACGTCCCGCTGGTAACGTTTATCTTGTTGCATTTGTTTTAAATAGTTTTCTGCTTCTTCTAAACTTACATTTCCTTCTTGTTGAATAATATGAAGGATTGTCTGATGAACGTCTTTTGCCATGTTTTTCTCATCTCCGCAAACGTAAATAAAAGCACCTTCTTCGATCCATTCAAACAGTTCTTTACGATGTTCTAGCATGCGGTGTTGAACATAGATTTTCTTGTCGGAATCACGAGAAAAAGCAACATCCATTTTTGTTAACACCCCTTCTTTCAACCAACGTTGCCATTCGACTTGATAAAGGAAGTCGGTGACGTAATGTTGGTCGCCAAAGAAGAGCCAAGACTTTCCTTCTGCCCCCAGTTCTTCGCGTTCCTCTAAAAAAGATCGAAACGGTGCGACTCCTGTACCTGGTCCAACCATAATAATTGGCGTCGAAGGATCAGATGGCAAGCGGAAGTTAGGATTTTTATGAACATAAATGTCCAACGTATCACCGACATTCACTCTTTCGGCACAATAGACGGAACATACTCCTTTTCTATCGCGACCGCCTGCATGATACCTAACAGCACCAATCGTTAAATGAACTTCATCAGGATTTGCTTTCCAACTACTTGCAATCGAATATAATCGAGCAGGCATTTTGCGAAGTAAAGGGATAAAGTCTTGTGGAGAAATTTCTTTGATCGAAAAATCTCTCACTAAGTCTAATAAATCGTGATGTTGGATATATTGCTTTAGTTGTTTTTCATTGTTTAATAGATCATGTAAAGGTTTGATATTCCATCTTTCACAAATTTGTTTGAGCAATTGCTTCGTTAAAACAGTTATTTCATAATGATTAAGCAAGGCGTCTTCTATTGTTTTTTCCTCGTCTTTCATGTAGATGAGGTCATCGGATTTCCAGTTCATTTCTTCGATGATCGTTCGAACGAGTTGTCGATCATTTTGTGGATAAATGCCGATGCTGTCACCAGGTTCAAATTGAAAATTCGATCCCTCAATGGATAGTTCTAAATGACGTGTTTCTTTATTGGACCCTCTTCCGTTGAGATTGATATTTTCTAAAACTTCTGCTTTATAAGGATTTTTCTTGAATATAAAGCTGTTACTTTTTCTGAAGCTGTATTCGTGGCAATATGAATGGTTTGTTTCGTACCAGTAAGTTTTTGCAACGATTCTCGTACTCGTTCAAACCACTCTGAAGCCGGTTCGTCAAAATCTACATCACAATCCACTCTTGGACTTATTCTCTTTGCACCTAATTCTTCTAATCGTTGATCGATTTCTTTTCCAGTTTGACAGAAATATTCATAAGAACGATCCCCTAATGCAAGCACAGAATAGTTTAATTGATCCAGTTTCGGGGCTCTTTTTCCAAAGAGAAATTCATAAAAAGATAAAGCTTGATCAGGTGGGTCACCTTCACCATGTGTACTGACAATGACGAGCAAATTAGTTAATTTACGTAACGTATTCGTCTTAAAATCATTCATCGAAGTTAAGGTAACCGATAATCCTCGTTCTTTTAAGTTGTTGGCAAATTGTTCTGCTAATGCTTGCCCGTTGCCTGTTTGTGAGCCGTATAAAATGGTAATTTCTTGATTTGGCGCTAACGATTGTGTCGGTTCTGTTATGGAAATGTTCGCAGCAACTCCATTGGAAAGTGGAGCCGCAGCTAAATAGCCACTTAACCAAGTGCATTGTTCTTTCGTTAATTTTGCTAATAAACGATTTAATAACTGGATTTGTTCTTGATCGAAAGGGCTATTTACTACTTGCAGTTGCAATTTCTTACACCTCACTCACCATACTTGTAATAATCGAGTAGGAGGGAGTGACTAACTCCCGTCCTCTCACACCACCGAACATACGGGTCACGTATTCGGCGGTTCAATGTAAAATCTCTTCTTGATTAACTTAATGCAAGTATGCAACACACTTTTACAGTACCTTCTGATTCCATCATATTCTCCTGTAAATAGTCGGCTAATTTAATAGACGTTGACAGTGTCATTTATACTTTTCATCAGCATTATCATGAGATTGAACACTGTCAATTCCTTCCCTCTTTCTATTTTTCAATAGACGTCATTAGTACGATGGATTGAACTGAATTCTGCATGTTCAGTATTACCTCCTAGTAATAGTTACCATATAATAGCGTGTCATGCAGACCTTCCCAGGTAAGAGTTATAACCTTCCTCCCATGTAACTGCTGCATTTACTGTATGGAACTCGGGCAGTATTGGACTTTGTTTTGTCTTGCAAACTCATCCATTCCAAGTCAGCCTTATATGCAGTTCCTGTTCGTCAGTTCAGGAGTTTGCCTCCAACTTCCTTCAGATTCCGCGTCGCCACGGACACCCTTGCGTTAAGCTAACCACTACTTCTCTCTTCGTGGCTCGGGACTCTCACCCTAAAGATTACACCCATGCCAGGCGCACATGAAAAAGGCGATCCTATCCCATGTGGGGATAGGATCGCCTCCAGTTTATCTAGTCAGCGAAAAACATGCATTCTTATTTTGTTATCTAAATTCTATCCATATTATTCCGATATGTCAAGTGTATTTTAAAAATTGATGGAAAAAATTCTTGGACATGGATTATTTGTTCATTCGAAAAGGAACGCTTAAATGGATGATTAATCAAATGCAGTATATTTAAAATGGAGAACGAATGAAAATTATTGTTTCCTTTCAACTTGTTGACGAAAGAAATAAGAATGGTTCCGAATATTTGCTTCTTTCGATTCACCCTTCTTCTTTTCATCGCAAGAACCATTCATTTCATGAACTATTGGCGATCATATCCAACCACTTGATATCCGCTTCCAGATGAAGCAATGCCCCATCCAATAGTAATTTCATCAGTATCAAAGAAAAAAGAGTGAAGATAAAACGTTTTTTATTCCGGACGAGATTACGCCATGAAACGAGTAAGGAATAACGCATAATCATCGTCCTCCCTTGCGACTTCCGTTTCTATGATTCCGTCTTTAAATAAAACGATTCGATCCGCATAACCAGCTGCAAACATATCATGTGTGAACATAACAATCGTTTGATTTCTTTCATGATGAAATTTTGCCAACAAGTCTAAAATATCATCGGAACGTTCCCTATCCAGATTTCCTGTCGGTTCATCTGCAAGCAGAATCTCCGGTTTATGGATGAGCTCACGTGCAATCGCTACCCGCTGTTGTTGTCCTCCACTTAATTCGTATGGAAAACGTTTATCATATCCTTTTAAGTCAACAGCTTCTAACAATTCTTCTATCTCATCCCTAAAAAATTTCTTTCCTTCAGCGTGTAACGGAAAAGCAATATTTTCAAATACAGTTAAAGTTGGTAATAGCTGATAATTTTGAAATACAAATCCTACTTTCTTCCTCCTTAATATCGTTCGTTCTTTTTCAGATTTATTCTGTATTTCAATACCGTTCAGCTTTATAGATCCTTCTGTAGGTACATCTAAATCACCTAGCAATTGTAAAAGTGTTGTTTTCCCTGAACCACTTGGTCCAATGATCGCAACAAATTCTCCACGTTTCACAGAGAGATTTACTCCTTTTAATACGGAAACCGTTTCTTTACCGCTCTTAAATTCTTTTTTTACTCCTATTCGCTTCTATCAATTGATACATCCTTTCCTAAACATCCACACTTCTTATCTTTCGTATATATTTCAATATTTATTTTTAAATTTTTTCATTTATTTTATTAGGAGTTTTTTAAGCCCATTGAAAAAGCATCTTAGAATCAAACTTAGGACGCTTCATTTTAATTTACTCTTCTTCTAAAGAAAACGAATGAACCTGTACCTAATACTGCCAACAAGCCACCTAACAAAATCATGTGGAACATGTTTGTTGCTGTTTTAGGTAAAGTACCGTCCTTAGATGCATATTCTTTGCTCTCATTAGAATCTGGACCATCTTGATTTGTTACTTTCAAACTAGAACCTTTTCCATAGCGACTTCTGACATTTTATATATCGACTTTGAAGTAGAAATCTTTGTATAATCCCATTCTGCATCATCTTCATAGTACTCTTCTGATATGATTGTCAAAGTATCGGTGACAGTTTGATTGTGGTAAGTAACTCTACTATCCTTTTTTACTCCAATTGATGAAAGATACGAAATAACACCTATCTTATCTTGAAAGTCTAATGATAAAGTCTAGGATGATAAAAGATACATTTCACAAAAAAGAGTAATGAGGAAATCATAGTCGGATGATAAGATCATTTTCGATCTAAATAGTGGAGTGTTGTAAAAATTCATCGTATGATAATAATATCGGAGAGGAATGATATAAGATTTGAAGCAAGAAAAACTATGGACAAAAACATTCATTTCAACATCGATTGTTAATTTTGTTCTCGTCTTATCTATGTATTTACTATTAGTGACACTCGCTTCTTATGCGATTCAAACGTATCAAGCATCTACTAGCCTTGCCGGATTAGTCGCTAGTATCTTTATTATCGGAGTGTTGATCGGACGGTTATTTGCAGGCAATCAAATCGAACGTTTCGGTTCTAAAAAAATACTTATGATCGGAATTAGTATTTATGTTGTCCTATCATTCTTTTACTTTGTCAATATCGGTATTTATTTTCTCATTGCCGTTCGAGTGCTTCAAGGTATTGGGTTAGGACTAGCAACGACTGCAACTGGAACGATCGTTGCGCAAGTCATCCCACCAAAACGAAGTGGAGAAGGAATCGGTTATTTTAGCATGAGCGCTGTCTTAGCAACTGCCATCGGCCCGTTAATCGGTGTCAGTTTAATCGCTACCTTTGATTACGTAAGTATTTTTATTTTCTCAACTATTGTCGGGTTCATTAGTTTTTTACTTTCATTTTTCATTCAACCACCAATAATTACAGTAGATGAAGAGATAGAAACCAGTCGATCGAAAGGTTTCAAACTAACAAACTTTTTCGAAATAAGAGCATTGCCAATCTCCATCACCGTATTAGTCGTTGCTTTTGCCTATTCTAGTATCCTTTCTTTTATTACAACTTACACATCTGAAATCAACCTAACTAAAGCTGGCGGTTATTACTTTCTCGTCTATGCAATCATCGTACTACTTTCACGTCCATTTACCGGCAAGCTAATGGATATAAAAGGAGCGAACAGTGTTGCATACCCTGGGATCATTCTATTTGCAATGGGTCTTGTCATCATTAGTCAGGCACAATCTAGTTTTACATTTTTATTGGCGGCTGTCATCATTGGTTTAGGATATGGGAACTTTCAATCATGCTCACAAGCTGTCGCTGTCAAAGTTACACCGCTACATCGGATGGCGCTAGCAAATTCGACTTATTTTATTTTTCTCGATCTCGCTTTAGGATTAGGACCACTTATATTAGGTCTATTCATCCCAATGTTAGGTTATAGAGGAATGTACTTCATGTTGGCAGGAGTTGTCATGTTAAGTATATTTGTCTACTATTTCATGCACGGACGAAAAGATAAAGAACTTTTACAGAAAACAATCGATATAAAATGTTGGAATGACATTGAAAGAAGATAAATTCGCTCCAATTAATAGATACGTAAACAGCAAAACACCGTATGCGATCAACATTTCTAATCTGATCACATACGGTGTTTTTATGTTACACATCTTTTATTTTCGGCTTTTCTACTATATTTTTCATCCACACTAGAACTAGTGCAATCACTAATATCCAAATTAAAATGTTCGTATAGCCATTCATGAAATCTTTACTGAAAAACAACAATTCGCGCAATCCTTCTGCATAAATACGCATCGGCAACCAAGTAACGATGTAATCGCGATAAAAAGCTGGCATCATTTCTGGTACTAGCATCACTGATGGCATACTGAAAAACATGAGCAAGATAAAAATGACGATACTCGGCAAACTTAACCATCGCAATGTCGCGAATATCATGAAAATGAATGTGGAAACAGTTACAGCGATATAAAGTGTGACTTTGTGAAACAATTCTAATTCAAATTCAAAGATCCAAGTGGAATACCACGTGAATGTGTACCCTGCAATCAGTGCGTAAATGAAAGGTAAAATGGATTGAAGCGCATGAAATTTCCATTTTTCTGCTTTCGAAGAGAACGAGCGTTTTGTTCCTGCTAAATATAATACAATTGCACCGATCATGCTCGAAAACCATGTAACCATCAAATAAGCGATTGGCGCGTTCCCTAACTCATTCGCTTCGTTCACTTTGATCGTTTCCGATTCGATCGGATGGGCAAAATCATGGACTTTACTAGGTTCAATCGGTGAAATCATTGCATCGACTTGTGCAAGTGGACTATTATCTCCATGTGCTTCGAACAATGGAGCAAGTTGTTCTTTCATTTCATCCGTTTTCGCTTGTATTTGTGTTAACATTTGTTCACTTAATTGATCGTTCATCATCGTCACCATATTCGTTAACGCTGTTTCCACTGAAGTTGCCGCTTGTGCATTTGCACCTTCATTAATATAAATTCGTACGACCGCTTTTTCTGGTTGTTCCGACTGTAATGTCTCTATTTTACTAGAAAAGTCTTCTGGTAAGACAAATCCACCGTATATTTCCCGGTCGAACATCGCTTCATTCAATGAATCTTCCGTTTCGAATTGCTTGAACTCTACCACATCAGGAGCATTTTCAAGAAGCTTTTCCGTAAGCGTCTTCCCTATTTCTCCTTTATCTAAAACGACGAGTCCGATTGGTACATGTTTCGGATTCATTTTTACGATTGGTAATATTGCCAGCATCAAAATCAAACTTATGACCATAATGACTATTACAGGAGCCATCAACACTCGATTCGAGTTCATCACTTTCTCCATGATTTCACACTCCCTTTTAATCAACATCATGTTCATTTATTTTTATTATATGACATGTAAAATGTATATTGTATCGTCAATTTTTCCGATTTTATCCATTAGTCAACGAAGAAAATGAAACTGTCTATTATTTTGAAAGAAATTAACAAATTGTTGATTAATCGACACAAAAAATATAAAATAATGGAAACTGTTGAGGTGATAAAAGGATCGCAGACAACGAAAAACGCAAAAAGCAATACTTGATGCCTGTCTTTCTCTAATTGAAGAGAAGGACTTCCAAAAAATTACAATTCATGAAATTGCAGAACGAGCAGATATCAATCGCGGGACATTTTATTTACACTTTTTAGATAAATACGATATGATGGATCATTTTGAAAATGAGATGATTGAAAAACTCGAAAAAGTAATTATAGAAAACTTACCAAAAAAGCGTTCGAATGAACTGTTCGTTGAAACACGTTACGATACGATCGTACAAATTTTAACTTGCTTTGAAAACAATAGAGACTTGTTGCAGTTTTTATTGAAAGCGAATTATTCTTCTTTCCAAACGAAATTTAGAAATAAAATGAAACAGATCACATCCGAAATGGTCTTACCTAAAATTGAAAACTTAAAATATGAAATCTCTACCGATTTATTCGCAATCATTTTTACATCAATTATGTTAAGTTTGGCAGAATACGCCTATCTATCAAAAACTCCAATAGATATTGAACAATCGGCGGAGTTATTATTTAACATCGTGTTACATGGCCCGGCCAAGACGCTTGGACTACTGGATAGTGATGACTCACACCGTTCTAAGTAGTGCCGTTCACATGAACATATGTTACAAATAATCAACATTTTAACCCTTTTTCGTTATATTTAATAGAATCGAGGGTATAGATAAAGATGAAAATACAGCTATCCAAGACGTCGTTCGTATTTTCATTTAACTTTTTTCGAATGGAGGCTACGATATGTTTGATTTAAACGGACAAATTGCTGTTGTAACTGGTGGGGCAAGTGGTATTGGGAAAGGAATCGTTACTTCTTTATCAAAAGCAGGAGCAAAAGTAATGATCTTAGACCTTGACGAAGAAAAAGGAAACGAAGTAGCGAATGAAGTAAATGGCCAATTTTTCAAAACGGATATTACAAACGAACAGCAAGTGAAAAAAGTTATTGCTACGATCGTAAATGAACATGGAAAAATTGATATTTTAGCAGCGAATGCTGGTATGTATCCGCAAGTGATGATTGAAGATATGACGGAAGAAGATTGGGATCGAGTATTTGATTTGAATTTAAAAGGTATGTTTTATACGGTGAAACCTGTCCTAAAAGTAATGAAAGAAAATGGTTACGGACGAGTCATTCTTACATCTTCCGTAACTGGAGATATAACTGGCTATCCTGGAGGTGCGGCATATGGGGCGACAAAAGCTGGTGCGCTTGGATTTATGCGAAGTGCCGCGATGGAATATGCAAAATATGGGGTTACAGTAAATGCTGTTCAACCAGGGGTAATTGCTACGGAAGGATTAAAGCGACAGCTAGGAGAGCTGAGTGAAACAGCAGCTGAATACATACCGATGAAAAAATTAGGTGATCCAGAAGACATCGGCGCAGCAGTCGTATTCCTCGGTTCTAAAGAAGCTAAGTATATAACTGGCCAATCTATTGTCGTAGACGGTGGACAAGTATTGCCAGAAAGTCCAGGAGATGTTCTTTAAAAAGAAAAGGTAAACCCCGACCAAATTCTGCTTCCTCATTTGGTTGGGGTTCTTTTATCTTTTCACTAGTCGCTATAAACATCGAAGCGTCTACATCAAAATCAGATGTAAAATACATGAAATGATGACTTCAAACAACTGTATACATGAGATCAAACTATTTCTATTTATGTTACTCAATTTACAAATAACCGTCAATGTTATTTATTCGGTGAAACGATCATTTTCCTCATGTTCGATCTTCTTTTAATCGTTTCGGTATGTTTATCTATACCATTACAACACACTTTCTACTGATCCTATCATCTATTTTCTTTTAAGACGACAAACATCCCTTTTTTATAACTCTTTTCACTAGGTAGGGAAACTATAAAACTAACTATGTTATCTCATTCCTTGAATATTTATCGCCGAAATTTTGGCGTTTTATTACGCATCTTCGTTTTTTTTTACAAAAATACGATTCAGATAAATTAGGGTTATGATATTTAACAGTAGTTTACATTGGCATAAAACTTGCACTTAACTAAAATGACGGAAAAATAAATAATGATGAAGGAGGAATTTTGATGAAAGCAGCTGTAGTTACAAACTTCAAAGATAAGTTAGAAATTAAGGAAGTTGAAAGGCCATCTCCAGGTTTTGGCGAAGTATTAATTAAAATGGAAGCTTGTGGTGTTTGTCATACTGATTTACACGCAGCACATGGAGATTGGCCAGTCAAACCAAAACTTCCAGTCATTCCAGGACATGAAGGTGTCGGTTTAGTACAAGAAGTTGGAGAAGGTGTTACATCACTAAAAGTAGGTGATCGTGTAGGAATTCCTTGGCTTTTTAAAGCTTGTGGTGAATGTGAGTATTGTTTATCCGGACAAGAAACGTTATGTTTAGACCAATTAAATGGAGGTTATTCTGCTGACGGTGCATACGCAGAATATTGTGTTGCTCCCGCAGACTATGTTGCTCGCATTCCAGATGGA
Source organism: uncultured Bacilli bacterium (assembly GCA_963766835.1). Taxonomy (GTDB): domain Bacteria; phylum Bacillota; class Bacilli; order Bacillales; family Amphibacillaceae; genus Pseudogracilibacillus. Next base: position 58,704 of record CAVYBX010000002.1, read on the forward strand.
GTCGATCCAGTAGAAATTGCTCCAATACTTTGTGCAGGTGTAACAACGTATAAAGCGATAAAAGTGTCCGGTGCAAAACCTGGTGATTGGGTGGCGATTTATGGAATTGGTGGTTTAGGACATATCGCTTTACAATACGCAAAAGCGATGGGGCTAAAAGTAATCGCAGTTGATATTCAAGATGATAAATTAAAACTAGCATCTGAACTTAATGCTGACATGACGATTAATAATAAAAAAGTAGATCCAGTTGAAACGATAAAAGAAAAAGTAGGTGGTGTAAAAGCGGCTATTAGTGTTGCTGTGAATAAAGTTGCGTTTGAACAAGCATATCATTCCGTAAAACGTGGAGGATCAGTCGTTTTAGTAGGATTACCAAATGCGGATATTCCGGTCCCTATTTTCGATACCGTTTTAAATGGAGTTTCCGTAAAGGGATCAATCGTTGGAACAAGAAAAGATATGCAAGAAGCGTTACAGTTCGCAGCAGACGGAAAAGTAAAAGCGATTATTTCGACAGCAAAATTAGATGAAATTAATGATGTATTTGATCGAATGGAAAAAGGACAAATCAACGGTAGAGTTGTATTAACTTTCAATTAATTTTTTGAAATCGGTTTCAATTCGATGACTGTTGGGAAGGTCTTCCCTTCCCAATTTATAATAATTAATTCAGAAAGGAGTTTTACATATGAAATATGCAAATCCAAACACAGAAGGTTCGATTGTCCAATTTAAGAAACGTTACGACAATTACATTGGAGGCGAATATGTACCGCCAGTTAATGGACAATACTTTGAAAATCCAACTCCTGTAACAGGTGAAGTATTTTGTGAGGTTGCAAGGTCGACAAAAGAAGATATTGAACAGGCGTTAGATGCAGCACATAAAGCGAAAGATGCTTGGGCAAAAACTTCCGTTGCGGAAAGAGCGAATATTTTAAATAAAATCGCTGATCGGATGGAAGAAAATTTAGAAATGTTAGCAGTTGCTGAAACGTGGGATAACGGTAAAGCAGTTCGTGAAACGTTAGCTGCCGACTTACCACTTGCGATTGATCATTTCCGTTATTTTGCCGGAGTGATTCGTGCACAAGAAGGTACGATCAGTCAAATCGACAATGATACAGTTGCATACCATTTCCATGAACCGATCGGAGTCGTTGGACAAATTATTCCGTGGAACTTCCCGATTTTAATGGCGACGTGGAAAATTGCTCCAGCATTAGCTGCAGGAAACTGTGTCGTATTAAAGCCAGCAGAACAAACGCCAGCTTCCATCCATATTTTAATTGACTTAATCGGTGATTTATTACCTCCTGGAGTATTGAACGTTGTGAATGGATTTGGTGTAGAAGCTGGAAAACCACTTGCAACAAGTAGTAAAGTTTCTAAAATCGCTTTTACAGGTGAAACGACGACAGGAAGTCTCATTATGCAATATGCATCTGAAAACATCATTCCAGTCACGTTGGAACTTGGTGGAAAGTCACCGAACATTTTTTTCCCAGATGTGATGGATAAAGATGATAGCTTTTTAGATAAAGCAATTGAAGGATTAGTCATGTTCGCACTAAACCAAGGTGAAGTATGTACTTGCCCATCTCGAGCGCTTATTCATGAATCGATTTATGATGAGTTTATGGAAAGAGCGATCGAGCGTGTGAAACAGATTAAGATCGGTCATCCACTCGATACGGAGACAATGATGGGTGCACAAGCATCGACAGAACAGATGGAAAAGATCGTTTCCTACTTAAATATCGGAAAAGAAGAAGGTGCTGAAGTATTAATCGGTGGTGAAGTGAATAAACTAGAAGGCGAGCTAAGTGGCGGATATTATATTAAACCGACGATTTTTAAAGGTCATAACAAGATGAGAATTTTCCAAGAAGAAATATTCGGACCGGTATTATCAGCGACGACATTCAAAGACGATGAAGAAGCGTGGAAATTGCGAACGATACGTTGTACGGTTTAGGTGCTGGCGTATGGACGCGCGATATTAATAAAGCATATCGTTTCGGTCGTGGAATCCAAGCAGGTCGTGTATGGACGAATACGTACCATCAGTACCCTGCACACGCAGCGTTCGGTGGATATAAAAAGTCTGGAATTGGAAGAGAGACACATTTAATGATGTTAAGCCATTATCAGCAAACGAAAAACTTACTCATTAGCTATAGTGAAGATTCTTCCGGATTATTCTAATCGTTTCTCACATTTAACGTGCTGTAGCTTTTCTCTCCTTTTGCTACAGCACAATCCTTTAAACATAAAAAGTCACACGAGTAGTTTGGAAAATCAGCTAGCTCGTGTGATAAATTTTGTAATTCGATCTTATAATGAAGCTATGACAATTTATGACTTAAATATGATTACTGTGCGCTTTTCCCTTTTTCGTTCAATATATACCGTAGTCGCCGTTCACTTATATGGAGAAGTTCTGCTGCTTTTTTCCGATCCCCAATCGTTTCTTTTAATACTTTCATAATATAAGCTTTTCCGACATAATCTTCTAGTTGTTTTATTTTATCTAATAATATTTCTAAATCAATTATTTCATCACTTTCCCATATAGAAATTAGCTCGTCTTTCCACAAATTGATATGCTCGTTAAAATCATTTTGCTCTTTGTTTGGATGAGAGGCGCTTTTATACCCTTATTGTTGATCACCCTTTCAGGCAATAGGTCTGGAGTAATGTTATATTTCCCGTCGTCTAATAATGATAATGAATGTTTCATCACATTCGATAATTCACGAACATTTCCTGGCCAATCATAATCAAGCAATAGCTCCATTGTATCATCGTGAATAACTGCAGATGGATTGTATTTTTTAATAAAATAATTTGCAATTACTGGTATATCTTCTTTTCTCTCTCTTAACGGCGGAAGGGTAAAAGAGACAACGTTTAACCGATATAATAAGTCTTCACGAAATTTTCCTTTCTGAACTGCTTCTTCAAGGTCTACGTTCGTTGCAGATAAATTCTCGTATTCGTTTTATGTACTTTCTCACCACCGACACGCATAAAATCGCCAGTTTCTACTACTCTTAAAAGTTTTGCTTGTGTAGATAACGTCGCATCTCCAACTTCATCCAAAAACAATGTGCCTTTATTCGCAATTTCAAATACCCCTTTTCTGTCTTTCGTCGCTCCTGTAAATGCTCCTTTTTCATGCCCGAACAATTCACTCTCTAGTAATGTTTCAGTAATTGCTCCACAGTTAATTGTGATAAAAGGTTGTTCTTTTCGTTTACTAGCAAGATGAATGAAATGTGCTAACAACTCTTTTCCAGTTCCCGTTTCACCATGAATTAATACATTAATATTTTTGGGGGCTATTTTATACGCTAACGATAAAAGTTGTTTCATTTTCTCATTTTCACCTAACACGATACCACTCATTGAAGTTAATTCATATATTTCTTTATTTGAAGAAATTTGTTCTTTTTCACTATGAATCAGTTGATCAATCAAATCTTCTAATTCTGAAATTTTGTCGAAAGGTTTCTCAATATAATCATTTGCCCCTAGTTTAATCGCTTCTACAGCAACTTTTACGGTACTATAACCGGTCATGACGATCGTTTTACACATTGGATTTGCTTTTTTCAATCGTTTTAACAAATCTAAACCATTGCAATCAGGTAATTTTACGTCCAATAGTGCTATGTCATATTTATTATCAATCATTAAAAGCTCAAAATCTTTACCACTATATCCTACATCAACACAATATCCTTTTTCTTTGAACAGATACGATAAAAAAGATCCTACTTCTTTTTCATCATCAATGATTAAAATATTTTTCATATTAATCACCTAATCTATTTATCTTCGTATGTGATTGGTAGTTTAATCATAAATTTACTTCCTTTTCCGACTTCACTTTTCAAATCAATTTTTCCATCGATGGCTTTCAATGATTCCATGACTAACCGATAAACCTAATCCATTACCTTTTGTCACATGTTTAGTCGTAAAAAACGGATGAAAAATTTCATGATGTAATTCTTTCGGTATACCTATTCCGTTATCTTCAATCGTTAAATAAACGTAATCATCTTTTTCGTATGTAGTAATAATAATTCGTTTATGGTCTTCATCACTTTCATTTAAAGCATCTCGGGCATTAATAAGTAATTAATAATGACTTGTTCTAATTGTTGTGTGTTACCTTCGATATTAGGAACATTATTGTCTAAATGTACCGATAAAGTAATTTGTTGTTGTCGAAGCTGATAGCCGATCAAGCTTAAATACTGATTCTACTGCACGATTAACCGAAATTTTTTCAAACATATATTCATCTTGTCGGGAAAAAGTTAACAAATTTTGGATAATATTTTTACATCGTTTTCCGCATTCATATATATCTTGTAGTAAAAGATAAGCATCGTCATTTTTAGTAGTTTTTCGTAATAGAAGTTGCGAATTTCCTAAAATTGCTGTCAATGGATTATTCAATTCGTGTGCAACCCCAGCAGCTAATTCTCCTATTGCTGCCAATTTTCCCGATTGTAAAATTTGCACTTCATAATGTCGTTTCCTCGTAATATCTTTCATATAAATGATCACACTGTAAATTTTTTTACTTTCATTGAATACTGGGTAAGCAAAAGCTTCATAATAATATTTATTTTTCAACACTAACTCTCGAGAAACAGTTTTTTCCGTCCTTACACATTCATCAATCAATTCGACTTTTCTCATTTCGTCAAAAAGAATATCTTTAAAAGAAAAGTTATTTTCATCTCGTTCTCGAAAAAAAATTCTTGCTGCTTTATTCGCCCTAATTAACTCACCATTCAAGTCTACGAGAAACATATAATCGATGACAGCTGAGAAAGTTTTTTCCCATTCATTTTTCACGTGTAAAACTTCATGATATAACCTTGCATTTTCAGTCGAAACAGCAATCTGGTCGGATAGTTGTTGCAAAAAATTAATATCTTGTTTACTATAATCAATTATTTGCTCACTTCCTAAGCTAAACAGACCGATTACTTTTTGTTTCACAAATAGAGGAAAGATTAAAATTTGTTTTAAATTTAGTTGAAGAAAAGTAGAATTTTCAATGAAATTGTCATCTTGCCGAATAATATAATTTCGTGCACTTTTTTCGCGAATGACTTGCCAATAAAGTGAATGATGTTTCGGAATATTCGTTCCTAATTTAACGTAAGAAGATGAAGTTGGATATAAGCTTGAAATTATTAACATTTCTTTATTTAGATGCATTAAACTTAAGCGGTCGATCGGAAAGATATGTTTTAATTTTTCTAATACATTTTTTAGTAAAACATCCATCGACATATTGATATTAAAACTTTTCATTACATCGTTAATAATTTCGAGTTGGATATTTTTCTTCTTCATTTCATGGACCGTTTTTTTCAGTTCAGTATAATACGTTTTTTTTGAAGACTCGACTCCAACTAATCGTTCAATCATCTCCTGTTTATTAAACATGTAGATAGCCTCCTATAATGCACGAATAAATAATGTTTTAATGTCTTCCTTTGTCAAATCTCGTGGATTCGTTATCATGCAAGCATCTTCTATAGCGTAACTGCTTATGATGTCTGCATCTTTTTCCGATAAACCAAAATACCTTAATCGTTGTGGTGCACCAATTTCTTCTGATAACTTTTTTACATATTGTACAATCAAATCTCCTGCATTAATAATAGAAATATCATCTTTATGTGGAAATAAAATTTGGGCTATTTGTAAAAATTTTTCAGGCGCTGAAATATAATTGTATTCAATTACATATGGAAGTAAAATTGCATTGACATCACCATGTGGTAGTAAAAAACGCCCACCTATTGCATGGCTCATCGCATGGACTGCACCTAATATCGCGTTAGAAAATGAAAGACCAGCTTGTAAGCTTGCCATCGCCATTTTTTCTTTCGCTTCCATATTTGCTTTCGATGCAACGGACGGTCGTAAATAATTTGTAACTAGTTTAATAGAATGAAGTGCATGAACGTCCGTTAAAGGTGTTGAAGCTATACTAACGAATGATTCTATTCCATGTGTAAGTACATCTAATCCTGTTGTAGCAGTTAATAATGCATTCTTCGTCACTAACGTTTCAGGATCAATAATCGCAATATCAGGTATAAGCGACTTAGAAATAATCGTCATTTTAATTTTATGTTCAGAATTTAAAATAATGGAAAACTGTGATACTTCCGAACCAGAGCCGGCAGTCGTTGCAACCATTACCATCGGGGGCAGTGGTCGGTTAATTTTATCTACCCCTTCGTAATCATGGATTTTGCCACCATTAGTCGCGACGATAGCAACTGCTTTGGCGACATCAATTGCACTACCTCCTCCTACTCCCACAATTGCGTCGCATTCTGATTCAATATATTGCTTTACCCCTTGTTCAACTTCATAGTCTTTAGGATTTGTCGTTATTTGCGAAAAAATCGTGTATGAAAGACCAGCTTTTTTACAAGAGTCAATTACGGGGTCAATCCAACCGGCTGCAATTATTCCGGGATCTGTCACGATAAAAACATTTTGCGCTCCTAAACGGTTGCAACTTTCGCCAACTTGTCCTATCGAGCCGCTTCCAAAAATAACCTCTGGCATAACGAATTTATACGTTTTCATTTTTATAAACCCTTTCATTATCGGAATTTATCAATAAAGGAAAACGAGAAATTGATTTATTTATAATTAAAATAAATTATAACATACTGAATTTTCCGTTAAAAGAAAGAGTATACTTTAAATGGCTCAATAATCAATGAATTAAATTTAAATAATATCTTAAATAAATAGAAAAGAAAATTTAGTTGAACAGGAGCTAATCGACTAGATTTCCTAGTATTCCAGTAAATGAATGTGGAAGAGAAATGTTATCATTTTAGAAGTTTAGGTCTGATAGCTAAAACGGATAATAAGGATGCTATAGATAATGAAAAATGATGCGATAAGCACGAAATATCCGTTGAATCGAGTTGAAAATCTGCTTGAATTGCTGGTAGAGCGACTGTAATCTTCGTCGTATTTAATGGATTTAAAATGACCCCTATGCGATAGCTAGTATGATCATTCTCTCTTTGTTTTTCATTTATCTCGATCTTCTCTTTGAAGCTAATCACTATCAGTCTAGCATAATAAAAGACGAGCAAGCTAAGTTATTTCACATACCCTTGTATGTATATAAATATAGCTAGTCTACTTACCGTGCTTATTTATATCCTCAAAAAAATATTTTTATTTTATGTGATTTCAAAAAACATAAAAAGCCTACCTCTTTAGAAGTAGACTTTTTAGGTAAAAATTTATGCATCCATTACTCGGGGCTTATCATGTTTTCATTCGTAAGGGGGTTTTAAACATAGTAGATGATTTAAGTAGTAGATAAACATGATGTGAAGAGGAAATTTTATATACCATTAGATCAAAGAATTTTACAAACAAAAAGACTCCTTTTCATAAGGAATCTATAATATCATCATTGGTCTTTTAATATTTAAACTTCAGTTCCCATCGATATCGAGATACGATTCCACGTATTAATCTGGTTGATGATTAATACTAAGTTGACATATTCTTCTTCATCATAATGTTCCCGTACTCGTAAATATAAATCATCGGATACACCACGTTCTGAAACGAGCGTAATATGTTCGGTCAACTCAAAAGCTATTTTTTCCTTCGCAGTAAAAATATCCGTTTCTCTCCAGTTCATCAACTGCTCTAGTTCTTCTTCCGTCGCTTTACTTTTAAGCGCACCTTTCGTATGTAGGTTGATACAAAAAGCACATCCGTTAATTTGAGAAGCGAGCAACTTAATCAGTTCTTTCAATTTAGGGTCTAACTTGATTTTTCGTACGTACCTTTCCATTTCCAACACATTTTCAAATGCTTTCGGAGCAATTTTATAGTAGTTGATACGACTTTTCGAATGAATTGCTCCAGCAATCTTCACAACACTTTTGTTTAATAGCGAACCCATTATCATCTACTCTCCTCTTAAAATAATTTAAGAAGTACATTTTGTTTAGTTTAGGTACGTTTTTAACGACAAGTGCTATATTGTTGTACTTCCAAGTTCATTGTATAATAGCGAATATTACGAAACAATACGTTCAGAACAACTGCTACAATTTTCGAAAATTGTGGCACTAGAAAGAGGTGGACTTATGATCAAGCATTCGGATAACCCGATTGCAATCCAATCTAAAAAGTGGTTCCTCGCAGCTTTGTTGCAATTGATGCAAGAAAAACAATTCGACAACATCACGATCGGTGAATTGGCGGAAAAAGCTGACTTGAACCGAAGCACTTTTTATCGGAACTTCGATCATAAAGAAGATGTGTTAAAGATGTACATCGATGATATGGCAACACAGTATATCCAACGGCTGCAACATACGGAAGAACTCGATATGAATAAAGTAGCGAGCATTTTCTTGACATTGGTTTTTGAACATAAATTTTTCATCGCCACATTAAAAAAACATGGATTATCCACCTTATTACTCGATTCATTCAATATGCATTTGCCGAAAATTCACGAGTTAACGAAAAATCAATTCCCGCATACGATCCGTGATGAAATCGCCCATTATGCATTGGCATACAATGCCGGCGGAATGTGGAATATGTTGATGATGTGGATCGATAAAGAAGATAAAGATTCGTTTGAAGATTTGATTCAAGCGTTTAAAGAAATCAGCCAATTCAATGCGGGGCACCATTCGTGAAACTTAATGGTTCCATAGCAAATAAAAAAATCACTTTACTATCTATTTGATGATAGTAAAGTGATTTTGGGCACCTATTTTATGCCTCGATTTTATCTAATTTTTCAGCATTGCGAACGAGATAATCAAACGCACTTAACGCTGCAGTAGCACCTGAACCCATGGAAATGATGATTTGTTTATATTTTGATCTGTACAGTCACCTGCTGCAAATACGCCAGGAACGTTTGTTGCACCGTTTCGATCGATGATAATTTCACCGAATTTGTTTCGTTCAACTGCATCTCCAAGCCAATCTGTATTCGGAACAAGACCAATTTGAACGAACACACCTTCTAATTCAATATGATTTTCTTCGTTTGTTTCACGGTCAATATATGTAAGACCGTTGACACTATCTGTTCCAGTAATTTCATTCGTTTGGGCATTTTTAATGACTGTCACATTCGGTAAGCTATTTAAACGTTCTTGTAGTACAGAATCAGCTTTTAATTCGGTGCAAATTCAAGAACTGTGACATGTTTTACAATTCCTGCTAAGTCAATAGCTGCTTCTACTCCAGAGTTACCTCCACCGATAACAGCTACATCGTTTACCTTCAAAAAGTGGTCCATCACAATGTGGACAATACGCTACACCTTTATTTTTAAACTCTTTTTCTCCTGGAACACCGATTTACGCCAACGAGCACCTGTTGCTAAAATAACTGTTTTACTTTTTACACGTCGCACCATTTTCGAGCTCAATTTCGAAAAGTCATTTTTCTTCAAACCGTATTGCACGTTGTAAATTCATAACATCAATATTATATTCTTTCACATGCTCTTCAAGATTAGCTGCGAGTTGTGGACCTTCGTATCGTTTCACACTAATAAAGTTTTCAATCGTAGCTGTATCGAGAATTTGTCCACCGAAACGTTCAGCAACGATCCCTGTACGGATTCCTTTACGAGCAGCATAAATGGCCGCACTTGCTCCAGCAGGTCCACCACCGACAACGAGTACGTCAAATGGTTCTTTGTTTTCAAACTCGGATGGATCTGGTTCACTACCTAATTTTGCAAGAATTTCTTCGATTGTCATCCGACCGCCTGCAAATTCTTCACCGTTTAAATAAACAGTTGGTACTGCCATGATGTTTTTACTTTCAACTTCTTCTTTAAATGCAGCACCATCGATCATCGTATGTGTGACATTCGGGTTTAATACACTCATAATATTGAGTGCTTGTACAACTTCTGGACAGTTTTGACAACTTAAGCTGACATACGTTTCAAAATGGTATTCTCCTTCAAGTTCTTTAATTTGTTCAATCACTTTTTCATCTACTTTCGGTGGTCTTCCACTAACTTGTAATAGTGCTAATACTAATGAAGTAAACTCATGACCTAATGGAATACCAGCAAATATAATTCCTGTATCTTCATTCGGTACGGTTTACACTAAAACTAGGTGTTCTTTCTAATACTGTATGTTCAACTCGTAATTTTAGTGGACATGGCGGATAGTTCATCGACTAAGTGCCACCATGTCACTGAGATACTTCATCAGTCTGCCTAGCACTTACTTTTAAGACGATATCTCCTTCCATTAATTCTAAGTATTGCGCTAGTTGTGCTTTAATATTTGCATCTAATATCACATTTACTCCTAAATCTATCCTTCCTTAAATTTTACCTACAAGTCAAGGCTAGGCTTAAGTGTTTCTCCGCCTTCTTCCCATTTAGCTGGGCAAACTTCACCTGGATTGTTACGTACATATTGTGCAGCTTTAATTTTATTAACTAATGCGCTTGCGTCACGTCCGATACCGTCAGCGTTAATTTCTGCTGCTTGTACAACACCATCTGGATCGATAATGAATGTTCCACGTTGTGCAAGTCCTGTTTCTTCATCTAGAACATCAAAGTTACGTGAAATTGTTTGTGATGGGTCACCGATCATAATATATTCAAGTTTGCTAATAGCTTCTGAATGGTCATGCCATGCTTTATGAGTGAAGTGAGTATCTGTTGAAACAGAATAAACTTCAACTCCAAGTTCTTTTAATGTTGCATATTGATTTTGAAGATCTTCTAATTCTGTAGGACATACGAATGTGAAGTCTGCTGGATAGAAGCAAACAACACTCCACTGTCCTTTAAAATCTTCTTCTGTAACTTCAATAAATTCACCTTTACCTGCATGGTATGCTTGTGCTTTAAATGGTAAAACTTCTTTTCCAATAAGTGACATATTCATTTCCTCCTATATATTTTTTTATTATAGTTAGTTTAGGACGAGATGAAGAATTTTAATCATTTAAAGAAATTACTCATCCGTTAACTATAATAATTATTATCTAATACATATTGTTGTCTAAAAAAATACTTTTGTCAAGGAGTATGATTTTTTGTCACAGTTAATTCATAGTTGTCATTCCGTTAATTTTCACTATTTTGAAACAAAATTTATAGATTGAATTTTTAGAATTTTAAGCAAATTTTGATATCTTTTGTTCTCAATTACAGTGACAAAATATCAATTATGAGTTAATGATATGACACCCCAGTTTTCACGATTAAATTTTAAAAACAGGTAATTTTTACAGTAAGTCAAACTTTTTATGGAGGCGTCTATGGACAATATAAGTAAAAATAAAGTGCCAATCGGGATCGTTTTCGGTATGTTGACATTTTGGTTGTTTGCGCAAGCGATGGTAAACATCGTACCTGCAGTCCAAGCAGATTTAGGTATTTCCCTCGGAACTTTAAATATTGCCATCAGCTTGTCAGCTTCGGTATTTTCATCGTTTTAGCTGGTGGACTAGCTGATAAAGTCGGTCGCAAAAAAATGACGAATATTGGTCCCATTTTAAGTGTCATTGGCTCAGCTTGTATTTGCTCAAGGTGCCTTCTTACTCATCATCGGACGTGCAATTCAAGGTTTTTCTGCCGCTTTAATTATGCTGGCAACGATTGCTTTAATTAAAGATTTTTACGAATGGTCCATCGGTTCCTGGGGCGGTTCCGGTATATGTTTTTTTGCAGGTGGAGCGATTGCTACATATATGGGATGGCGATGGATTAATGAAGAATCTTTACTCGTTGCAGCTAAATCTGTCGCACAAGTAGTTTGTCATTATTTTGAAATGGAAGATTAAAGGATATTTAGCAAAAATAAATCGAAATAACAACTTTTTGCTTAAAAAGTCATAAACATATTCGCAGTTTTCGACATTAACTGATAAACTAAAGATAATATGATAATGGAGGAAACATCATGAAAACATTAACACGCACTTCTAACATCATTTATTCATTTAGTAAAAACAATGAACCAGCACTAACTGTTGATAGTGGTGAGACAGTTGTCATTGAAACGTTCGACTGTTTTGAAGACCAAATCCAATCAAACGACCAACAATTAGAAGCGATAGATTGGAATCGAATCAACCCTGCAACAGGACCAATTTATGTGAACGGTGCTGAAAAGGGTGATACATTAAAAGTTACGATCAAAAAAATTGAAATTGGAAACCAAGGAGTCATCGCTACAGGAGAAAATCTCGGCATGCTCGGCGATGAATTAAAAGGAATGAGCATGAAAGTCGTTCAGATTGAAGATGATCACGTTATCTTCAATGAAGATATAAAAGTACCGCTTAATACGATGATCGGTGTAATCGGTGTTGCACCTGAGGGTGAAGATGTTCCAACAGGTACCCCTGGTCCTCACGGAGGCAATATGGATACGAAACTAATTCGCGAAGGAGCGACGATTTACTTCCCTGTGTTTACTGAAGGGGCACTATTTGGATTAGGAGATTTCCATGCTGCAATGGGTGACGGTGAAATTGGAGGTTCTGGTGTAGAAGTACCAGGAAAAGCGACAGTGAAACTCGAAGTGATTAAAAACAAAACGATCAAACACCCTGTTATTGAAAACGAAGATGGATTAGCATTTCTCGTCAGCAGTGAAACAGTCGATGAAGCGATCCAACAAGCGACAAAACGAGCAGTACATTTCCTAGCAGATAACACGAATTTATCAGTTGAAGATGCAACACTTTTAATGAGCGTTGCCGGACAAGTTGAAATTAGCCAAGTCGTTGATCCTTTATTGACTGCAAGATTTACCATTCCGAAATATATATTAGATGAATATGAACTTCATTTTAGTGAAATCAAATAAGTTTACCGTTCATAAAAAAGCCAGTTTACCTAAGAGCATCTGGCTTTTTTTATAGTTAATTTTCAGTAACTTTTTTATATGGAAAAAACTGAATATTATGAAGAAAAATGTAGAAATTTCTTGTAATTCGCTTACATCTATTCTATAATTCGGATGTGAGGTGAGGAAATATGAATATCGAAAAAGGAATTATGCTTTTATTATGGCTAATCGTTGCATTAACGATTGTAGGTTTTGTAGTAATCATCATTATCGGATACTCTACAAATTTTGATTTTATGTTCAGTTTTCAAGACGTTACAGAACTTGGTAAATCCTTAGTTGCTACCAATAGCAACCTAATAGGTTAGACAAATAGAAATTTACATAAATGGTACAATAATTAAAAACACCCCGACTAATACGTAGGGGTGCTTTTTTGTAAAAATTATTTGTCTTTCGTCACTTTCGCCATTTGTTGCCAGATTGATCCTTCCGCTTCTTTTCCACCTTCGATACGTTGTAGTGCCATTTTCGCTTGCATACGAACTTCAAATTCTGGATCATCTAAAGCTTTCTTTAGAGCAGGAATTGCCGATTCATCTCCTACTTCATATAAAAACATCGCAGCACGCCAGCGGACGATCCGACTTTCATCAGACAAACTTTCGATCATCTTCGGGATCGCTTCTTTATAACCAAGATCTGACAAGCAATCTCCTGCCGTTCGTCGCACATTGACCGATTTATCCTTTAATGCTTTATATAAATAAGGTAGTGTCTCTTTAACCTCAATCATCCCTAAATAAGCAGTCGCAAGACGTCTTACAGATGAATGTTCATCATCTAACGCTTTATTTAAAACTGGATAATCATCCTTCGCAGGATCAACAATTCTATCTAATACTCTATACCGCTCTCGCCAATCCGGATGATCGAGCATCTCAACTGTCACTTTTTCTCTAACGCGTACTTCTGTCGGCGTTTCATCTTTTAAAGCTAATTGCAACAGTTCATGTAACCTTTCTTCACTGTAAGTAGCTGATAACTCTTCGACAACTTCTTTCCCTATTTCATCTATTTTTCCATATCGTGGACTTTGTTCGACCCATGTTCGTTCCATTAAGTAGTTGCTTGATGCTTCCGCCGCTTTCATCGCCACATCCATGAACCGCTCTGGTAAGGCAAAGCGCTTTTCTTCTTCCCCGTCTTGTAATTTGACTTGAGTCGGGATATTGCGGATCATTTGGACAAGAACTTTTACTTCCCCAAACGATTGTTCCTCATTTTCAACTGCTTTGGAAAAAAGTTCTGTCGTTTCTTCCTCAGAACCTAGTACATTTCTTACTTCAGGCAAAATTTCTTCCCATGACACTCGTGGATGTCGTTCCAACGCAATGAAATCGACGACACGGTACAATCCTTTGACACCATTTATCTTGAATAATTGTTGTGCATAATCAGGTGCATTACTTACATCATCATTTACTTTATAATTTTCCGATTGCCCATCGGGTAATTTTTCATCAACATTAATTTTCATCGTATATGGACTCGGCGTCGGTTCCATCGAAACAATTTTCAATCGAAATGCTCCTTTCAGAAAGTTGAATGTAATAAAATTGTAGCAAGAAGCAAAATAGATGGTCAATGTTTTCAATTTTTAAGTCGACATAAAAAAGACACCACTTTTATAAGTGGTGATGTTAAAGCTCATATGAAAGTTTCATCAGGACGTAAATCGGTAATTTCTTTTAGTATTGGACCATCTTTCGTTTTAAATAAAATTGGTTTACCATTTGCATTGGCATATTCATATAACGAAAATGAACCATCTTTCGTTTCCACTTGGACATCCGTTTTTACAGGAATGTTTTTTAATGCTTCAATCAATTGTTTCGATACCTCTTTTGTCAATCTAGGTGTATCACGGACGAGGATGTCAATATCACTTTTATCGTGAACGGTAGCGACTTTGCTGACTAATTCAAATCCTACACTTCCTACGACTCCCCATATGACCGATTTTGCTTTCATGATTTCATCTATTTTTTCAAGATATTTGAATATTTGATGGTCAAAAAGATGCCATTTTTTCTCCCGAATAATTTGTTCGGGTGTAACAACCCTTTTTATCTTTTCTGTATGAACAAAAGCTGGGAACCGTTCACTTCATGTCGCCCCTCTTTATCCCAACAGGTACGAATCCATTTTCGACCGGTGCACGTCTCACGACAACAAACGGAGCTTTCTTCAATGATGTTGTTACCCAAGAAGGTTTTGGCTTATCATATATGACGTCTTCTACGGAATGAATTTGAATGATGTCATGTACGCTTAAGTCCATTGTTCCTCCAATTTTTTTCTAACAATATTAGTAGCAACACGCCCACTGTTTTTTGCCACTTGGTTCGTCAGCCTAATTTTCAAATCGTTGTCACCTGATTTTTCTATATCTAGTATCGCTTGATATAATTCATGATAAATGATTTCACGTTCTTTTTCCGTAGGATGGTCAGCGTCCACTCCTTCTACCAACGAATGTAACGCTCCTAAAGATGAAAAAGATTCAATGTCATATGCCATGGCAGGAATTTTTTTCGTCACTTCTTCCAATTCTTCTAACGTCCTTTCTGTAATGATTGCCGCAGATTCTTTTGACATCACATGGACATGAACCCCTCGGTCACGTAAAGCGATTAAACGGTTCGATTGTAATCCATGTGATAAAAGGCCCTAGAGATGGCTTTACCAGGAATAAATGCTATCACTGGATGTCCAGCCATTCTTGCAGCAGCATACGCATTCACAGCTGCTGCACACGCTAAATGTATTCCCAATAATTCTTCATTATATCCGAACGCTTGACTAGGGACATCTACAATCGGAACGAGCACTCGTTTTTCTTTACCTCTATCTTCTTCGAGCGCATTCCAAACATGTTTCGCTATCGACCAACCTTCACGAAGACCTACTTCACCATTCCGTGCACGTGGGAAAGGACTATTCGGATCTGGGACGACAGCAATATATCTTACTTTTTTCCCGAAAAATTCGCTGTCTGCAACACGAACGGAAGGGATGTCTCCTTTTTCTTCTGCATCACCGCGCAATAAATCAAACCAAACGTTACCTCTTCCTAAACGATCAGGAACACTTCGTGAAGATTGATCGAATAAAACTTTACCTGTTGAATTCGTATGTTGAATAAGTTCAACTGCTTGTTCAGACTAGTTTTTCTTGAGGATCAAATGAATGTAAAATCGCTTCAAATCTAGAAATTAGCGTCGTTTTTGCTTGATGATTCGGATTTTCTCCAGCAATGATGTTTATCAATACTTCTTTAAGTTCATCCAAATCGTCTTCAATTAATATATCCGCAAATCCTGATTCAAATCTTTGCTCTCCACCTAACGATCTCCACGTTAAAATTCTATCACTTGAATCAATTCTTCAATACCTGCTTCTTGTTCAATTACTTCTGGACCATTTAATGCTAATCTTCCTTCTCTAGTCATAATAATGGTACTACAAAGAAGTAGCGGTAATGGACATACCGCCGAATGCACCGATTTTACCTGTGATAACCGCGATAACAGGCACATATTCTCTTAATGCGACGATCGCTGCATGGATTTCTGCTATCGATAATAAACCGTAGTTCGCCTCTTCTAATATTTCACACCACCTGTATCAAATAAGATGATCGGAATAACACGATTACCAGATTTACAATCTTCTAATGCTCTATCAAGTGCACCTGCAATTTTTGCCCCAGAAACCTCACCGATTCCTCCACCTTGAAATTCACCTTCAATAGAAATGACAACTGTTTTTTGATCATTGATATTTCCTAAACCTACGATCACTCCATCATCGCTTTGCGGCACGATCCCTTGCTTTTCTAAATGAGGTGACTCAACTCCCTCGTACGGTGAAATTAGTTCACGAAAAGTACCTGAAATCAACGATTTTTTCCACACGTTCACGACCACTTAGTTCCACGATACTCTCCCGTAATATTTTAACCATGTTTACACACCTCTAATGCTTGCGAAAGTCTGATCTTTACTACACCAGGAGTAGCACCAAAATCATTTATTTTCACATTGACAGCTACATCGTTTTCTTCAAAGAAACGATGGATTAAAACATCCCATGTTTTTTTAAAGCCTTTGATGCCGGTACGAACAGTAATTTTTACCATATTTTCTTCGTTTGGCTCCATCGTAGCTATCAAGGTCGCCGGAACCGACCACGCCGACGTGAGCTGAATGACTGACTTTTTGATTTGCGGGTAGTGTATATTTCAATACTTCCAAACATATCACCTCTTAATTCATTTCATGGAATAGATAAATATCTCGAACTTTATCTAAGAATATCGTTGCTGCAATAAATCGGCACTTCCTCCAGGTGAAATATTTCTTCGGATGAATGCTTCATTTAATGTGTCTAACAAATTTAAATTTTTGCTCTTCAATATTTTCAGTGCCTCATTTTTGGCAAACGTTAAAGCTTCCATTCCGCCTCGATGCAAAATACACGTATCATCTAAATGTGCAATAAGAGCGATTAACGTGTATTTCCTCGCATCTTCTTCACTCATTTTCATCCTGCGCGCATGTTCCAAGGCTGGGATCGCATAATGTAAAATGTGAGGAAAACCTTCTTCCGCTTGCTCTTTTGCCCCTTTCACACCATACTTCTTTTTAACGCGTTTCCCTTTTTGTCAACGTAGTATCTTGATAAAATCGATCCGGATAACGGGCGATTTGACCAGCTGTTCTTAACGTTTCTTTAATAGACAATGTCCCTTTCCCAGAAGCAACTGCTGATACTAATAATCCAAGTGCCCATATTGCATCTTTATGTGTTTAACCCCTTCGGTTACTTCGAACATTTTCGCTTCTCCGTCTCGACCTATTTTGGCGATTTCTTCTCGCAATGCTTGAGACGGAGATCTGCTAAAACTTAATTCTGCAATTTTATAAAAGGTCTCCTTTAATGACAACGCTGATTCTTTCATCATGTTCATCGACAAATCATCATGTGTGCTCCAGGATCATTTTTATCAACTAAACCTGGTTTGGGAATAAGTTCTAATTCTTCCAACAATGAAAGGACAGCGATATCGGCAATCGTAGAAATAAAATCAGTTTTATTCATGTCTTTTACAATGACCATTTCATCACCAACTTCTAAACTTTGCTGGTGGTTCATAAAACTATCCGACCACTCAAACTAGTTCTTCGATACTTTTAGCTGCTAACATAGATCTTTTTGATCCGTCCTACGAATATTTAAGTCTTCTGGAAATGCAATTAATCCTCTTTCTCTCAATTCTTTTATCTTTCTAGTATCACTTTGTAATCCGATCGGAGTGACCCCAGCGATCGCAGATATCGCTTCCCTTCTTTCTCCATGCTGTCAGTTTTATAAAGATAAGCAATGCCTTCTTCCGTTACAATATGGGTTACATCTTCACCATAAATCATCACAGGTGTAGTAGCTAATTCTGCCGTTTCTTTAAGATTGATCGAATCTAATGATTTGACAAACACCGGCTTATTCCCATCTTGAAACGTTGAGACTCAACAACTTGAACGATAATTTTTTCCCTCTTGCTAAAAGGGTCATCGGACGTCATCATATCTAACCAAGCCGGAGAGGAATGCCTGCGTCCACACTTGAGGATGATGGCCCATATTAGGCGCTTCCACCATACCCCGCCAATCTTCCACTCGTCACCGTAGACGAATTTCCATAGGCATCTATTTGCAAGCTTGACCCGATGAATAAATCGACTGCATACTGACCTGCCATCTGACAAAGAGTCCGATTAGAACGAGGGATCCATCACGACCCGTAAAAAAGACATCACGTCGAAGCTACATATTTTTCCATCCCTACTTCTCCACCGAAGCAATGGAACTCTCCACCCAGCCAGTTTCAATTGCAGGAATTAAAGTTGGGTGGGGATTTAACGCCCAATGTTTACAAATCTTCCCTTTAATCCTAACCATTTCACCATATGTCGGAAGAATTAGTTCGATTGCAGCTGTATTAAAACCTATCCCATGATTGAGAGATTGGACGTTATGTTTTTCATAAATTCCACGAATGACCATCATCGCTTGTAATATTTGTATCTCTGTGATATGTCTAGGGTCCCTAGTAAATAATGGTTCAAGATCATAAGGTTCATCCGCTAATACGATAAAATCGATCCAAGATCCTGGTATATCGACACGTGGCAGTTCTTCCACAATCTCATTTACTTGAACGATGACAATACCATCTTTAAAAGCTGTAGCTTCTACAATGGTAGTGATTCCTCGGTATTCGGACCGGTATATAAATTTCCGGAATAATCTGCTTTATCTGCTGCTACTAACGCTACAGAAGGGATCAAGTCGATAAAAAGACGACCATACAATTCAATATAAGTATGGATTTCCCCATCCGTTATTTTCTTATTTTCTCATCATCTGTGCGATCCGCAAACTTTGTGGTCCGGCATAAGCGGCCAAATCCACTTTTTTAGCAATGCCTTTTTCAAATATATCCAAATGTTCTGGTCTGGATATGCTTGAGATGATCATATGTAAATCACGGACGACATCAGGGTCCAATTCTGACAATGCTTTGGACAAAAAAGATGCTTGCTTCTGATTGTTACCCTCTAACACGACACGGTCTCCAGGTTTGATCACCTTTTCCAACACATCAACAATTCGATCTGTTGGGATAAACCTACCGTCAACGATGTCGCTGACACTTTCCAATCTTTCTTTCTTCGCTTTCCATCTTTGATTTCCAATCTTTTTTTTTTCGTAATCGTCATCTTTACAGCTCCTTTCTTGTTACAGATCCCGATTAATGATATAAAAACAGTCTTCAAAACCACTTTCTGTAACCGAAAACGCTCGGACGTCAAGAAACGCTTTTTTCACTAATTTGGTGAGGACGTTCCCTGGAGGCATTTCCATAAAATATCTTGCACCTTTCTCATAAATGACGGTCGTTACGTCATGCCACTTGACCGGTGCGGAAACGCTTTTTGCCAAATCTTCCATAATTTCTGAAGGATTAGCTAAAAGTCGTGCCCGTCTGTTCCCTGCAAAAAGAATTTTAGGAGGATGGATCGTTACTTTTTCCAATGCTCTTTTCAACGCAGTTGAAACCGGTTCCAATAACGGACTATGTGATGGTGTGCTGACATTGAGCATCGACGCACATTGCGCACCGCTTTCGAGGGATGCTTCCAATACTTTTTTTAGTCCTCTTACTGAACCTGAAATCGTTATTTGATGAGGTGCATTCATATTTGACATATAGACTGGATCGCTATCTTGATGTATCTCATGGACGATTTCTCTTAAACTTTTCGTATCCAGACCTAAAACGACACCCATTCCATACCCAGTAGGATGGGTTTTTTCCATTAATTCTCCTCGTAGTTTTACAATTTCTAAAGCATCTGGAAAACTGATTACACCTGCGGCCACCGCTGCCGCAAAGGCACCTACCGAATGCCCAGCAACTACATCAGGTTTGATTTCTTCTTCCTTAATAGCTTGAATGCTGCAACTTCATTGATTAATAATGATAGTTCTATCTTGTTTTGGTCGATTGAAGCGCATCTTTTTGATGAAGCTCATATACATTTTCATTCAATACGGTCATCGCTTCTTGGATCGTATCTTCAATCACTTTGTGTTGCGGCAGTTGATCCAACATGTTTGGTATTTAAAGACCCTTAACCTGGAAAAAAACAAAAATGCCAATTTCAAATTTTTTGCACCTCTACTTACATATCAAGAATTTTCCGAATGCTTGTGATCACGTATTCATTGTGCTGTGTCAGCAAAGACTCTAACTCATCCATTTTTTGTTCATTAATGAATCGATACAATCTCTTATGTTCCTCGATCGATTTTTTAATATTTCCTTCTTGCGAGAAAGATAGATTTTGAATTCTAAGTAGTGGCAAGCCTAATCGAGAATACATTTCTTGAATCGGATTACTTCGGCTCATTTTGACGATACACGTATGAAATGAATAGTTTAGTTTTGTATAAGTATAAATCGCTGTATCTAAACTCATTTTTTGAATGATGTTATTCATTTCTTTTAATAGTTCTTGATCAGGGCCATGAATGGCGATCTTTTTCACCGCCATTAATTCCAACATATTTCTTATTTCGAGAAGATCGATGATATCATCGTTACTATACTCTTTTACAATGGCGCCTTTTCTTGGAATTCTTTCCACCAAGCCTTCTGTCGTCAACATATAAACCGCTTCTCGAACCGGAGCTCTGCTCGTTCCATACATATCCGCATATTCTTTTTCTACTAACTTGTCTCCAGGATTTAATTCTCCGGTGATGATTTGCGCGATGATATCTTTTGCGATCATTTTAGATAGTGAATTCTCTTCTTCTTTTTCTTGAGCATAGCAATTCCCCCAATTCCATTTGGTCGACCGTTTTATTTGTAATTTTGAGTGTATATCAAAATATTAAAATAGTCAATAAATTCTCTATTTAGAATAAAAATAAAAAATCTTAATTGCACAAAAACCTTAATATATCAAGGTTTTTATCACAAAAAATAAATATTCCATTAAATTCTAATATATATAATTTTCAAAAAACTCCTTGATTTAATTTTTTTTGTATGCTATAAATCTACTTACAGTCGACTGTTTAAAAATTAATTTGAAATCGTTTCAACAAAAGTGTTGAGGTGGACGTAAAATGGTGATTTATGGTGTGGCAATTTTATCATTTTGTATGTTGCTAGGCCTCATATTAGGTGAACTTTTCGGCAAAATGTTAGGAATCGATGCAAATATCGGCGGTGTCGGGTTAGCAATGGTTTTTTTAGTCTTATTGTCGACTATTTGAAAAAGAGGAATAAATTCAGTTTGCCAGCACAAAACGGGATATCATTTTGGAGCGCAATGTATATCCCGATCGTCGTGGCAATGGCGGCAAATCAAAATGTCGTCGGAGCAATTGAAGGTGGACCACTTGCCTTATTAGCTGGATTCCAGCCAATCGGGCTGGGCTGCTTTCCATTAAGTAAAAATAAAAATGGAATTGCTACTAAAAGTGAGAAAGAAATTTTATCGGGAGGTGAAACCGATGTTAGAAACGTTAAGTAACGTGTTCTCGAGCTACGGTCTAATCACATCATTCGCAATTATAGGTATCACGATTTATATCGCCTATGTCATCTCAGATAAATTTACGATGGGGAAAGTAAACGGTTCTGCCATCGCTATCATTCTAGGTTTAATTTTAGCTTATATCGGTGGAGTCTATACTGGCGGAGTAAAACGGATTAGCGGATATAAGTATTTTTGCTGGCATCGGTTTGATGGGCGGAGGTATGTTTAGGGATTTCGCCATCATCGCCACCGCTTTTGGAGCAAGCTTTGATGAAATAAAAAAAGCTGGTTTTATTGGAGTCGTTTCATTGTTTACTGGGGTTATTGTTTCTTTTATTGCCGGAGTAGCGATCGCATTAGCATTTGGGTATAGAGACCCTATCAGTATTACGACAATTGGTGCCGGTGCAGTAACTTATATTGTGGGGCCGGTGACAGGAGCGGCCTTAGGTGCGAGTTCAGAAGTAATTACCATCAGTATCGCAGCAGGGTTGGTTAAATCAATTGCAACAATGATCGGCACTCCTTTCGTAGCAAAATATATCGGCCTCAACAATCCAAGTTCCGCAATGGTATACGGGGGATTATTAGGTACAACTAGCGGGGTTGCTGGGGGGCTAGCAGCGACAGATCCAAAACTGGTTCCATATGGAGCGGTGACGGCGACATTTTATACAGGGTCTAGGTTTGTTGATGGCACCATCGGTATTGTTTTTAATAGTGAAATCGATCTTTTAGCGAAATAAGATCATTTACATACATGAAGCCCTCTTTAAAAAATCGATTAGGAGGAGGTGATTAACCTCCGTCCTCTCACACCACCGTACGTACGGTTCGCGTATACGGCGGTTCAATTAAGATGGGTAACGCAAGATTTCCTTCCGCAAATAGCTTATCTTTTATGCCAGTAGTCACTCCACCCTCCAAGAGGTCTTCCACGGAATTCACCGTTTCCTTCCTCAAGTGAGGTACTACGTTTTCTGTGTTCATCATGACTGACTGAATAGAAAGGGCTATTCTCTCTTCATCTGTTCGGCTCCTTCCAAACCGTTCTAGACCGATTTGTACGATGACCTCTGCTGACTTCTGATGGTTCAGCTACTCCTCATGAAGTAGGTTGTGAAGAGTAATTCACGTATCCATCAGACCTCCCTGGGTAAGGATGTAAGATCTTTCCTTCCATCTATCCGCTTCATTTACTCTGTATCACCTTCGGCAGAAAGGACTTTGTTGTCAAAGCAAACTCATCCAATGATACCTAGCCTTCTATGAAGTTCTGAATCGGAAGACCTAGTTTCTCAGCCCGCTTCCTTCAGATCTCGCGTCGCCACGGACACCCTTGCGTTAAGCTAACCACTACATCTCTCTTCGTAGCTCGGAACTCTCACCCTATAGATGACACCCATGCCAGGCGCACATGTACAGAGGAGTGTGGT
>CAVYBX010000003.1:0-31688 GCA_963766835.1 uncultured Bacilli bacterium
GCCAGCGATGAACTGAGCCAGTAGACGACACAACAACACCACCGCCAATTGCTAGCAAATCCTCGCGGGTCGAGATTGATGATGAGCGTGTATTTGCTCGGATTGCTCGACGGGCAGATCGGCCGGTCTGGCGCCTTTCAAATTTCGATCGACATAACGGGCTCCCAGCCGGGTCACCGCTAGGAAGTCCGGTCCGTAGGATGATCAAGCCACCCAACTGCGCAAAGCGAGGCTCGAGCGACATCGACGGCAAACCTGCCATTGCAGCAAGATCGGGCATCTGGTTAGCCGGTTTTGAGAAGATGGCATCAGGCACGACGTACAAGACGTCAGCACCTCGGGCCTTGGCAGCAGCGACCGCGCCGGGCAATTCCTGGGGATCGTGCAGATCGGAAGTGTCGAGCTGAAGGCCGAGCTTGACGGCTGCAAGAACGGCGCATCCTTCATAAACGGCGGCTTGGTGGGTTTCGTTCTCTGAATTGATGAACGCAGCCAACCGCTTCGCCTGTGGCACACAGCCCGCGAACAATTTCAAATGCCTTGCCGTTTAAAATTGCCCCGAGAAGAATGTCGCGGCACCCGTTACGTATCGATCCGGATGGGCATATTTTGCTACGTAAGCCCCATGCCGACGGGATCGGCCACCAGCGCGAACACGATCGGGATTTCCGAAGTAGCATTCCTGGCGGCGCGCGCCGCCTGCCGGAGAAATTGCTACAATAAAGATCGGGCTTCGATTGCGCCAGTTCGGAAGCCTGAGTCGAGAGCCGGTCGAGGCGCGCACCCGCTTCCTTGCGGTCGATGACGACGTTGGCACCTTCAGCAATACGAGACTGAACCAGTAAATAAAAAAAAAAAACTAATTGCTTAAAAAGATCAAGTTGCAGTGGTTTTGGTACGAACGGGCGAATATATTTTCGTTCCACCGGCCAATGTAAAAATACGATATTACTCCAATTCTGTCTTCCGATCCAAGGATATTTTCGTTTCGTTATCAATTACAACCACCTCACTAAATGAAAAGGTTCACCCACATAGCACTTGCAAAAAGCAAGCCAAATGTCCAATGATGATAAGCAGCCCATTTCATCACGTCGATATCTTTTTTCATAACACGAACATCTTTAAAATAAAGACATAAACGAATTGCTATCGGACTTGCTAAAAATACGATGACCGTCAATTTTGGTAAAATGTCGAGCATCATGAATGCAATGACCGACGTGTAAATTACGATGAACATGAAAGTTAACAGTTGAATCGCTTTCGTACGCCCGATAATGATTGGAACAGTACGACGAAAACCTTTATCTTTATCGATATCTCGTACATTATTCGTTAATATCATTGTAGCAATCATCAGTGCAAATGGAAAAGCGATAAGAAAAATTTCAACATCAATTTGATTGCCTTGAATGACATATGGCAACATCGTCGTCGCAAATCCTAAAAATGTGGCTGCAACGATTTCACCTAAACCTAGTGAAGCTAAAGAATATTTACCAGCAGAATAACAAAAACCGAATACGATTCCTAATATTCCGACAAAAGCTAACCAAAAACCACTTTGTACCGTTAACCAAATACCGAGAATTGCCGCGACGAGTAAAAACGTACATGCAACAAAGGGAAGTTCACGGAATTTCGGATGTTTTCTAGGTGCATTTTTCAACCATTTTTGTTGGTCTTGACCGTGTTTAAAATCAAAATAATCATTAAAAATATTCGTCGCGATTTGAATGAATAACGTCGCAATGAAAAATACGATAAATATCGTAACATCGATTGGTGCTTTATTTGCAGCAAACGCAGTGCCGACTAAAACAGGACTAATTGTACCTGAAAGTGTTAAAGGGCGTGCAAGATGAAACCATGAATACCGATAAATATAATTGTTCGCATCTTTCATTTGATCATCCATCGTCATCCCCCTGTTCATTTTTTATAATAGGACCATCAAAGTAAGTAGTACGATAAATCCTACAACTTCAATTCCTGTTACAAAAGTTACTTTCATCATCTCGCGTTGTAATGACTGCCATTTTCCAAACTCTGCATTTTTCCATATAAAGTTATTTTGTAACATTCGCATCGTCGTCGGATAACTGATGAAAATGCCCCAAATTAACGTGACGATACCGACGATGAAAGCAGTAGAAAATAATCGACCGTAAGTCGTTGAAAACAACGCATCCCACGTTTTTATCGGTCCAAAAATTGTTCCGAGACTAACACCTGTAGCGATTACACCAGCTCCAGCTAATGAAAATAAATAGTGTGTATGCTTCATCATCTCCGTAAGAAACATCCGCTGTTCGCCAATTTTCAACTTTTTTACTACAGGATATACACCCCAACCGACGAATAAAATTCCTCCCACCCAAACGATGCCGAGCAATATATGAATCAATAAGATAATTTGTCGTGTATCAATGAGCATAAAAATCGCCTCATTCCATTTGAAATATCCGTTACTTTTATTATGGAATGAGGCTTCTTGTAATTCCTTGATGTATGTCAATTTTTTTAAAAAAATAAAACGCATCCTCATAACGAGAATGCTTTCTAATCGATCCGCTCATAATAATAATCGATCGGGATAAACACCCAACACGACCTTGTTCATCATGATGTAGCGTTGCAAAAATGACTCCGATTACTTCTCCGTCTTTGTTAATGACCGGACTTCCACTATTTCCCCGATAAACTGGCGCATCTAACATGACGACTGCTTCTTCTTTACTCTGAACATTCGTATAATCGATCACTTCTCCTTCATTTGCAATCCCAGTAAACCGTAACGGGTTCCCGATAAAATAAATCGACTCACCTTTTTCCAACGTGAACTCGTCTGCTAAAGGCAAATACGGCATATCGTCGCCGTTCGTTTTTAAAACGGCTAAGTCGATATCAGGGAAAGTGGCTACGACTTCACCAGAATAAAGTCCTTCTTCTGGAAAAGCGACTGTCACCGTTTCTTTTCCTTCAATGACATGGTAATTTGTCAATATATCACCATTTTCATTAAACGAGAAACCAGTTCCTCTACTGTCCGTCGTTTCAATGACGACGACAGCTTCTTTATATTTTTGGATATGTGGTTGTGCGGACAGCGCTGTCGACGTTTTTATAAATTTAATTGCAGGAATCGAAAAGGTTTGTGGCAACAACGCTACAACGTTTATGACTAATGCGATTGCTATCAACCAAAAAAACCATTTCGGAAACGGTGTTTTCACTTCTTTTTGTTTTTTTCTTGCTTTACTTTTCTCAATTGCTTCTTGGCGGGCTTGTTCCACTAATTCGATTAGTTCTTCTTCATCGATTTCTTCATATAAATCTTCATCGATGATATCTTGACGGTTTTTATTTTTTTCCATATTTTTATTCACCATCATTTTAAATGTTGATTTCATTATAAAGGGTGGTTACTTAATGTCAATTTTGTAGAAAATCGTTATTAACTATTTTCTTATACCATGTTATATTTATATAACAACTTACGTAAATTTACATTATATCATGAAAAGGGGGGCCTTCATATGCGAATTGAAGAAATGCTCAAATATAATGAACAGTTTGTCCGTAATAAAGGGTATATACCTTACCGTTCTAATTCGATCCCAAATAAAAGAATGGTCGTTTTCACTTGTATGGAATCTCGTTTAGTTGAGTTGTTGCCGAAAGCATTAAACATCCAAAACGGCGACGTCAAGATGATTAAAAACGCTGGAGCGATTATTAGAAAATCGTTCGACAGTGTCATCAAAAGCATCCTCGTTGCGATTTACAAATTGCAGGCTGAAGAAGTCGTCGTCATCGGTCATTATGATTGTGGAATGTCTTGTGTCAATACGAATCAATTAATGGAGCAAATGAAAAGTGCCGGAATTAAAGAAGAAACGTTTAAAGCGTTAGAATATGCTGGAATCGATTTTCACAAAGAATTTTACGGATTTCAATCTGTAGAAGAGTCGATTACACAAAGCGTTGAAATTATCCGCGGTCATCCGTTATTACCAAAACACGTCTTAGTGCATGGCTTAGTCATCGACCCGGATACCGGAAAAGTAGACGTCATTTTCATCGATAAAAAACAAAAAGTATAATGAACAGATAAAAAAGCTATCGATATTAGACCGAAAATAAATCGTCTAAATGCTTTTTTATCGTTCATATTTTTTATATAATAGTTCATGAATTGAACTATTTAAATATTGAACTATTTTCAAAAGGAGTTTTCAAAAGTTGGAATTGGATCAACTAATTCGTCGTTATCAACGTTCGATTAATACGATTTACCATAGTGTGAACAACGTCATCAAAAGATACATCCATTCTGATATTACGGTAGATCAATTTTCCATTTTACAATTTATCCATCAACATGATCAGTGCACGAGCACCCAAATTGCACAATCTTTCGGCATCGGTAAAAGTGCTGTCACAGCTTCGACGAATCGATTATACGATAAAAATTTAATCGCAAGACATCGAGATGAATCAGATAGAAGAATTGTATATTTATCACTTACAGATGCAGGAAAAAAATTCGTTACACAGATTGAAAAAGAAATTTATCGTATTATTGGGGATAAACTACGATACTTTCATCTTACTGAAATTGAGAAGTTTATCCATTCATTAGAAAAACTAGCATCCATGATGGAAGAACCTATCGAACCATCTGACAAATATGAACAAAGAAAGGATCGTACGAAAGAATGAAACATATTATTAAATTCCGCTGGTTCATCATTGCATTATGGGTGATTGCTGCAGTCGTTCTTGTCGTGTTCGGACCGAACTTACAAAAACTAGTCGCTGAAAAAGGGCAAATTACTGTTCCTGACGGCAATGAGTCGATTCAAGCAAGTAAACTACTTCAAAAGATGAGCGACGATGACTCAGATGTAGAAGACGCTATTTTAGTTTTCCATGATGAAGATGAACTGACAGAAGAAGAGAAAGATAGAGTTGCACAAGCGATCGACATTTTAGAAGATAATCAAGAAAATCTAGGAATCTCTGATATTTTAAACTTTACCGAAAGTGAAGAAGTCGAAGAACTTACTGTTTCTGAAGACAATCGAACGATCATCGTTCCGTTTCGATTATCGTTAAAAGATCAAGAAGTTGAAGAAGCTCGACAAGCCATTTACGAAGCGGTGGACCATATCGATGTCGACCACCATTTAACTGGTGAAGTTTTCATTAATGAAGATATTTTAATCAACTCAGAAGAAGGGCTTATGAAAACGATCTATATTACCGTTGCACTTATATTAATCATTTTATTCGTCGTATTCAAGTCCATCGTCGCACCACTTATTCCGCTTTTAACGATCGGGATTAGTTACATCATTTCCCAAAGTATCGTGGCGATTTTAGCTGACACAGTAGACTTTCCATTATCGACATTTACGCAAACATTTATGGTTGCGGTCATGTTCGGGATCGGTACGGATTACTGTATTTTACTTATTAGTCGCTTTAAAGAAGAAATTAATCGACATGAAATCGGTGAAAGATGCGGTCATAGCGACGTATAAAGGTAGTGCAAAAACAGTGTTATTTGCCGGATTAGCTGTTTTAATCGGGTTTTCTACAATCGGTCTTTCCCAATTTACTCTTTATCAATCAGCAGTCGCCGTTGCAGTTGGAATTGCTGTGACACTCATCGCACTGATGACGATCGTACCGTTTTTCTTAGTATTATTCGGTAGAAAACTGTTTTGGCCGTTCGATAAAAATGTCGAACATAAAGAAAGTAAACTTTGGAAACTTGCTGGCACGTTCGCTTGGAGACGACCTGTCATCGCTCTACTCATCGTCGCGATCATTACCATCCCGACGTTCTTAACGTACAATGGCGACGTATCATACGATTCATTAGATGAATTAGGAGATGATTTCGGATCAGTTAAAGCGTTTGATTGGGTAACAGAAAGCTTCGGACCCGGAAATATTATGCCGACAACTGTCGTCATGGAAACTGATGAACCAATCACTTCTGTTGAAGATTACCAAGCAATTGAAAAAATTTCGCAAGAATTAGCGCGAGTCGATGGCGTCGATTCTGTGCGCAGTGCTACGAGACCGGCTGGTGAAATTATCGACAACTTTTTAATGAGATCACAGGCAAACTTGTTAGCAGATGGATTAGGTGAAGGTACGGACGGTATTCAACAGATTGAATCTGGACTTCGTGAAGCTTCTACCGAATTAAATGAACAATCACCACAATTAGATGAAGCAAAAGACGGCGTCGGAGCATTAATGGCTGGCACAAATGAATTGAATACAGGAATCGGGCAAATCCAATCCGCTCTTTCGGAAATTGAAGACGGAATTATGTCCGGTTCAATGGGAGCAGGTGAAGTTCGTGCTGGACTCGAAGAAATCAAGAGAAATTTAGATGAAACGATTGCAGGAAATAAACAACTGCTAAACGGATATCGACAAATAGCTGATGGGTTGGGAAGTTTCGGGTCGATTGATTCGATGTCTACGGAAGAATTAGGGCAGTTAAAACAACTCGTTTCTGGACTACGGCAAAGTATCGAAGGAATGAACACAGTTGCTACGATGAGAGATAATTCTTTAGCGAAAGATAAAAATTACAAAGAAGCTTACGAAACTGCACTACATTTAGTAGATAATTTAGATGGTGCTATTGATAAACTAGAGATCGCAACTTACAAAACTTTCCGAAGCCGGTCAGCAAATTCAAACTGATGTCGTGCAACCACTCCGGCAGTTAAATGAAAACTTTGCAAAAATAGTCGATGGCCAAGAACAAATTTCAGCTGGATTAAATCAATTGATCGCTGGCGTCAGTGAACTGAAATCAGGATTAGCGCAAGCTGCAGATGGACAACATCAAGTCGTACAACAATTTCCGACGCTCCGTGACGGGTTAACGGAAATGTACGGCGGACAATCTGAATTACGGGAAGCTTTTCGTGAAATACAATCCGGCTTAGAAGAGTTATCTGACGGACTAGGAGAAGGTTCTGACGGACTTAAGCAAATTGATGAAGGTTTATCAACTGTCCAAGATTATTTAGGTGATTTTTCTGTTGACATTGGCGACCCAATCGTCATCATACCGGAAGAAGCGATCAAAGATGAAGATTTCCAAGAAGGTGCAAGCCAATATTTTTCTGACGATAACAAAATTGTTAAATTTGATGTCGTCTTAGATTATAATCCGTATTCACAAGAAGCGATCGAACTGATGGATGAGTATAAAAGAAACGTCTAACAAAGCGGTCGAAGATACACCGTTTGAAGATAGTAACGTGAAAGTAGGCGGTGTAAGTAGTGTTAACAACGATTTGAAAAACGTATCAGAAGAAGATTATACGCGAACAGCGTTACTAATGCTTATCGGGATCTTTATCATTTTAGTCGTGTTGCTACGTTCTTTCGTCATGCCGATCTATTTAATCGGTTCATTACTCGTCACTTACTATACTTCGATCGGATTGGCGGAAATTATTTTCGTCAATATTCTCGATTACGACGGCTTAACTTGGGCAATACCATTTTTCTCATTTGTCATGTTGATCGCTCTCGGAATCGACTACAGTATCTTCCTGATGGGACGCTTTAATGAAGCGAAAAACGGCTTCATCAAACATGCGCTCATCTATGCGATGAAAAACATGGGAACGGTCATTATTTCAGCGACGATTATTTTAGGTGGAACATTCGGTGCTATGCTTCCATCTGGCGTCTTGTCATTACTGCAAATTGCAACCGTCGTTATTATCGGATTGATCTTATATGCATTTGTGATGTTACCGTTATTTACACCAGTGATGGTCCGATTCTTCGGTAAATATAATTGGTGGCCGTTTAAAACAGAAATGGAAACAGATCATTAATTACACATAAGGCTTCTAATAAGGACAATTGTCGCTTTTTAGAAGCCTTTTTCCATTTTATTTCGCCATTTCTTCAATCAATTGAATAACACGTTCACACGCTTCTTTACTAGAATAATTCTTCATCGCGTCACGTATGACTGGTGCGGACTTTTCTAATTTGTAAACAGCTTGAAGGAACGTATTCAGCATTCATATCTTCTTCATGTAATACATGTGCATACCCATTTTTCCGAAATGATTTCGCATTATCGATTTGGTCACCTCTACTTGCAGCGAGTGATAACGGAATAAGTAACATCGGAATACGTAACGCTAAAAATTCAAAAATTGCGTTCGCTCCGGCGCGAGAGATGACATAATCCGTAATGGCAAAAACATCTTTCAACTGCTCATTAACATATTCAAATTGAACATATCCTTCTCGTTTGATCGAATTATCGACATTTCCCTTTCCACAAATATGGATAATTTGAAATGAAGGTAATAATTTATCGAGGTTTTCTCTAACGACTTCATTGATCTTTTGGGAGCCGATACTTCCACCCATCACTAAAATAATCGGCTTATCTGTTTTTAAATTCGTAAATTGATAACCAATCTGTTCATCGCCTTGAAATAGTTCTTCGCGGATGACTGCTCCGATATATGTAGCTTTTTTATTAGGTAAATAATTTAACGTCTCAGGAAAAGTCGTTAGCACTTTTTTCGCAAAAGGCGTCGCTAATTTGTTCGCAAGTCCTGGTGTGTAATCCGATTCATGAATGATTGTCGGAACACGTCTAAACCTAGCGGCTATGATGACTGGTACCGATACGAAACCTCCTTTTGAAAATATGATGTCCGGTTTCGTCTTGCCCGATAATTCGCCAAGCATCTAACGTTCCTTTTAACACTTTAAAAGGGTCTTTTAAATTTTCAATCGATATATACCGTCTTAATTTACCGGTTGAAATTGGATAATACGTTACATTTGGTACTTGTGCGATTAATTCACGTTCAATTCCTGTTTTTGAACCGATATACCCAATTTGCCATCCTTTACGTTGAAAATACGGAATAAGTGCTAAATTAACGATGACATGGCCAGCTGTACCGCCACCAGTAAATAAAATGCTTTTATTTTTCATATTAAGTTTCCCTTTCTTCATCAAAAATCGAGCAAACATATCTTTTTAAATAAAGGAGACATCATTTATTATATAGTAATTTACTGTTATTGTACTGAAAAAATATGTTTTTCATGATGGTAAGTTCAAAATCGAGTAGGAGGGAGTGATTAACTCCCGTCCTCTCACACCACCGAACATACGAGTCACGTATTCGGAGGTTCAATGTAAAATCTCTTCTTGATTAACTTAATGCAAGTATGCAACACACTTTTACAGTACCTTCTGATTCCATCATATTCTCCTGTAAATAGTCGGCTAATTTAATAGACGTTGACAGTGTCATTTATACTTTTCATCAGCATTATCATGAGATTGAACACTGTCAATCCCTTCCCTCTTTCTATTTTTCAATAGACGTCATTAGTACGATGGATTGAACTGACTTCTAAATGTTCAGTATTACCTCGTAGTAATAATTACCATATAATGGCATATCATGCAGACCTCCCCAGGTAAGAGTTATAACCTTCCTCCCATGTAACTGCTGCATTTACTGTATGGAACTCGGGCAGTATTGGACTTTGTTTTGTCTTGCAAACTCATCCATTCCAAGTCAGCCTTATATGCAGTTCCTGTTCGTCGGTTCAGGAGTTTGCCTCCAACTTCCTTCAGATTCCGCGTCCCACGGACACCCTTGCCTTCAGCTAACAGTTCCTACTGCCAAGCCTTCGTGTCGGACTTTCACCACCAAGTTATAACCCATGCTGGGCGCACAAAAAATCCCGTTTAGCATCACCTAAACGGGATTTTCTATTTTTATTATCCTTGTAATAATAAATCATATGGATCTTCTAGCATTTCTTTAATGCGTACGAGAAATTGGACTGCTTCTCTACCATCAACGATACGGTGGTCATATGATAATGCTAGATACATCATCGGACGGACTTCAATCGTATCATCTGGCATGACAACCGGACGTTTTACGATATTGTGCATTCCTAAAATTCCAACTTGTGGTGCATTTAAGATCGGAGTGGACAACATCGATCCAAAAATTCCACCGTTCGTAATTGTAAATGTTCCACCTTGTAAATCAGCAAGTTCTAGTTCTTTATTTCTCGCTTTCGTACTAAGTCTGATAATTTCTTTTTCGATACCAGCAAAGTCTAATTTATCTGCATCACGAACAACTGGTACAACCAAACCTTCATCTGTTGAGACGGCAATTCCAATATCATAATACTCTTTAATAATTAAGTTCGTTTCCATCGATTTCCGCATTTAATAATGGGAATTCTTTCAATGCAGCGACACTTGCTTTCGTAAAGAATGACATAAAACCTAATTTAACATCATGTTTTGCAACAAAGCTTTCTTGACGCTCTTTACGCAAGTTCATAATCGCAGTCATATCTACTTCGTTAAAAGTCGTTAACATCGCCGAAGTATGTTGGGCTTCGACTAAACGTTTAGCAATCGTTTGACGACGACGGCACATTTTTTCGATTTTAACTGGTTTGTCAAATTGCTGTTCCGTAGCTGCAGAGCTGGCTTGTTTTGCTACCGGTGCTGGTGCAGCTTGTTGGCTCGATTTGCCGCTTCGACATCTTCTGGGCGAACACGACCTAATGGATCTTGTGGTTTCACTTTGGCTTAAGTCAATATTTAATTCACTCGCTAATTTTCTTGCTGCCGGTGTCGCAATTACTTCTTGACTGTATCAGTACTTTCTGTTTCTGCTGCGGCAGGTTGTTGTTCTTTAACCGGTTCTTCTTTCGCCTCTTCTTTCACTTCTTCTTTCGCTGGTTCAGGTGCAGCTACTTACTGCTCCAGCTTCAGCATTTTCATCGACTTTAGCAATCGTATCTCCTACGCTAACGTCGTCACCTTCTTCAGCTAAAATTTCAACGATTACTCCAGCATAATCTGAGTTGACTTCAACGTTAACTTTATCTGTTTCTAATTCAACGACAGGATCACCTTTTTCAACTTTATCTCCTGCTTTAACAAGCCATTCTGCAATAGTACCTTCTGTAATCGATTCAGCTAGTTCTGGAATTTTAATTTCCTTCACTATTATTTTCCTCCCTTTGCTGGATTAATAGCTTCTGTACTACTTTATTTTGAATAATTTTATGAATATTTGGATCACCCACAGAGGTGCAGCACTTTCTGGACGTCCAACATATCTAATCATTTGATCATCTTTTACTAATTCACGTAAATATTCTAAGACGAAACGCCAAGCTCCCATATTTTTCGGTTCTTCTTGTACCCAAACAATTTCTTCTAAATTAGGTAATTGTGCAATTTCTTTTTCAATTGTTCTTTCGGGAATGGATACAATTGTTCAACTCTAATTGCACGTAACCAATCAAATTTTTCGTTCAGAATTATCGATTGCTTCTTCGATATCGACCATAACTTTACCAGTGCCTAATAAAAGACGTTTTGCATTTTTCTTACTTACTTTTAAGTTAGGTTGATTACGAATTGCTTCGAATTTACCTTCTGTAAATTCTTTCGCTTCAGATGCAACACGCTGATTACGTAATAAACTTTTCGGAGACATGACAATTAATGGTCGTGCTTCTTCTCGACCACGCATATCGCTTGTCTACGTAGTAAATGGAAGAATTGTGCTGATGAAGTAACATTTGCAACGATCCAGTTATTTTCACCTGCCATTTGTAAAAAACGCTCTAAACGTGCACTTGAGTGTTCTGGGCCTTGTCCTTCATATCCATGTGGTAGTAACATGACCATATTGGACTTATCTCCCCATTTTGCACGTGCAGAAGAAATAAATTGGTCAAAAATAACTTGTGCAACGTTTGCAAAGTCTCCGAACTGTGCTTCCCAAATAACTAACGTTTCTGGTGATTGAATACTATATCCATATTCAAATCCTAATACAGCTGTTTCTGAAAGTGGGCTATTATGGATATCAAACGAAGCATTCGCATCTTCTAAACCGTGCATCGGACAATAACTTTCACCTGTTTCAGCATCATATAAAACGAGATGACGATGTGCAAAAGTTCCACGTTCAGAATCTTGACCAGTTAAACGAATCGGGATTCCATCTTTTAAAATCGATGCAAATGCTAATGCTTCTCCTTCTGCCCCAATCAGCTTTATTGTCCTTCTTCTAAGATGTTTTTACGACGTTTGAAAACTCTATTCTAAACGTTTAAACGGTTTAAATCCTTCTGGACGTTTTAATAAATCTTCATTTAGTTTTTTCAAGACGTCTAATGGAACAGCTGTTTCATAATGATCAATGCTATTCAGTTAAGTAATCAGGCATTTTCACTTCTGCAATACCTTCTAACGTGTCTTCTTTCATACTATCATAAATTTCTTGTAATTCGTTTCTGGACTTTCTCTTTCATTTGCTTTTGCGTCTTCGTCTGTAATGATTCCTTCTTCTTTTAGTTTATTAGCAAAAATTTCTGTCACAGTAGGATGATTATCGATTTCTTTATAAAGAGTCGGCTGTGTTGCTCTGGTTCATCCATTTCATTATGACCATAACGACGATAACCGACTAAATCAAGTACACAATCTTTCTTAAATTACGTGAGATAGTCATATGCTAATTGAATCGCACGAATACATGCTATTGGATCATCCGCATTGACATGAATAATCGGAATTTCATAACCTTTCGCTAAGATCACTTGCATAACGTGTTGAACGACCTTCTTGCGATCAGTTGTAAATCCGATTAAGTTATTCGCGATAATATGAATGTACCGCCTACACTGGTAGCCTTTAAATCCACTTAAGTTCATCGTTTCCGGAACAATACCTTCTCCGATAAATGCAGCATCCCCATGAATAAGTACACTAATCGCTTTATTGAAATCTTGTTTTGGATAACCATTTTCAGTACGATCATCTTGTGCTGCACGTGTAAAACCATCAACAACAGGATTAACGAATTCTAAATGAGATGGGTTATTCGCTAATGTAATTCTTGTCGATGTCTCATCATTTTCCACAACACGTGTCGCACCGAAATGATATTTCACATCCCCCGTCCAACCATAGTTAATCCCTATAGAACCTTCAGAAGGAATTAATTCTTTATCTGGTGCATGATGGAATTCAGAAAAGATTTTATCGATTGGTTTTCCTAACACATGTGCTAACACACTTAAACGACCACGATGTGCCATTCCCATCATAATATTTTCAATTTTATCTTCATTTGCTGACTTAACAATTTGATCTAATACTGGAACCATTGATTCTAAACCTTCAATAGAAAAGCGTTTTTGTCCAACAAATGTTTTTTGTAAAAAGTGTTCAAAACCTTCGACATGTAATTAATCGTTCTAAAAATTGTTTTTTCTCTTCGTATCAGATAATTCAAATTCATATTCTCCAGATTCAATCTGATCTAAAAACCATTTTCTTTCTTCATCACTATTGACATGATCAAATTCAAATGATATTTTACCAGTATATTTTTCCCGTAAAAACTCTACTACATCATATGCTGTTTCTAAGTGTGCTTGGAGCTTTATCCCAAAGCCATGAAGCAGGAATTTCTCTTAAATCTTCTTCTGTAATATTATACGTTTCTGCATCTAATAAGTTAGTCTTTTCATCCCAACCACCGACTGCATAA
Organism: uncultured Bacilli bacterium; assembly: GCA_963766835.1. Lineage (GTDB taxonomy): Bacteria > Bacillota > Bacilli > Bacillales > Amphibacillaceae > Pseudogracilibacillus. The sequence continues at coordinate 13,647 of CAVYBX010000003.1, forward strand.
ATATCTGCTTCTAAATGACCAAAACGACGGATGGCATCAACATACTTCATCGCAGCAGTTAATTTTCTCGCACATCTTCTGCTGAAAAACTCGCCACTTACGTCTGTTCTGCTGCCAGTATGATCCAACCATTTAGGGGCACCATGTTCGTCAAACACTGCTTTTAAAGTCGGATCGACTGCATTTGGATCCTCTTTATACAATTCGTATTGTTCTTCTACATATCCCATGTTTGGACCATAAAAATTTTTCCAAAACTTCTCCCTAGGTTCTGCACTCTGTGCCACGTCTTATACCCCCATTAGATATTGACTTTTCCGTAATTAATACGGAAATATTACACTCTGTTCTCATTATAGAACTGTCGGATAACTTGAGCAACTAATAACCCTTAAAATACCTATGTCATATCCTTTTTCTAAAAATCGATAAAACAAATTTATTTCATGACATTTTATGTGAAAATCGTTGTTGTTTACAGATACCCCTTGAACATCATAATATATTTTGAAAATTATTTCATATATAAAGCTTTATCAAACATTTGTTACCAATTTACTGCTTGTTCTAGTTTATATTATTAAATTTTTTGAATATTTATACGTTTCATGGAAGAGAGATGTGCATTCATAATCTGACAATTTTATGGAGATGATATGATATGAGTTCACAAAATGAAATGTTAGAGTTATAATATGGAAAGATATCGTAATTGGCGTTCTTTTATTTATAAAAGGAGGAAATAATCACGATGAAATTATTATTAATTATCGGACTTAGTCTCGCTTTTCTAACTGCTTGTTTCACTTCGGCATATGAAGCAAAACCTGGAGTACCGAAAAAGAACCAATAATAAAGTCGTCATGTCTTCACCCATGACGACTTTTTCTTCTAAAAATTCGATACAAAAGTTCTTTTCCCATCAATCACAACAGTTGCTACGAACACAATTATTTTAAACCTGGAAAGCCTTGTTGTCTCAACGCTTCATAAATGATGATCGCCGCTACATTTGATAAATTTAACGAACGTACTTTATCCGTCATATGAATTCGTAAACATTTATCTTCTTTTCCAGCAATTAATTCTTTCGGGATTCCATCCGTTTCCCTTCCGAATACAAAAAACAACTCTTCGTTTCGGTTGCTAAAATCATAATCGGTATAATATTTCGTACCGAAGTTTTCGATATAATAAAACTTTCCGTCTCGATGTTTTTCGTACAATTCATCGATTGAATCATATTCGTAGATCGTCACATGGTGCCAATAATCTAATCCAGCTCTTTTCAACATTTTATCGTCTGTGGAAAAGCCGAGTGGATGAATTAAGTGCAATTTCGTATTTGTAGCTAAACATGTTCTTGCGATATTTCCAGTATTCGCTGGTATTTCTGGTTGATATAATACGACGTTTAATCCCATTTGAAAATCTCCTAACAATCCTAATGATCAGAATTTATAATGTGAAAAAATGCGTATTTAATTCGTGGAGTCCATGCGGCGGAATCCATATACATCCAATCACGATGATAACTATTGTCTGTTTGAGCATTGACTAACGGCATCCCGTACATATCTTTCGTCACTACGATCGTCGTATGGTCCCACCTATCATCTCCTTGAAAATCATAACAAATTACATCTCCAGGGTAAAGTTCTTTCGCACTCGATACTTCAATCGCTCGTAAACCGGTAGTAGATCCTTTTAAATACCAATAAAACGAATGTGATACCGACCAACTATAACTCCAATTATCCGGATAACACCACCATCCGCGACTTCGGTCAGGCGCACCCCACATCGGCGCACCACCAGCAAATAAACATTGTGAGACGAAATTTGTACAGTTTACCGGAAATTGCGGAAAATCAGGGTGATAACTATTCCACCACGTTTCAGCATATTGAACAGCTTTTTGGCGATCATAAAAAAATTGCACCATCCTTACTGCCTCCCCGATTATCTTTCATAAATATATGAAAGATAAACGAGAATGATGACGCAAATGATGCAAATATTTTAAAAAATTTAGCTAGAAATTCGTTCAAGACCTTTTTCAATTTCGACGGCGACACGTTCATCTGTCTCTTTTTCTAACTTCATTTCTAGCGCTTGTTTCGCTTTTTCCGTGCCAATTTTCCCTAACGCCCAAGCTGCCGTACCTCTTATGACAGGACGGACATCATTTTCTAACAATTCGATCAATATGTCAACTGCTGTCTCATCTTTATAATGAGCAAGTCCAATGATCGCATTCCGTTGTAAAGGTTTCTTCCCCCGCCAAAAACCTGAAACATGACCGAATTTTTCACGGAACTTACGATTCGACATCGTTAACATCGGTTTTAAAAGTGGCTTGGCAACTTCTGGTTCAGGTTCGAATTCTTCATGCAAATGAAAATCGATTCCTTTATTCCATGGACAGACTGCTTGACAAGTATCACAGCCATACACTCTCGTACCGATTTTTTCGCGAAATTCTCGAGAAACAAAATCTTTCGTTTGCGTGACATATGCTAAACATTTCTGCGCGTTCAACCTGCCCCCTTCGACGAGTGCACCAGTTGGACAAGCATCTAAACAAATGCGGCAATCACCACAACTATCTTCGACTGGTCGATCGGGTACAAAAGGGATATTCGTAATCATTTCCCCTAAATAAACGAAAGAACCGAATTCTTCTGTAATGATCATCGTATTTTTCCCGCTGAAGCCGATACCTGCCCGTTCCGCAACGGCTCGATCACTCAGTTCTCCTGTATCGACCATAATTTTATATTCAAACTGAGGTATCTTTCGATTGAATGTATGCTGCTAATTTTTCTAACCGTTCACGTAAAACGATGTGGTAATCGACTCCCCACGAAGCACGGCAAAAAATACCGCGACGATTTCCTTTCGTACTTTTCGGTGGATTAGGAATGCGTGACGGATAAGCTAAAGCGATCGATATAATTGATTTCGCACCGTCAAGTAAACGTTTCGGTTCTGTTCGATCTTCAATCGTTCCTTTTTCAAATCCAGAAGCATACCCGAGCTTTTCTTGTTCAATTAACCGTCGTTTCAGTTCAGTAAATACATCGACTGAAGCGAAACCGATTTTGTCGATTCCGATCGTTTTGCTATATTGAATCACGTCTTCTTTCAATGCGATGACATCCAATCGAATCACCTCCTAGACATTTTCTTCTATCTCATCATAACACGAAAGTACTGATTTACAATTGTTCGAATAAGTTGTAAAATATTAGTAAGAATTGGGGGGAATTACGATGTATCCAATCATTATGTCGCAAGGTAAATTTGCACATAAAGATAATTTGAAGTTTCCTTATGAAGAACGTGGGTTACAATTTGGAGACGGAGTGTATGAAGTCATTAGAATTTACTTAGGACGTCCTTATTTACTTGAAGAACATGTCGCCCGACTTTTTCGCTCCTTAGATGCAGTCCGGATCCGAATTAAACAAACAGAAGAAGAAATGATCGCTTTACTTAACAATTTAATTAAAAAAAATGAAATGAAACAAGACGGTTATATTTATTTGCAAGTAACGCGCGGTTCAGCTCCTAGAAAGCATCTTTTTCCGGAAAATACGACACCGAATTTGTACGCTTATTTAGTCAATCAAGAGCGTAATTTAGACGGTATTGAACATGGTGTGAAAACAATTTCTTTACGTGATGAACGTTGGAAAAACTGCTATATTAAAAGTTTAAACTTACTTCCGAACGTGTTAGCGAAACAAACAGCACATGAAAAAGGTTGTTACGAAGCGATTTTACACGATGACAACATCGTCACGGAATGTAGTTCAGCGAACGTTTTTCTCGTAAAAGACGAAAAAATTTACACACATCCAGCAACGAATCGGATTTTAAACGGTTGTGTCCGAATGGCGGTAAAAAGATTTGCGAAAGAATTAAACATCCCATTTATCGAACAGCCGTTTACCGTCAATGATATGTTCGAAGCGGACGAAATGTTTTTAACTAGCAGTCTATCAGAAGTATTACCGATCGTTGAAGTAGATGGAAAGCGAATCGCTGCCGGAAAACCTGGAAACATTTCACGACAGCTTCAACGTGCGTATGAAAAAGATGCGAACATTCATCTGGAAACTGTGAAGTAATGAAAATCGTTGAACGGTGCCACCTCGCTCGATCGTCACTTGGTGGAAACCGATTCAACGATTCTTTAATCGATATATTTTTCTATGAAACTAGTTACCTTTTCTAAATAATCGTCACGATATAAAACGATCGCTTCGCCATGGTTTGCCCCTGGATAAGAGTACATCTCCGTTTCACTATTCGTATGGTCGAATAAAGTTTGTGTCATTTCAGTCGGAACGAACGTATCAGATCCACCTGTCAAATATAAGATCGGTACTTTCGTTTTTTGCACTTGTTCTATCGCCGAAGCTTCTTTAAACGAATATCCTGCTCGTACTTGTGTCACGAGACTCGTCGTTGGCAAAATCGGTTTTTCTGGCAAGTGGAACATCCGCTTCATTTGATAAGCGAACAAATCATACACCGACGTATAAGGACTGTCGGCAATAATTACTTTCACATTATCAGGCAAGTTTTCGCCGCTCGTCATTAACACAGTAGCTGCTCCCATCGATAATCCGTGTAATACGATTTCCGTATCGGCACCGTTTTTATCTATGATCAATTGAATCCAATCTTTCATATCTAAACGATCGTGCCAACCGAAACCGTAATAATCTCCTTCACTTTTACCGTGACCGCGTAAATCAGGTGTAAAAATGTTGAATCCTAATTCTTCGTAATAGTATTGACCGAACAAACCCATATCCAGAGCATGGCCAAGATAACCGTGAGCAAAAATAACCGTCTTATTCGTCGGTTCTTTTGCCGGCAAATAATATCCATTCAATTTCAACTTGTCGAAAGACGTCAACTCTAATCGTTCGAAAGGTTGTTCTTTCGTCCAAGTAATCCAATCCCCTTCTAAAAATTCATCTAACGTTTCTGCAGACACTTCTAGGTCGGAATTACCTTGTAAAAAGTCTTTCGGTCCTTTCTTTATCACTAACTGATAAAAGTAATTCCCAGCAACAATATCTATCACTAGTAAACTAGTTATCATCGTTATCAGTGCAATCAGCCATTTTTTCTTTTTCATCTTTTATTCCCCCTTTAAACGTAAGAATCGGAGGATTAGATTCTTTTCTATATAACTATTATAATAAAATTTATCTAAATAATCTGCACTAGATAACTGGTATTTGTTTACATATTTGTTATAAATTTAGTTATGTTGTTAAGAAACATACCTTTTCTCCATCAGGTGAATTCCGATCCCTGTCAATAATACGGTCATCAGCAGCAATATACCGATTGGGAATAGCGTTTCTTCCAAAGTATAATTGTACACCGTCATTCCATTTAACAACTCCATCCCGTACGTAACTGGAACGAATTTAGACAACGTAATCATAAACTGAGATGTTACGATCTCTAGCGGCCAATAAGCGCCACCGATCATCGAAAAACTGACTGAAACGATCGGAACGAGTGCATTAAATTGTTGAACTGTTTTCACGACGCTTACCATAAATATCGCTAAAGCAACAATTGCCAACACGTACGGAATCATCACGAATAAAACGAGGAGAAAAGATCCTTGAAAATCGATTTTTACGATAAACTTGAACACGTAAAATACGATCATCACTTGTAAGTAGCCGACGAAAAAACTGTATAAAAAGTTTGCAACGTACATTTCCCACTTTTTCACCGGAGAAATAATCAATCGATCCCATATCCCGCTATTTTTTTCTACTAACACTTGAAACACACTATATGCAATCGTGAAAATGACGAAAAACAATGTAAAACCGAATATACTATGTAATTCCGTTCATATATAAACGTGTCATCACCTTGAAAAAGCGTCGATTCCACTTCAAAGATCCGTTCATTTTTTAATGTTTCTTCAACATTTTCGATATTCGTAGCAGCTGCTAATACGTTGTATTGTTCGATTTCCGTATAAATATTTCGTATGATTGCTCTAATAAAAAGACGTTGTGAGAATCAATTCCGACGATTACTTCAAACTCGTCTTTTTCTACAATAATCCCAGACTCACTTCTACCACTTCTTATTTCATGCATTAACTGTTCACGATCGGTAACGATTTCCGGGGTAAATACATTTTCTTCTCTAACTTTGCCACAACGTGATGGCCTTTTTCAGGATGTTCGATATACGTTGGAACTTTTATTTAATACAGGCCATTTCCACCAAAAATGAGCGCAAATATAATCAACAAGCGTCATTAATATGAATTCCCCTGGGTTTCTAATTAAGTTTTTCAACTTCGTACGTAAGATGCCTAACATTATATTTGCCCCCTTTCGGAAAACTAATGACCGCAATAATGATCATCATCGCTGTAAAACATAATAAATATATTAACCGAAACCTGAATCGACGATATTATCTCCGCGCAATACACTTAAATACGTCGTCATCGCAGCACCATTCGGGGTAAAATCACCAATCATTGGAAAAAATTCGAATAATCCCCAATCGGGAAAAAACTTCCTCCTAAAAGTGCAAATAACGCAACGATCGTCGTAGAAAAGAAATTAATCGCCGCTTCCAGAATTAACACGTAACTAATCGCCGCAAGTAATACCAATACCTCCTCTCATAAAAAGCTAAACAAAGTGTGACGATCAATAATGACTGAATATTAGTCATCGTAAACGAGCCAAGAAAAGCTAAAAATGACAAGTAGTTGAAGAAGTGAAAAGATCGTTCCTGATATGAAAATGCCGATAAAATACGACCATCTCGACATATTTGATAAAATAATTCTATTAAAAACGTGCGATTGCTTTTCCATATACGCTAATGAGCCGACCGCACTAGCGATAAACAAAGTGTTCATGACAGCCATTCCGATCGTGTAATATTCTTTTGAACCAATCTTTTTACTTTTTCCGACCGTCCCGATTTTTCCTAGTTTCTCATCGAACGTTTCACGTATTGTATGAACGTCTATATTTTCTTTCGTTAAAAATACTGTCATTGTCAGTTGTTGTTCGAAATGTTCTAAAATACTTTTTACTGCCGTGACACCGAATTGTTTCCCTTTATTTTCATACATTTTTATCGTTCTTCGATTTCCTTCGTCGAAAAACAACGCTTCATACGAATCGAGTAAAAAATTTTCCGGAATGTCGATGACGACAGTGTATTCATCATTTTTAATGGCAGCTTGCTTTTCATTCGCGGTAATTCCACGATTTCCATCGAATCGATCGCTTGAAATGTTTCACGCAATAACGTAATGAGCGGCAGTTGTTTAGCCGAGCTGATTATCGCCTGTTTATTTTCGTCCGGCATTTGCATACTTTCTATCTTCTCGGTAAATTGATCGATTTGTTCTTTTTCATCTCCATCATGGATAAGAGCAATTTTCGCCTCGAATTTTAACGTATCACTGTCCAGTGAAGGCAACATTCCTTGAATAATAAATTGGTCATTTGTTTGGTATATATCGATTTTTCCACCGATTTCTTGTACTCTTTCTATCATATTTTTCAAACCGAAACCTAGTTCAAACTTTTCTTGAACGTGAATCGGGTTTGCGATCGTAAAAGAAAGGGTGTCGATTGCAGATTTTCCAATCGTAATTTGAACTTGCTTTGATGGAGAATGACGCATCACATTCGTTAACGCTTCTTGAATGACACGATAAAGTACGACCCCATGTTCATTAGATAAAGGAATCGATAGAACTCCTTCTTTTAAAGTAAACTGAATTAACAACTGACTTTCAGCTTCTAATTTTCGGATTAATTGAACGACTGCGGTAATTCCTTTCGTTTCACTTTCTTGTAAAGTTTGAACAGCATTTCGTGTATCTTGCAAACTTTTATTCACCATTTCTTTTAAAGTTTTATATTTCTCATTTTTCTCTTCAATATAGAGCATTTCTAACTTCATCATCAATGCTGTTAGTTGATGACCGACTGAATCGTGTATTTCCCGCGCAATCCGCGTTCGTTCTTCTGCTTTCGCAATTTCTTCCGTCGAAACATTCAATCTTTTTAATTGCCGATATTCCGTAAATAATTCATCGTAAAGAGCTTTTTTCTCCCTATTATCACGTTCTGTCTGGATGAGTAAGATGAATAACATGACGAATGAAATACTAATGAATGAAACTGGTAATACTTGTTGTTCGAAGATCGCTAATATGATCATAAGGATGAAATTGGTGGCAAGGAAAAAATACATCGTCCGCTCTTGTAAACGAAAAAGCGCCATAGTAGTTATTAGTATAAATAATATTGCTGTATATAAGATGTCGTTGATAACGAAACCGTGTAAGAATAATATGATCGATAATAAAAAGTGAAGAAAATTCGGTGGGGTCCGTAACGATAAGAAAAAAAAGCACGTCAAACTAACGATCAACATAAACATACTAAATAAAAGTCGATCGCTAGCTTGACTGATCATCATCACCCAAATTCCGACAAAGACGATTAATCGAACAAAAAATGTATCCATTTCGTCCCCTACCTAGTTGTAGTGTTTATTCAACAATTACTGTCGTTTTTCTACCAATCTTTTTAATACGTGGACAGCCTGTATACAATCATTTAAGTCAGACCATTCATCGGGACGGTGGCTGACGCCATTTTTACTTTGGACAAAGATCATCGCAACAGGAATTTCTTTTCCAATGATCATCGCATCATGCCCTGCTCCACTCGGTAAAAAATACGGTTCGATCCCTAATTCGCCGAACACTTCTTTCAGTTGTACTTGAATGTTTTCATCGATTGGAATTGGTGAAATTCGCGCTTTTTCTTCCAAATGTACTTGTATTCCGTGTTTTTCTGCAATGTGATAAGCTAAGTCATTCACTTTGCTTACGAGTTGTTGTTGATTCGTTCGATCGATATCACGCATATCGACATATACGTTTACTTCCCCAGGGATGACGTTCACACCGTTCGGATGAACAGCAAGTTTTCCTACCGTTGCAACTGCTGAATCGCTAATTTGTTCAGGGATATTACGGACATTGAAAATAAATTCACTAGCAATAGCGAGTGCATCCTTCCGGTCGTTCATCGGCGTATTTCCAGCGTGACCCGCTTCACCGGAAAACGAATATTCGATCCATACTGGTCCTGCAATTCCAGTGACGATACCACAAGGTAAATTTAACCGTTCCAGCCTTTTCCCTTGTTCGATATGTACTTCGACAAAAAGTTCGTATCGTGATCGTAAATCCCGTTTCGCATTCATATAGTCATTTACTGTCAAGCCATTAGAATGTAACACTTCTTCAAATGTAAGACCTGAAACATCAGTCAGTTTCAACGTTTCTTCCATATCTTTTATTCCGACAACCGCTTCGCTTCCGTGGAAACCACTATTAAATCGCGATCCTTCTTCATCAGAAAATATGACGACTTCATAAGGTTTTTCAGGTATGTATCCTATGTCCTTCCAAGCTTCGACGACTTCTAGCGCTGCTAAGACCCCGAGTGTACCATCAAAATGCCCTCCATTCGGCACACTATCGACGTGCGAACCGCTAAGTATCGCTTTCTTCGTCGGGTCTTTCCCTTCTAACCTTCCGAACACGTTCCCTGCCCCGTCTGTCGTTACCGTCAATCCAGCTTCTTCCATCCATTTCGCTACTAACTGTTTCGCTTTTTGTTCTTCTGGTGAAAAGCCAGGTCGATTTGAGCCATTTTCTTCCGTTAATCCGATTTGTGCGATTTGTTCCAGCCGGTACGCTAAACGCTCACCACGGATGCCTTCACGGTTTAATGATTCGTCATAATTTGCTAACAATTTTTCTCGTAAAGGATATTTCATCTTTCTTTCCTCCAATGACACATTATATACAAAGTATATAAAAAAATGAGCGAAAGCAAAAGGCGCTCACGAACGATTTCTTCAAACATAACAAAAAATGATGAAAACGATCAAAAGGTTTATTTTGCTTATTCAACGTGAAACTTATCTTCTTTTTTGCGAATTTTTATTTTCCAATCGATTCCTGTCCCGATATGATACGCTTTGGCGAAAGAACCTTGATTGATCGCCACGCCTAAATTATCGACGGAGTTGACGTAAAGAAGCGGCTCTCCTAAACGGCTATCTGCAAACGACCGCCCGAACGTCATCGCATTTTTATATACGATACGGTTATTATTCTCGATCGTCACTTCGAGTAAATCACCGTGTTTCACACCTATTTGTAAAAAAAGTTCCCGACTAATATTCGTCCATAAATTCCCGAAGCGGACATCTAAAATATCGATATTTCCTGAAACGACGCCATTTTCTACTTTCGGTTTCGGATTCACTAATTTCACGATTTCATCCGGGTTAAGTTCTCGACCGACTTCGTCAAAGCGGATGACACTAGCTGCAAGTCTTGCTCCAGTATAAGCGTAAATATCACGGCCGTGGAAAGTGTAAGATTCTCCTGAATTAGGTAGTCGGTTTACCGTTTCGTCAATTTCTCTCACAGCGACAATGCCGATATTTTCTGCCACATGTGTTAACGTACCATTATCCGGTGTAACGATATATTGATCGTCCTTCGTTTTTGCAACGACGCTTAACCGATCGCTGCCGACGCCAGGATCAACGACTGATATAAAAACAGTCTCTTTCGGCCAATACGTAATCGTTTGATAAAGTCGATAAGACCCTTCCCAAATATTGTACTCAGGAATTTCATGAGTTAAATCATATATTTTCAAGTTTGGATCGACAGAAAGAGCGACACCGTACATTGCACTTACCGCCCCATCACATAATCCAAAATCTGTTTGTAACACTAACAGTTTACGCATTTTTTTGCCTCCTTATTTCTTCTCGTATTATTTTGTTGAATAGGATACAATATTCATTCGTTTCTAAATGATTGCAATTAAAAAACCACGTCATTATCGAAAATACGATAAGGACGTGGTTGAATATACGTGTTACCACCTTACTTCACTGTTTGCTCACACAAACAGCCTCACTAAGTACGCAAATGTTTTTCAAACGAAAAACATTTTCAATACTTTGGTATTGATAACGGATACCGGACCGTCGGAACCTACTAATACTATTTTAGTACGTTCAGCACGAGACTCTGAGGCCATTTTCAGATTTTTCATTTTCGCTTCTTCTCAGCTTCCGAAGCTCTCTGTAGAAAATATCCAAATCCTACTTTCCCTCATCAACGTCTGTAACTTATCGAAATTTTAAGTTAATAATGATTATACGTAAGAGAAAGAATTTGTCAAGGATGATGAATATTTCAATATGTTTTCATTGCTCGACAAAGCATTACGCAATTTTTTCTTCCTCTTGAATCGGTTTCTGATCTTTGATGAAAAATGAGAAAATAAACGCAATAAATGTGATCGCAGTTGCGACGTAAAAAGCGATATTCACCCCGTGAATGAGCCCTTTTATCCCATGGACGGACGGATCTTTCGCCGTAAGCGTCATGACAGTAATAAGAAATGCTGTCCCGATCGATGCTGCCACTTGACGCATCGTATTCGTCATCGCCGTGCCATGAGGGATAAGCCGTTTCGGCAAGACATTTAAACTTGCTGTCGTCGCTGGCATCGAAACCATCGCAATACCGATCATCCGAACTGCAAATGCGATCGTTAAATACGCAAACGACGTATGTTCCGTTAAATTCGTAAAGAAGAGTGTCGTAACCGTCATCATAAATAAACCGATAGTAAGTAACCATTTCGCCCCAATCCGATCGAAAATCTTTCCGACAAAAGGTGATAATATGCCCATCAGTATAGCACCTGGCAACATCATCATTCCTGATTCAAACGCGGTGAAACCTGCCATGATTTGCATATAAATCGGCAAAATCGTTTCTGAAGCAATTAGCATCATAAATGTCACCATGGCAATGACCGTTGCGAGTGAAAATGTCTTATAAGTAAATACTCGAAATTCAAGAATCGGCTCTTTCAATTTCAACTGACGCCAAATAAATGCGATTAATGAAATCGTACCGACAACTAACGATATGAATACACCAAGGTGTCCCCAACCGTCATTTCCGACACTACTAAATCCGTACAACAATCCACCGAATCCGAATACAGATAATACGATGGAGAGATAATCGACTTTCGGAAACGTTCTCGGAATGAATATTTTTCATAAAAAAGAATGCTAAAACGATATCGATTAAGGCGATCGGTAAAATCATATAAAATAATGACCGCCATGGGAGAAATTCGATCAACCAGCCAGCGACTGCAGGACCGAGTGCTGGTGCAAACGAAATGACGAGACCCGTAATTCCTAATGCATAACCTCGTCGTTCAACCGGAAAAATGAACATAATAATCGTCATCATTAAGCGGCATTAAAATTCCTGCTCCGACCGCTTGCACGATTCTTCCAATCATCAACATCGGAAAATGAAACGAAAAAGTACAAATAATCGTCCCGACGATAAATATGAACATAGAAACAAAAAATAACCGTCTTGTCGTAAACGTTTCCATTAAAAAGCGCAGTAATAGGAATCATAATACCGTTAATTAACATAAAAATCGTCGTTACCCATTGCCCTATGTTTTCTGTCAACTCAAATTCCGCCATAATATGAGGTGTTGCGGTGAGTAGCAACGTTTGGTTTAAAACGGCTAAAAAAGCTCCGGCTAGTAATATCGCGACAATAGTAATTCGATTAAAAGGTTCTTGATCTGAGTTGACATATTCTGTGGCAACTGACATTCCCCCTTACATGAAAACATCGTCTGTATCATTCCCGTGGCATTCTTCACATCCATTTTTTACCGTTTATTTACATATAAAAAATTCCGCCCTTAATAAAGAGCGGAAGTTATTGATTCGATTAAAAAAAATAGACAAGCCACAATGCCGTAATTAAATTAGTAAGTTTTAACCACCACTTTCACCAAGTGGGTGTCCGCAGAGAACGTCCTGTCTTCCACTCAAAGGGAGGCATGACATTTGGCCCTCGATTAAAACTCCCTAATTTTCGTTTAGAGGTTAAACTTAAAAAAATTACGCACATCGTAGCTTATATATATCATAAACATAATCCTTCAAAATATCAATGGAAAAAATGTACTAATTAAGTACACACCTTCGTACAACGATTTGCTATCATACTAGCTTTATGGCAAATTTTCTTTAATATTAATAGATGTGAAGGAGTGATTTCGATTGAAAACAGTCATTTTCGGACAACATGAAAAAGATACGTTAAGACAATTTGAAAATTGTTTAAAAGACAGGAAATGTAGTCGGTGGAGTATTATGTGCTGACGGACATTACGGTTACTCACAACCTGTTGGCGGAGTAGTTGTTTATGACGGACAAATTGCCCCTTCTGGAGTCGGCTACGATATCGCTTGTGGAAATAAAGCAGAGAAAACGAACTTAGTTTACGATGATATAAAAAATGATATTTCAACCATCATGGACGAGCTTGAAAGAAAGATACTTTTTCGGCTTCGGAAGAAAAAATCCTAACCCAATCGACCACGAATTGTTCGATGATGACGCTTGGGCGTATATAAAGAAATAAGTGGAGAAGTACACGATGACTTAAAAAAATTAGCCCGCGAACAGCTAGGTACTACGGGATCTGGAAATCATTACGTCGATATTTTAATCGATCAAAAAACGGAAGAAGTGTGGGTCGGCAACCATTTTGGCAGCAGAGGGCTCGGTCATCGCACCGCAACAGGGTTTTTAAATTTAGCAAACGGTTTACAATTTACAGATAAAGCGCCTAGAGAATCGATGGAAACTCCTCCTACTCTCCTCGATATCGATAGTGAACTCGGTGACATGTATTTCCGAGCGATGGAGTTAGCTGGACGGTACGCATATGCTGGAAGAGATATCGTCATTGATCAAGTGCTCGATATTCTCGGTGCGGAAGCTGTTTTTGAAGTGCACAATCACCATAATTACGCGTGGAAAGAGACACATTTCGGAAAAGAATATATCGTCGTTAGAAAAGGTGCAACACCGGCAGCACCTGGACAATTAGGTTTCGTCGGAGGTAGTATGGGCGATATTTCTGTCATTTTACAAGGGATTGAATCGGAAAAAAGTAAAAACTCTTTTTATAGTACTGTTCACGGCGCAGGTCGGATCATGAGTAGGACGCAAGCTGCTGGAAAAATGAATTGGAAAACACGAAAACGACAAGGCGGACTCATCTCGGAAGAAAAGATGCATCGAGCTGTAAAAAGTTACGGTGTTGAACTTCGCGGTGCTGGTCCAGATGAAAGTCCGTTCGTCTATCGGAAATTAAAAGAAGTGCTCGATGCCCATAAAGGAACGGTCGAAATACTCCACGTGTTAAAACCTGTTGGAGTTGTGATGGCTAGCGATTAACAACATGACAAAAATAGAATTCATTAATTCGTTTTACACTTGCTTTTTAAATCGATTTAAGTTATGTATAATGAATGAGAAAAAATAGTTGATTAGGAGTAGTAGGAAATGTCAATTTATACACAGTATAATCGAAAAAAAGAAGATATTGGTAGATTGTTAGTAAAATGTCCAGATAAACCAGGAATCGTAGCTGCACTTTCCACTTTTTTATTTGAACATGGCTGCGACATCATGGAATCTAGTCAATATTCTAGTGATGATGACAGCGGCATGTTTTATATTCGCATGGAATATTTTTTAGAAGGTCTCTTAAACAAAAGAAAACAAATGGAAGAAGATTTTAAACCTTTAGCCGAAGATTTCAAAATGGATTATACGTTTACTTATCAAGATAAAAGAAAACGGAGTCTATTTTCGTTTCGAAAGAAGTTCACTGTTTATTAGAATTACTTTGGGAATGGCAAAGTGGCGACTTAGATACCGATATCCCGTTAGTCGTTAGCAACCATGAAGATGCCCGGGAAATTGTCGAACCTTTAGGAATTCCATATTATTATATTCCAGTGACGAAAGAGACGAAAGAAGAAGCAGAAGCAAAACAATTAAAATTAATGGAAGAATACGATATCGATCTCATCATTTTAGCTCGTTACATGCAAATTTTAACACCGAATTTCGTGGAAAAATACCCGAATAAAATTATTAATATTCATCATTCGTTCTTACCAGCTTTTGTCGGTGCCAGACCTTATGAACGAGCATATGAACGTGGCGTAAAATTAATCGGTGCGACGTCACATTACGTGACGAACGAACTCGACCAAGGACCGATCATCGAACAAGATATCGAAAGAGTCGATCATCGTGACAATGTTCCGAAATTGAAAAAAATCGGTCAGCAAGTTGAACGTCGCGTACTCGCTCGCGCAGTGAAATGGCATTTACAAGATCGAATAATCGTAAAAGAAAATAAAACGATGGTGTTTCCGTCTAAATATATCGTTGATTCGGTAGCCTTTTAAAAAAATAAACTTACATGGCGCCGAAATCAACGATTTTTTATTGTTTTCATGCATCTAATAAATTTATTCACTATGTACATCATTTATCCCCTTGACAATATTCCAAATTTCTTGTAACATACGAATTATGTTAACCATTTTCTTTAAAGGTTGACAATAGGCGTATACATAAAGTATTCAAGGGGGAAAGTCATGGAAAACAGAACTAGGGCTACAAATGCTCATCGTAACTGCACTCTTTGCCGCGATTACTGGTATTTTAGCACAAGTCGTCATTTCGTTGCCACTCGTCCCAATTACTGGACAAACGCTAGCAATCGGACTTGCGGCGACCATTTTAGGTTCGCGCTACGGAACGTTATCATCGTTACTTTATCTTATTATTGGTGCTGTTGGAGTTCCAGTATTCGCACAAATGACGTCTGGATTTGGCGTTATTTTCGGACCGACAGGTGGCTTTTTTAGTCGGCTTTATTCCAACCGCTTTCATCATCGGTTACTATTTAGAAAAGACAAAATTTACGGTTTTCCAAGCGTTTATCGCAAACGTTAATCGGAATGTTCGTAACGTTAATTATCGGAACAGTTTGGTTGAAGTACGTAGCTGACCTTAGTTGGACAGCAGCATTTATGTCTGGCTTTGCACCATTTATCGTCGGTGGTTTAATTAAAGCGATATTAGCGGCATGGATCGGAATTGTCGTACGCAAACGATTACTTTCAGCAAATATTCTCTTCTTTCCTTCAAAAAGTTCGGCTAGTTAATCGAGCGTCTCCTTTTTATGGCGACGCTTTTTTTATTTTTCAGACATGCGTCTTTTTCGAAAATAGTATACTTCTAAACTTCCCGAACCGAAAAATACCCCTACGATAATAAATAACAGTCCGATATAATGTTTCGTTAAAATCGGTTCTTTTAAAAAGATAGCCGTACCTAAAATCGCAAATAACGTATTTAAATTGACAAATATCACCGTTTCTGTCGGTCCGACATGTTTAATCGCATAATTGTACGTCATATGTCCAAAGGCGGTTGCAATCAACGCACTAAATAGAAATATTGAACCTAACTTCCATGAGAAGAGAGACGTTAATTGACCGATATCTCCTTCGACAAAAAGACTGAAAATAAAGATGAAAATCGACCCGATCACTAACATATAACCTGTCAGTAAACGAGGATCGAATGAAGGATTTAATTTACTCCTTCATTCGATCTTCGTTGCTCGGACAGGTTATATGTTAGTGATGGGGTCGATTTTATCTTTATTTTCAGTCTTTTTGTCGAAGGAGATATCGGTCAATTAACGTCTCTCTTCTCATGGAAGTTAGGTTCAATATTTCTATTTAGTGCGTTGATGCAACCGCCTTTGGACATATGACGTACAATTATGCCATTAGAACATCTAAGAACAGCAAACGGTGATATTTGTATTTAAATACGTTATTTGCGATTTTAGGTACGGCTATCTTTTAAAAGAACCGATTTTAACGAAACATTATATCGGACTGCTATTTATTATCGTAGGGGTATTTTCAGGGTTCGGGAAGTTTAGAATATATGATTCAAAAAAGACGCATGTCTGAAAAATAAAAGCATCGCCCCATAAAAGGAGACGCTCGATTAACTAGCCGAACTTTTTTGAAGGAAAGAAGAGAATATTTGCTGAAAGTAATCAGAGCCTTGCGTACGACAATTCCGATCCATGCCGCTAATACACTTTTTGATTAAACCACCGACGATAAATGGTGCAAAGCCAGACATAAATGCTGCTGTCCAACTAAGGTCAGCTACATACTCAACCAAACTGTTCCGATAATTAACGTTAGAACATTCCGATGACGTTTGCGATAAACGCTTGGAAAACCGTAAATTTTGTCTTTTCTAAATAGTAACCGATGATGAAAGCGGGTTGGAATAAAGCCAACTAAAAGCCACCTTGTCGGTCCGAAAATAACGCCAAACTGCAAGCGTCATTTGTGCTGCTTGGAACTCCGACAGCACCAATAATAATAAAGTAACGATGATAACGTTCCGTAGCGCGAACCTAAAATGGTCGCCGGGTCGGGATTGCTAGCATTGTCAGTAAGAGAAACGGTTAAGGTGAGCAAGTTGGATGACGACTTGTGCTAAAATACAGTAATCGCGGCAAAGAGTGCAGTTACGATGAGCATTTGTAGCCTAGTTCTGTTTTCATGACTTTCCCCCTTGAATACTTTATGTATACGCCTATTGTCAACCTTTAAAGAAAATGGTTAACATAATTCGTATGTTACAAGAAATTTGGAATATTGTCAAGGAGATAAATGATGTACATAGTGAATAAATTTATTAGATGCATGAAAACAATAAAAAATCGTTGATTTCCGGGCGCCATGTAAGTTTATTTTTTTAAAAGGCTACCGGAATCAACGATATATTTAATGGAACACGATGGTTTATTTTCTTTTACGATTATTCGATCTTGTAAATGCCATTTCACTGCACAAGCGAGTACGCGACGTTCAACTTGCTGACCCGATTTTTTTCAATTTCGGAACATTGTCACGATGATCGAGCTCTTTCGATATCTTGTT
>CAVYBX010000004.1:0-192753 GCA_963766835.1 uncultured Bacilli bacterium
AAAAAACCACTTTTCGACATAGGAAAGTGGTTTGCTCATGTATCATGAAAGCAAATCACCACTTCCCTTCGCTAGCATTAACTAGATCAGGTCATAAGGATCCCGAAGTCACTACTTCGATCTCAGCTTGTAACACAAGCACCCCTAGTGATAATTGTGAATATGAGTCATTTCAAACATCGATATGACAACGTTTGAGCATGACTGTTTGTAAATAAATCTAATAGATGAAATCGTAAAACTATTCATACTTTATATTGTACAGTTTATTGAAAGACTTATCAATATAAGATTTTTGAACTGAAGTGATTTCGATATTACTTTTTACAAATGGCGATCCCCAATGGAAAATATGCATCGTTTTTATGCTTCTGGCACAATTAAAGCTCCTTTTTGGTAAAAATACTGAACACAATTCGATCATTCAACATAATTTTTGACACATACTAAATTTTATATTATACTTTAGTCAAACATTAAAACGAATATTTGATTATTGTGAAATGTGGTGATAACATGGGAACAAAAACGACGCCAGAATTTTGTCACTCACCTGAAAAAGTGGCAAACATTAAACCGCGCATGGACGATATTAAAGACGTCGAATTAATTTTTAAAGCTTTAGCTGATCCAACTCGACTAAAAATTGCTTATGCATTAACACTAACAGATGAGTTATGTGTACACGATGTCGCCCATATCATTAACTCTACTACTGCGACGGCTTCTATCATTTGCGGCTATTGAAAAATATGCGTTTAGCAAAATACCGAAAAGAAGGAAAAGTCGTTTTTTATTCGTTAGATGATGAGCACGTACATGAACTTGTAAAACTAGCGATGATTCATGCGAAAGAAGGAGAATAAAGTGTCTAAAGAAATTGTTTATCGTCTCGAAGGATTAACTTGTGCTAACTGCGCAAATCAATTCGAATCAAATTTAAAACAAATTCCAACTGTAAAAGATGCAAAAGTAAATTTTGCCTCATCGAAAGTAGCCGTACAAGGAGAAGTCACGGTCGAACAAATTGAAAAAGCCGGTGCATTTGACGGAATTAAAGTAGTCGATCATGAACAAGAGCGAACTGATCAAAAACAATCAATTTTTAAAAAACGTGAAAATGTAACTGCATTGATTGCATTCGCCATTTTGCTCATCGGTTTAGCAATGATGTATTATTTAGGTGAACAACATCCTCTAGTCGTTGCAATGTTCATTTTATCGATCGTCGTCGGTGGCTACGACTTATTTAAAAGTGGACTGAAAAATTTATTCCAGTTTTATTTTGATATGAAAACGCTGATGACGATAGCGATCATCGGTGCTGCTTTCATCGGTGAATGGATCGAAGGGGCAATCGTCGTATTATTATTCGCTTTAAGTGAAGCGTTAGAAAGTTATTCGATCGATAAGGCGCGTCAATCGATTACATCTTTAATCGATGTCGCTCCTAAAAAAGCAACGATAAAACGTGAAACTGAAACGGTAAAATTAGATGTAAAAGATATTCAAATCGGCGATGTGATGGTCATTAAACCTGGTGAAAAAATTGCGATGGACGGGGTAGTCATATCCGGCCAAACATCCGTGAATCAAGCGGCAATTACAGGTGAATCGCTTCCTGTTTTTAAATCTGTCGGTGATGAAGTATTTGCCGGTACGATCAATGAAGATGGCGCCATTGAGGTTCGGGTTACGAAATTCGTGGAAGATACAACGATTGCAAAAATTATTCATTTAGTCGAAGAAGCACAAGCAGAAAAAGCTCCCGCACAACAATTCGTCGACCGATTTGCGAAATATTACACACCGGCAATTATGCTGATCGCATTATTAGTTGCAATTGTCCCACCTCTATTATTTGCAGCAGATTGGTCGACATGGGTTTACTTAGGTTTAGCGACACTCGTCGTCGGCTGCCCTTGTGCACTCATTATATCGACACCTGTAGCAATTGTTACAGCGATCGGAACGCAGCGAGAAACGGTGTATTAATTAAAGGTGGAGTCCATTTAGAAGAAACTGGACGACTTCAAGCGATCGCTTTCGATAAAACAGGAACGTTAACGAAAGGAAAACCTGAAGTAACGGAAGTCATTCCTTTATCGACGTTCAGCGAAGAAGAAATATTAAAAATTGCGGCAACGATCGAGAAATGGTCACAACATCCAGTTGCATCCGCCATCATTCACGAAGCGAATCATCGCAGTCTTGCATTATATGATGCTGAAAATTTTACATCGATTACTGGTAAAGGGGTTAAAGCAAGCGTTGATGAAAGATGTACTACATTGGAAATGTCGCATTAGTTGAACGAACTCATTCTATTTCTGATCAACTAACTATACAACTTAAAAATTTACAAGAACGTGGAAATACTGTCACGTTGTTAGCTAATGAAGAAGAAATTTTAGGAATGATCGCTGTAAAAGACCCGATTCGAGAAAGTAGTCGCCCCGTCATCGAACAATTACAACGAATGAATAAACGGACGTATATGTTTACTGGTGATAACGTCCATACTGCTAAAGTGATTGCAAATGAAATCGGGATTACTGATGTAAGAGCCGATTTATTGCCAGAAGAAAAGTTATTCGCATTAAAAGAAATAAAAAATAAATACCATCAAGTAGCGATGGTCGGAGATGGTGTAAATGACGCTCCTGCATTAGCTAACGCTTCAGTCGGAATCGCGATGGGCGGAGCTGGAACGGATGCAGCGCTTGAGACAGCGGATATCGTGTTTATGGACGATGATTTACGTAAACTTCCTTATACGATTTCACTAAGTCGGAAAGCTTTAAATATAATAAAACAAAATATTTCTTTCTCACTCATATTAAAAGTATTTGCTTTAATGCTCGTCATTCCAGGTTGGTTGACACTATGGATTGCGATTTTAGCTGACGTAGGCGCTACCGTTTTAGTCGTATTAAATGCGATGCGGTTAATGAATTTCCAATATGAATAAGTCTGGAAAGCAATTACACTTTCCAGACTATTTATTTTGACACGATCGCCTCATTACGTTTAATTTCACGCAAGTAATTGTAAATTGTATAACGCGATATATTCATTTTTTCTGCGATATACGGAATACTTTTATGGATGGAAAAGGCACCTTTTTCTTGCAAGAATTTAATCATTTCCACTCGTTCATGTTTCTTCATAAAGACTGTCGGCTTCCCTATGTAATCGACCGCTTCATTAAATAATCGCTCCAACTTTTTTTCTAACGTTTCATCTTTTTCAATCGTTCCGACATGATTGTCCGTATAAATGAGTTCTCCTAGTACGTTGTAAGCCATCAGCATATTTGTATAATTATAATTTATTCCTAATGCAAAGTGGTAGTCGTCACCTTCCAGGTGAAAAGTTGAAGATTTAATTAAATGCCCGTTCTTTGATACACCTTGCACATTGACTAAATCAATCCCTTTATATAAATCGTTAAATTCTTGTGTACCTAAAAAGTCGAGTTTATCCCCAACGTTTCTACCCGTCACATGCTCATTCTTTATATATACGATAGAAGATTGTTTATTATCCATATCATGAATGACTACTTCACATTGGTTACCGAACATTTGGGCAATCCCATCCGCAACCCTCTTCAAAAAATCTAAAGCAGCTTCTCGATCCATTATAAGCCTCCCATTTTTAAAAATTACGTGTGTTAGAAATTTTCTGTTTATTCTTTAACTTATTATTATACGTATTAATGTATATGATTTCAATAGTCGTTTCTTAAACGATGCTCGTCCAAACATTTATGAAAAAAAGGTCAACAATGCATTCGCTTTACCTAAACAAATGACATTGGGACCTTTTTGACTAGTCAAATATAAATACGGACTATGGCGTTCAACGAATTTTTAAAAAGACCAGTTGATCAACTGGCAAGCATTCATGGGTTGGGATTATGAGGAACCAAGCCTTGGTTCTAGTATATTCTATGTTCGAGTTACAGAAGGGAACAGTTATCTTTCCTAAGAAACTAGCACATTTTCTATTAAATCTATGTGTTCTACTCATTTTATGCTCAAAATAGACTATAAAACAACCTGTAAACAATTATCCTACATATAGTGTTAATGTAATAACGACAAAAATAAAGGAGTTGTTTCATAATGGGTTGTTTTAGCGATCAATGTTTCGCTTCCGATCATTGTATAAAAGATGTC
The DNA here is from genome assembly GCA_963766835.1 of uncultured Bacilli bacterium. Classification (GTDB taxonomy): domain Bacteria; phylum Bacillota; class Bacilli; order Bacillales; family Amphibacillaceae; genus Pseudogracilibacillus. The sequence goes on from CAVYBX010000004.1 coordinate 4,185, forward strand.
GTAAGAAAAATAGTCGATGCACAAGTTCGTGCTGCAGAAGAAGCGGCTACAGCTTGCACTACTAGTTGTGAACAGTCTATTGAAGAGTTATTATCCCCGACAAAACCGAGAAGAAGAACTAGGTATACGACGATTCCTATCATGCTTATTTGTAAAGATAGTTGTAAACCTTTCGTCGGTTCAGGTTTTGTCGGCAGAGATAGAGATGGAGGAAGAAGCGGACATTTCGAATGTATTGAATCCCCGATTTTTAAAGTTAGAGGATTCGTCCGTGGTTCAGACAGCTGTGTCCGGCTTGAATTATTATTACCTGTTGGAAGAAGATCGGGAGGTCACGAACATCACGGAGATGATAAAGTTGACGTAAGCCATGGGCATCACCACGTCCGCGGTTCGTTTTGCGATCAATTCGGCAGCCGTAAAATCGAAAACTTCCGCGAAACTGGACTTTGTATCACTGTCGATTTAGACTGCTTCTGCGGTATCACATGTTTAGATCCGATTACTCCTGTTCCTAGATAAATAGAAAGACTGCGTATCAAACGCAGTTTTTCTATAAAAGTCATCCTTCTATTAAACTATAGAGATATTCTATGACATCGACCGGAGCTTTAAAGTTGATCGTTGAATGCTTCGTTTCAAATTTGATATATGGCCCTTCCTGAAAAATTGTTATGATAGCGACGAGTTGTGCTTTTCTCTCTAATTGGTCACCATCTAACTTCACCGTCTCCGGTTGATATATTTTAAACATATTACATTCGATTGCATCAGCAGGAATACTGTCATAACTCCACGAATCTACCTTCAGCTTTTGTACGAAATCATCTATTTCTTCTTGATGTTCGAGCGTATTTAAAATTGATTCTGGTTCATCCACTGTGACGATTTCTACTTTTTGAGTATTTTTTAAATCGACAATGTTTTCATTTTCCTTACTGCAACCGATTAATAGTGATACACATAATATGAACACGAGCGCACAAAATAATATCCTCATTTTTACCACCTTTAATATTGCGATTATTCAAAAAGTTAACATCATTAAGCTGTTCTGTCTATCAGTCCAAAGACGTAATTAACATTAAACTAGAGTTGTATCTTAAAAAGTTGTCATGCAAAATAAAAGACATTTTTGCAAAATAAAGGTAATATCGTCATAAGAGGTGAAAGTAATGATTAATTTTATACAGCTACATTCTATAGAAGAAATTGAGCAATTTATTCAAGAACACAATTTAGCTTTCCTGTACATGACACAACCGAATTGTAGTGTATGTGACGGGTTACGACCACAAATTGAAGCAATTTTATCTAAGTATCCGAATATTTATTCCGCTACGATCAATGCTAGTGAAGTTCCTCAAGTCGCTAGCTGCTTTCAAGTTTTTACAGCCCCTGTATTACTTTTATTCGTCGACGGTAAAGAATTTGTTAGAGAAGCTCGAATCGTCCATACTAAAAAATTCGTTGAAAAATTGGATCGTATATATAAATATGTAGAAAATCAGTAAATTAACATGCTTTTTTAAATTATCTCCGCTGTCTAGTCACTTATACTTCACAATAATTTTTGTCATCATTTAAAAATAAAAATCATATAAATAAAACAACAAACATTTTATTAATCTTTTAATTATGAATTTTTGCTATTTTATTAAATAATCGTTTTTATATATGGTGGTGTAACGGGTTATCTCTTTACAAAACATTGTACAAGCCTTCCTATCACACTTCATCATAGATGTTCTACCAAATACAGTAATATAAATTGTTAATATTTTTCATCATCTGCCAAAAAACAATTGAAACATTTTTTATAGAATTCCCTAATGATCAGCGATTACATACGAAGCGTCGTTACTTGCCAGCTATAAAAACGATATATGATATAATTTTTAGGAGGTTGAGATGATGAAAAATAGAATTGATCCTGAATTACGAGAAATGCTTGAACAATTCCGCCACTTGATTTAGACAATTACGAAACAACGAGACAAGCGATGGCAGAAGAAGCCGAAATGAATCCAATCCCCGATGATGATGCTGTTCAGATCACAGAAAAGATGATCCCCGGACCTGAAGACAATCCTTCCGTCCGAGTGATCACTTATGAACCGAAAGAAAAAAGTGACCTTCTTCCTGCGCTGTTGTGGATACATGGCGGTGGTTATGTCCTAGGTTCTGCAGATGAAAATAAAGATTTATGCCAGCAATTTGTAAAAGAAGCAAATTGTATCGTCGTGTCCGTCGACTACCGATTAGCGCCTGAACACCGTTATCCTGCAGCATTAGAAGATTGTTATGCCGCTCTGGAATGGATTGCTGATGAAGCTTCTGAACTCGGTGTAGATCCGAAAAGAATCGGCGTCGCTGGCTTAAGTGCTGGAGGAGGATTGACTGCTGCTGTCACATTACTTGCACGCGACCGCAACGGTCCAGAACTTTGCTTCCAAATGCCACTTTATCCAATGATTGACGACCGAAATGATAACCCTTCACACCATGAAATTACCGGACATATGGTTTGGAATTACGAGTTGAACGAAAAAGGCTGGTCGATGTATTTAGACGGAAAAAATGGAACAGATGATGTGTCACCATATGCCGCACCTATTCGTGCAGAAGACCTTTCCGGACTCCCTTACACATACACTTGCATCGGACAGCTCGACCCATTCCGTGATGAAACGCTTGAATATGTCACTCTACTAGCACGAGCAGGTGTAGACGTAGAATTTCATCTTTATCCTGGTTGTTTCCACGCATTCGAAATCGTCCACCCAACTGCCGAAATTAGTCGACGAGCGATACAAGAATACGTCAATGCAGTAAAATATGCTTTAAATAGAACAGAAGTTACAGCTAAATAGTTTAGTAAAGTGAACGCTTGTCATTAATGCGACAAGCGTTCTATCATTCATTTCTCAGTTCTATATGATTAAAATATATCGATGAATCTTGAATTGTATCTAGTGGTTGAACTAATTCAACTTTCCCTTCATAGATGACATCGAAATTTAATAGATCGATGACAGTAACGGTAGATTCCATACTTTCATCAATGAAAGTAGGAATGCAATAAAATTTGCCACCTTCGACAAGTGGTTCATACAATTCTCCATATGAGAAATACATACTAACTGTGCCCGCTTCTAATCGATCGATGATCGAGTCTTTTTGCAAATGATAATTAGTGACGAATAATTTTTGTCGATCAACTTCAACGAAAAATAATTCATCTTCCACAAATGCTATCGGCACACCGAGTTTCGTTTCTTTTATTGTAATTTCTTCTTTTTCATGCGTCTTTAGATCGTACTTCATGATATGATCTATCTCTATCGATTCAGCGAACATGTCGTTCGTAGATTCCTCCATATATGTTACGTCATATTCAAAACAACATCACATTCGCGTGTTGATCATCAAGTAAAATTTGAACATCGCTATATCCATCATTGTCTGCATTTTGATGTTCAATTTCTCCTATCTTTTCTGTGTATGTAAGTTGTCGTTCATTTATATCAAACGTGTAAACATACACCTCACCTAGATACACATCTTCATTATTTCCTGCCCGTTCATTTACAGTTACGATAAATACTTCGTCATCTATTACAAATATTTTCCGTGTGTCTAAGTACAAATAATCATCTATATTTGGTATAGGCGTTTGAAAAGAAATCGTTTCATTTGTCTCTTTATCAAGTACTGCTATTTCAAATTGTTCGCTATTTAAACTCCAAACATCGTACGAAACACTACCATATACTAATAAATGTTCCGTTTCATAAAATAAACCGGAAAATTCATCTTTTCCACGCATAAAACTTTTATATTCTCGCTGTAATCTTTCTATATCCTTTTGCTTGTAATAACCGTTTAATTTTTTAAAAAATGGTTCATGACGAAAATAAGCCGTTCCTTCTGTATCAATTCGAAAAGGTTCAAATCCAAAGTAATCATAATGGAAATCTCCAGTAATGACGAGATCCTTTATCGTCTCTTCATCGCCAGCAATCGTTTTAAAGTGGAAATTAGGAAAATAACGTGAGACGTTCTTTGCATCGATATACAAATAACTGATTGTTATGACGATAAAAATTGTGAAAACAACGAGATTAACATATTTCTTCATCTTTTCCCTCCTCTCCTAAACTGTCACCTTACGATTTAATAAGTATCGGCTAACGAGTAATGAGCATGCCACAACGACCATCCATATGAAAAATTCGACGAAAAACAGTTCATCTGGGTACAAATATAAATTTCCGAAAAGAAGAAATTGAACGATGACTGGTAAAATAAATAGACTGATTGAACAAAAAATATATAATATCCCGATAGCAGATCCCTTTAAATTTAAAACTTCTTTCAAATAAGATTGCAGTGAACATGACGACGATAAACGCAAAAACTAGACTATAAGTAACTAAAAACTCCATAAAGCTTTCCGGTAAAATCATCGATAATTGATATACTCCAGATATTACTTCCGGAACTGTTAAATCTACGCGAAATACTTTTGGGACAATCCATTTCACCATTTTTTCTTCCAAGTATAATAAAACAATTTGCATCCCGATAAGACCTAACATGGTGAGCATAATCGTTATTGCTTTTGCAAAAAATACATTCATCCGCGAGGTCGGTAACATCAATAATCGATAAATAAACGTATTTTTCGCGAACCAATCACGATACCAAATGAAAAAAATATAAATAATTAATAAAGCGATTCCGATGGCCAATGGTCCAAGTACCCATAGACTATAAGCGTTATCGATCAAACTGAAAGTATGAATACATTTCGATAAAAGCTTTTTCATTCATGCCGCCTTTGATGAAGGAATTGTTCACTAATATCATATATTTTTGGGCTGCAACAAACGTTCCGATAAGTTGAATGACGGCGATCGTGATCAGTAAAGCGATATATAATTTCATAAACCGGTTTAATTCAAAATTTAGTAATTTGAAAAAACTGTTCATACACGAAAGGCCTCCCTCATGACATCGACAATCGATTTGCCCTCTTCTTCACGCATTTGTTCAGCGTTAAATTCTTTCAAGACGATGCCACTATCGAGCAATACGACATGATCGACTAATTGTTCTATTTCATCGATTTCGTGTGTTGTAACGATCACACCACGATCTTCTATCAAATGTGTCGTAAATACATCTGTAATTTGTTCCCTACTGAATATATCGATCCCTGAAAATGGTTCATCCATTAATAGATAATCGACATCCAGCGCTAACCCTAAGAGTAAGATTCATTTTCGCTTTATTCCCTTTCGATAAATTTGAAATGCGTTCATTCTTTTTGTAATCGAAAGAATGTTAACAACTGCTCTGCTCTTTTTTCATTCCATGATTGATAAAAATCTGCCATAAAATCAAATGCATCACGTATCCGCATCTGTGGCAACATCGTGATCGTATCAGGAATATAAGCAATTTTTTCATAACTATTTTTATTTATTTTTTTCTTATCGATTAAAATTTCGCCACTATCGATCGGTGTCAAATTCATAATCGCATTTAATATTGTCGTTTTTCCAACACCATTTACGCCGATCAGACAAGTAATTTCCCCTTTTTTCGCTGTAAACGAAACACCATTAAGTACTTGTTTTCTCCCGTATGATTTGTAGATATTTTTTACCTCAATCATACCTTCCCTCCTGTTCTCTTTATGTTTCTCATAATATTCTTTTACTAAAGCGACAATATTCATCTAACGGTACTTGCAACGTATAAACGGAAGATATAAACGTTTCTACTGCTTCAGTCAATAAATTTTCTCGTACTTTTTGAATGATTTTTTCATCATTTGTTATTTTACTCGGCTTATTCCCTTCTGTATAAATCAATCCTTCTTCCTCCATTTCTTTATACGCCCGTTGGACGGTGTTCGGGTTAATATTCAACTTTTGAGCTAGCTCGCGTCGAGATGGTATTTCTTCACCTTTCGCTAGTGCTCCGCTTGCTATTTGTACTTTAAAATATTGAATCACCTGTATGTATACAGGGGCACGACTATTTAGTTTTAAATGCATCGGATTCAACCCCCTCCCTTACGATGTCCATTCTGTATTAAATGATTAATACACGAACCGCAAAAAATATCCAACCGTTCCATTATCTGTATTATCCCTTAATACACTTTAGCTGTATTATATGTTTAGTACACTAAAAAGTCAATATATTTTAAAAAATTTTCTCCCTAATTTTCTCTGACATTGTTACAATTAGTTAGGTGATGATAAAGGGGGATAAACATTGAAGTTAGTTTCGTGGAATGTAAATGGTTTAAGAGCTTGTATACGTAAGGGGTTTTTAGATTATTTTCTTGATGTTGAAGCTGATATATTTTGTGTGCAAGAAATAAAGCTTCAAGAAGGGCAAATCAATCTTCAACTAGATCATTATCATACTTATTGGAATTACGCAGAAAAGAAAGGTTACGCTGGAACGGCTGTGTTTACGAAAAATAAGCCGCTTTCCGTTCAATATGGAATCGGTCATTCGAATGAACATCCTGAAGGTAGAATCATTACTTTAGAATACGAAAACTTTTTCTTAGTCAATGTATATTCGGTGAATGCACGCAGAGATTTGTCACGATTAAATGATCGTTTAACATGGGAAGACGACCTTTTTGATCAAATAAAACGATTAGATGAGGAAAAACCGGTTATTTTATGTGGAGATTTGAATGTCGCTCATCAACCGATCGATCTTCGAAATGCGAAAACAAATGAAGGAAACTCAGGTTTTACGATCGAAGAAAGAGAAAAGTTGTCACGTTTACTCGATGCTGGTTTTATCGATACGTTGCGTTATTTTTATCCGGATAAAGAAGGTTTATATACATGGTGGTCGTACATGCCGACGGTAAGAGAAAGGAATATCGGCTGGAGAATCGACTACTTTATCGTATCAAACAGGTTAAAGGAACAGTTACTTGCTTCTGAAATCGATGCACATATTTTAGGAAGTGATCATTGCCCGATAAGATTAGAAATTGATCTATCCTAAAAAACTGAGGAGATGTCAAACAAAGCGACATCTCCTTTATGTTAGTATCATTATTTCACTAACTTTCTTCGCTCGTCTGTCACTTTTCCAACTTTGTCCCAATCGATCATATTTTCTAAAATTAACGCGACAACAATACCTACTAACAGTCCGTTACTCATAAACGGACGGATAAAAGCCGGAATTGACTCAAATGTAGCTGCCGGCAGCGTCATAATAACTGTTCCAACGAATAATGGAATCGCTACTCGGTAAACGTTTAATGCATTAAATTGCATCCCCTTAAAATTTTCAATCGACGAATTGAATAACTGTAAATAAGCGACGAATAATACGGCGCTTCCTATACTTAACGGAAGAGTTGAGAAAAATTTTCCTATCGGAGGGATTACTCCCATGAGGAAAAATAAGAAACTACCGATGATAAACGGAAGCCTGTCCAAAATATTCGTTTGCCGTAAAAATCCGATCGATGAAACGAATGGAGCATAAGGGACCAACCCGAAAAAACCAGCCGCTATATTCGATAATCCTGTTATAGAAAACGATGCGAAATAATCACGTTTCGTCGTTTCTTTTTGCAACAAATCGTCAGATCCCTTCAATGCACCGAACGTGTTAGACGTGTTCAATAGACCAGCTAGTACCGCCGTTAAGACGACCCCGGTATCCCACGTTAATGAACCTAATGGAAATACTTTTATTCCAGCTGATTCGCCGATCGATGCATCAGGACCGAAAAATATAATGTACAATATCCATCCGATGATAATACCGATTAAAAGTGCATAACTTCTTATTTTTGCTGGCGATTTAATACTAATAATCATAACGAGCACTGCAATAAAAATGGCTAATGCCGAAACAGGTATATTAATCGTCGCCGTTTCCGATGAAGCTTTAAAAGGTAAACCGAGCATTCCTTTTAAAAATATTTGAATTAAAGTAAGACCGAGCAAAAACATAAAAACGCCCATGACACCAGGTTTAAATAATTTTGCGATTACCGGACCGATCCCAAGGACACCGATCAAAATCGTCACGAAACCTGATATGATGACCCCTAAAGTTAAACTGCCGCCGAGCACATCAATCGGCATTCCTTGCGCGGAAGTAGTTACGACGAGCGTTAAAAATATTCCCCACCATAAACCTGATTGTCCTTCTAATAACGGTCGATGGTGACCGAAAAACACTTGTGCTAAACAAGCTAATCCTGTTACGATAAAAGACATTTGTAGCAATGGAACTATTTCAGTTTGGGTTAGTCCATAAGCTTCCCCAATTGTGATCGGTATAATAACGATATTTGCAAAAATAAAAAAAAACCATTGTACGCCTGCTATCCAATTTCTTGCTTCTCGTAACCCATGCATTTTACCACACACTCTTCTTTATGTATGATTCTTTTTAATTATAATAGCATGTTTTTCAGTAAAAATTCATACAATTAATAGGTTTTAACAAATAAATGAAATTTTCTATTTAATTTTTCGCATATTTTTCTTTATTTCGTTCAAAATAATTCCTGACGATAAAAAAGGAGGAATTGTTTTGTTTAATCAAAACCAAGAACAGAATCAACAACAGTCATCTTCACAAATGCCGCCGCAAATGCAGTTTGGAGGTCATGAGTTATTAGATGCAGATGAAGCGATCGGTGCTTTAGTAGGTGCACTTGAACATTACGTATTGTATGATCAATATGTTCAAGATCAAGAATTGTCGAATATTATGCAACGACAAAGAGGGTTTTTAAATCAACTATACAATACGATACTCGATACAATGAAAACTGGGACAGATCCTGCTGTGAAAACACAGACGTATCATATGCAAGAAGGAAATGATTCAATTTATGGAATGAAACAATCTTCACCTAAAACACCGATCCAATCGATTAATGAACTAAATGATGAATGTATTTCTAGTTTTATCTTAAGCCATTTGAAAGCAGTCTCTACTGCATTTACATTAGCTGCTTTAGAAGCGACGAATCCTGTACTTAGAAGAGTATTTGCTGATAGCATACCGAATTCAATTGAGATGGCATATGAAATGTATCTCTATATGAACAAAAAAGGTTACTACGAAGTAGCTCAGTTACAACAACAAGATATGCAAATGATTATGAATAGTTACGGTCCGGTGCATGGAAATATATCTCATTAAAAAGACTGTCATCTTTCTGTGTTACCTTTCATATGATGATACTTGATATTAGAAATCACCTATTTTTGAAATAGGTGATTTTATTTGTGATGGAAAATTGCTTGAGATAGTGAATGACCTTTTCGTTTACAAAATTGATTTTTTTGATAATATGTAGTAATATATATATTTGTCCGACCATTCCATACGATACATGGAATATAATTCGAGGTGAAAAGCATGAAAAATTACATCTCTTCGAGGATGGGATTTTTTACTATTGCAGCAATTTTTATTTGGTTAAAATCTTATATTGTTTATTTAATAGAGTTTAATTTAGATATACAAAATCTTTTACAACATTTTCTATTAATCTTAAATCCAATTAGTTCAACTCTCATATTCTTAGGAATTGCGCTTTTCGGTCGTGGTCGTCGAGTTGGAGGCTATATTATCATCATTCATTCGTTAATGACGTTGCTACTTTATGCAAATGTCGTTTTTTACCGTTTTAACTCTGACTTTATTACACTACCAGTCCTTACTCAAACTAGTAACTTCGGTAGTTTAGGTAGTAGTATTATCAGTTTAATGACATGGACCGACATTTTTTATTTATTAGACATTGTGATTCTCATCATTTTATTTAGAAAAAGTAGTCAAATCTGGTCTCTAGAGCGGATGAATTTAAAACGACCGGTGATGATTATTTTAGCTGGTATCGTTGTTTTTGCTATTAATCTAGGGTTAGCAGAAGCTGATCGCCCTCAATTATTAAAAAGAACATTTGATAGAAACTACATCGTAAAATATTTAGGCGCTTATAACTTTACCATTTACGATGCGATTCAAAACTTAAAAACTTCTACTGAACGAGTGTTAGCAGATAGTAACGATATTACGATCGTTCAAAATTACACAGATAATAAGTATGCAGCACCGAATGAAGAACTATTTGGAGTTGCTAAAGGGAAGAATATTATTAAAATTCATTTAGAATCTTTCCATTCGTTCTTAATTAATTTTGAATTACATGGAGAAGAAGTGACACCATTCATCAATTCATTAGTAAATGAACATGGTGATGAATTTACTTATTTTGAAAATTTCTTTCACCAAACGGAACAAGGAAAAACTGCTGACGCTGAGTTAATTACAGATAACTCTTTATACGGATTACCACAAGGTAGTGCATTCGTAACGAAAGGGAAAAATACGTACCAAGCATTACCGGCAATATTAAAACAAGAACAAGGGTATACGAGCGCCGTTTTCCACGGAGATAGTAAATCTTTTTGGAATAGAGATGAAATCTATAAACAGTTCGGTATCGATTATTTCTTCGATGAAGCTTATTACGATATGAGTGATGAGCAAGTCATCGGATACGGATTGAAAGATAAACCTTTTTTCAAAGAATCGATGCCTTTATTCGAATCACTTGAAGAACCATTTTATGCACATATGATGACATTAACGCATCATCATCCATATTTGATCGATGAAGAGGATGCAACGATTGAACCAGCTGAAACGAGCAGCAGATCTGTCAATCGCTATTTCCAAACTGCACGTTATTTGGACGAAGCATTAGAGCAATTCTTTGATGACTTGAAGGAAGCTGGTTTATACGAAGATTCACTCATCTTCATTTACGGTGACCACTACGGTATATCTGACAACCATTTAGAAGCGTTAAGTGAAATATTTGGTGAAGAGATGACGAGCTATAAATATGCACAATTACAACGTGTTCCGTTTCTCATTAAAATTCCAGGCGTTGAAGGACAAGGAACTATCGATGAATTTACTGGACAAATCGACGTCATGCCTACTATCCTACATTTGCTTGGAATCGATGCGCAAGATTATATATTATTCGGTACAGACATGTTTTCCGAAGGTCATGACGATTTGATCGCATTTAGAAATGGTGATTTTATTACTGAAGATTACGCGATGATCAAAGATGTATTTTACGATAACCGCACTGGAGAAGAATTAGAATCGAATGAGGAGTTAAAAGAATTAAAACGAAAAGTCGAGCATGAATTAAGCTTATCAGATAAAGTATTACATGGAGATTTATTAAGATTTTATACACCGAACAAAAATTGGGAACCGGTAGATCCGAGCGAATTTTTCTACGATGATAAACAAATTGATGTCGATCCAGCGTTAATCGATAAATGGCTAGAAAACGATGAAGATAACGAGACAGAAGATGAACTTTTCGATGTAGGAGACGTTCGACATAATTCATTTTAAAGAATCGAGTAGGAGGAGGTGATTAGCCTCCGTCCTCTCACACTACCGTACGTACGGTTTGCGTATACGGCGGTTCAATTAAGATGAGTAACGCAAGAATTCATAACGTTCGTGTAGACTTCTTAACCTTCGGCTTTTCCAGTAGGAGTTGCCAAGGGTTTTGTGTAGAATTGGACTGTTTGAAATATGCCAGTAGCTCTTTCTACTATTGCCCCATTTGTAGGCTTTCCACACTGGGGCTCCAAGTTCGTGGCTCAGTACTTACTCCCTATATATTACCCCTATGGCATTCGTACGTAAAAAAAGCAATGAGAACAATAGTCTCATTGCTTTTTTATGCTGAATGTTTATTAGCTAATCGTTGAATAAGTGGGATTTTGTCTAGATCAAAATTTCCTCCACTTACGATCACTCCACAATGTCGCGATTTAATATAATCATTATGTGCAAAAAGAGCTGCTAAAGCTACTGCACCTGCTCCTTCCATCAACGTTTTATTACGTTCAAGCATATACAGAATAGCACTAGCAATTTCTTCTTCGTTTACTGTTACGATATCATCCACATATTTTTTAATAAGCGGCATAGTGAGTTCTCCGGGTTTTTTACGGCAATACCTTCCGCAATCGTATCGGCAGAATAGTTTTGCTTTTGATTCTTACCGTGGAAGCTATTATATGCAGCAGGAAACGCTTCTGTCTGAACACCGATGACACGAATATTTTTATTGACGTGTTTTGCTGCAACTGCTATTCCACTTATTAGTCCTCCTCCACCGATTGGCACGATAAATGTGTCAATGCGGTCTTCTTGCCGTAATACTTCCATCGCGATCGTTCCTTGGCCAGCCATTACATCATAATCGTCGAATGGATGTACATATGTGGCACCTGTCTCTTTTTGCCTTTCCATCGAAGCTTCATACGCTTCTTGGAAAGTGCTCCCTGTTAACACAATTTCTGCTCCGTAATTTTGCGTCGCTTCAATTTTACTATGTGGGGTTTTTTCCGGCATATAAATAGTCGCTTTTACCCCTAATTTTCTTGAAGCGTAGGCTACTCCTTGGGCGTGATTACCTGCTGATGCAGTAATGACACCTTTTTCTAATTGCTCATTTGACAGTTGCATTAATTTAAATGTTGCTCCACGAAATTTAAACGCGCCGGTTTTTTGTTGGTTTTCCATTTTGAAATAAACTTTTTTATTGACGATTTTGTTCGTAGTTTCTGATGTAACTAATGGTGTCCGATGAACGATCGGCTTTAATCGTTCCAACGCCTTATAAATTTTTTCACCCGTTAATAAATCCCCAATTACTCCACACTCCTCAAATATCCACTTACTAACTATTATAGTCTATTTTCTTCATATTCTCTTATTTTGTCTTCCAATTGCAATGTTAGTGCTATTTCATCCCAGCCATTGATTAAATTTTGGCGATGATATTCTGGGATGTCAAAGTTATATTGTTTACCATTTTGATCTGTTATAGTTTTCGACTCTAAATCAACTGTCAATGTTAACTCAGATTTTTCCGCTTCTTTTAACCACTCATTTACTTGTTGTTCGTCCATTTTAATTGGAACGATACCATTTTTTAATGCGTTATTATAAAATATGTCCGCAAAACTTGGAGCGATAATGACTTTAAACCCGTAGTCTAACAATGCCCACGGCGCATGTTCTCGAGAAGAACCGCAACCGAAATTTTCACCGGTCACTAAAATCGATGCATGTTCATATTTCGGATCGTTTAAACTGAAGTCTTCACGTTTATTACCATTTTCGTCAAAACGCCAATGATAAAATACATATTGCCCAAAACCTGTTCTTTCAATTCTTTTTAAAAATTGTTTAGGAATGATTTGATCCGTATCGACGTTTGATCGATTCAATGGATAAACTAAACCTGTATGTTTCTTGATAGCTTCCATGACGCATTCCTCCTAATTCACTGCTTTTGCATACGTACGAACATCTACAAATCGACCTTCTATCGCTGCAGCTGCAGCCATTTCAGGACTAACTAAATGCGTACGAGCACCATTTCCTTGACGACCTTCGAAATTTCGGTTTGAAGTAGAAGCACATCTGCCCCCTGGAGGAACTATGTCATCGTTCATCCCTAAACACATACTACATCCGGCATCACGCCATTCAAATCCAGCTTCTTTAAAGATTTTATCAATTCCTAGTTTTTCTGCTTCCATCTTCACTAAAAATGAACCAGGAACGACGATTGCTCGAACGCCATCTTTTACTTTTTTACCTTTTACGATTTCCGCCGCTCGTTTCAAATCGCGTAAGCGTGAATTCGTACAAGAACCGATAAAAACGTGGTCAATTTCAATCGAAGTAATCGGTTGGTTCTCTTCTAATCCCATATATTCTAACGCACGTTTTACTTCTTCTTTATTTTCCACTTCATCTAAACTCGGTGTTGAACCGCTACTGGTACACCCATCGATGGATTCGTTCCCCAAGTAACTTGTGGCTCAACTTCAGAAGCGTCGATCGTCAACACTTTATCGTAAGTTGCACCTTCATCTGTTGCAAGTGCTAACCAGTCTTTTGCAGTTTTTTCAAACTCTTCACCTTTAGGGACGTATCTTCTACCGCGTAGAAATTCTACTGTCGTTTCATCTGGACTAATTAATCCAGCACGCGCTCCTGCTTCAATTGACATATTACAAATCGTCATACGTTCTTCCATCGTCATTTTTCTGATAGCATCACCTGTATATTCAATGATGTATCCTGTTCCCATTTTTACACCAAATTTTGCGATGATCGCTAAAATTAAATCTTTTGCTGTAACTCCAGGTCCTAAATCACCTTCGACGTGGACGTTTAACGTCTTCGGCTTCGTTTGCCATATAGTTTGTGTCGCTAATACGTGTTCTACTTCACTCGTCCCAATACCAAATGCAAGTGCTCCAAAAGCACCGTGAGTCGACGTATGACTATCTCCACAGACAATCGTCTTTCCAGGTTGTGTTAAGCCGAGTTGTGGTCCGATAACGTGAACAATCCCTTGGTCAGGATGAAACATATCTGCCAATGGAATGTTAAATTCTTCACAATTTTTCTTTAATGTTTCCATTTGTAGCTTAGAAATTGGGTCTCTTACTTCTTCGCGGTTTTTAGTTGGTACATTATGATCCATCGTCGCGAAAGTTAAATCAGGTCGTCTTACACGGCGGTTTTTCAATCTTAAACCTTCAAATGCTTGAGGGGACGTAACTTCATGAATTAAATGTAAATCGATATATAGTAAATCAGGTTTCCCCTCTTCTTCATGGACGACTTTTTTCTCCCAAATTTTCTCTATGATCGTTTTTGGCTTTGCCATATGAACACCTCCATAAATATGGCACGTTGATGTTTATAAGTTATTGATGACGATTTCGGTCATTTCTTCTGTACCGACTTGTTTACCGTCTAATATTTTTAAATCAGCTGTATGATATCCTTGTTCTAAACTTTTTTCTACTGCATCTTCAACAGCTTCTGCTTCCACGTTTAGATGAAATGAATAACGTAACATCATTGCAGCTGACAAAATCATCCCTAGTGGATTCGCAATACCTTTTCCAGCGATATCCGGGGCTGAACCGTGTACCGGTTCATATAAACCGATCGTTTCTGACAAACTTGCTGAAGGAAGCATTCCGATTGAACCTGTTAGGACAGATCCTTCATCACTTAATATATCGCCGAACATATTTTCAGTGACGATGACGTCGAAACTTGTCGGATCTGTAATTAATTTCATAGCAGCTGAATCAACTAACATATGCTCGACTTGAACGTCTGGATAATGTTCACTAATCTCATCGACGATTTCACGCCATAGTCGACTAGATTCGAGTACATTCGCTTTATCGACAGAAGTTAATCGTTTGTTTCTAAGTCTTGCAGTTTCAAAGCCTTTGTTGACGATCCGTTCTATCTCTTCACGATGATAAATTAACGTATCTACAGCAACATTTCCATTTTCGCGGCGTTCCCGTGGTTCCCCAAAATAGAGTCCTCCAGTCAGTTCCCGAATAATATATATGTCGCTTCCTTTAATGACAGATTCTTTTAATGGTGATGCGTGCAATAAAGGTGCAAACCCTTTGATCGGTCGAATATTTGCAAAAAGGTTCAACGCTTTTCTTATTTTTAACAGTCCTTGTTCAGGTCTTAAATGGGGCGGAAGGGAGTCCCATTTCGGGCCTCCAATTGCCCCAAGTAAAATGGCATCAGATTTTAAACATGCATCGACTGTTTCGTCTGTTAAAGGCACTCCATATTTATCATAAGCAGTGCCGCCGATATCGTATTGTTCGAACTTAAATGAGTGACCATATTTTTCAGCGACTTTAGTCAGTACTTTTTTCGCAGATTCCATGATTTCTTGACCGATCCCATCACCTGGGAGTACGACAATGCTTTTCTCCAATGAATTCATCCGCCCTTCAACTTCTTTACGATTGTTGTTGTATATTGCGACGTTCGTTTGTTTTTTGCTGAATAACATAACGATTCACAGCATTTAAAAATGCGTTCGCTGACGCTTCAAGCACATCTTGGGCTGAACCTCTGCCACTCATTTGTTGTCCATTTACAATTAATTGAACGTTCGCTTGCGCTAAAGCATCTTTTCCTCTTCCGACAGAGTTAAGTTGATAGTCGATTAATTCTAATTCTTCGGAGATCAATTCGTCTAATGTCGCATAAAGTGCTTCTACACTACCGCTTCCTGTACAAGCTTTTTGAACGACAGTTTGTTCAGGTGTTTTTAATTCCACTGTCGCTGTAGGTACGTTATTTGAACCGTACTGTACTTGGAAGCTTTGAAGTTCGTATTTATCGACATTAACAGCTTCAGTTTGTACTTCCGTTAAAATCGTGAATAAATCTTCATCTGTCACTTCTTTTTTACGGTCTGTTAATGCTTTAAAGCGGTTGAATGCTTCTTTTAACTTTTCATCAGAAAGTTCGTAACCCATCTCTTGCACTTTCTTTTTAAATGCATGGCGACCGGAATGTTTACCTAAAAAGAGTACGTTCGAAGATAATCCGATTAATTCAGGAGTAATAATTTCATACGTTTCAGCATGTTTTAATACTCCGTCTTGGTGTATTCCAGATTCATGAGCGAATGCGTTCTTACCGACGATCGCTTTGTTTGCTTGAATTTGCATACCTGTCAATTTAGCCACTAAATCGCTCGTACGTTTAATTTCGTTCAATTTCAAATCCGTCTTGTATGGATAAAAGTCTGAACGGATATGGAATGCTACAGCGATCTCTTCTAAAGATGCATTCCCTGCCCTTTCACCAATTCCATTAATCGTACCTTCGATTTGTCTTACACCATTTTCTACTGCTGCGATCGAATTTGCAACCGCAAGTCCTAAATCGTTATGGCAGTGGCATGAAAGAATCGCTTTATCGATATTTGGTACATTTTCCCTAATATATTTAAACATATTCCCATATTCTTCTGGTGTCGCATAACCTACTGTGTCAGGCAAGTTAATGACATTTGCTCCCGCATCGATTACTTTTTCAATTACTTGAACTAAAAAGTCTAAGTCAGAACGGGAAGCATCTTCTGCTGACCATTCTATTTTCGGGAATCTTTGTTTCGCATATTTAACCATTTCAACCGCTTGATTCATTACTTCATCAGGTGTCATCTTCAATTTATACGTCATATGAATTGGAGATGTTGCGATAAACACGTGGACGCAAGGTTCTTCTGCACCTTTTAAAGCTTCCCAAGCTGCATCGATATCCGATTTAACAGAACGAGCTAACCCCGTTACGGACGTATCTTTAATCGTGTCAGCAATTAATTTAACTGCTTCAAAATCTCCTTTGGAGGAAGCAGGGAATCCTGCTTCCATTCTATCTACACCAAAGCGTTCTAGTTGTCTAGCAATCTCTAATTTTTCTAATTTATTCAAATTCACTCCAGGTGATTGTTCACCATCGCGTAATGTCGTATCAAAAATTTGAATTTTCGTCAATTTCACACACTCCCATTCCAAGATTTTTTATTTTAATGGGTTTTTTACAAACGGCATTAATTCACGTAGTTCTCTTCCAACGACTTCGATCGGATGCTCCTTTTCACGAGCATTGATCGCGTTAAAGCGAGGTCTGTTCGCTTTGTTTTCTAAAATCCAATCTTTCGCAAACTCACCAGACTGTACATCTTTTAATACTTCTCTCATGCGCTCTTTCGTCTCTTCGTTAATGACGCGTGGGCCTGATACGAAATCTCCCCACTGTGCTGTGTCAGAGATCGAGTAACGCATGTTTTCTAAGCCGCCTTCGTACATTAAATCAACGATTAATTTCATTTCATGTAAACATTCGAAATATGCTACTTCTGGTTGATATCCTGCTTCGACTAAAGTTTCAAATCCTGCTTTTACAAGGCTTGTAAGTCCACCGCATAATACTGCTTGCTCTCCAAATAAATCTGTCTCAGTTTCTTCTTGGAATGTAGTTTCTAATACTCCCGCTCTTGCTCCACCGATACCAGCTGCATATGCTAACGCGATTTCTTTCGCATTACCTGTATAATCTTGGAACACACCGTAAAGCGCTGGGACGCCTGCACCTTCTTCAAAAGTTCTACGTACTAAATGACCTGGTCCTTTCGGTGCGACTAAAAATACATCGACATATTCAGGTGGTGTAATTTGTGAGTAATGGATGTTAAATCCGTGTGCGAATGCTAAAGCACTACCTTCTTTTAAATTATCTCTAATTTCATCTTCGTATACTTTTTGTTGTAGCTCATCCGGTAATAAAATCATGACGACGTCTGCTTGTTTCGTTGCTTCTTCAGCTGATACGACCGTAAATCCATCTTCTTCTGCTTTTTGTTGTGATTTTCCTGGTCTTTGACCAATGACGACGTCGAATCCACTGTCTCGTAAGTTTAACGCATGTGCATGACCTTGTGAACCGTATCCGATAATTGCGATTTTCTTTCCTGCTAAAACTTCCTTATTAATATCTTTCTCGTATAGTACTTTTGCCATTTTTCAATTCTCCTTTTTTAATTTTGCTTTATTTTTTGTATATTTAATAAATTCTTTTGAATAAAACTAATCTGAATAAAAGATGAGTCCATATCCCTGTTTCACATTAAACAGGGAATTGATTGATTTCTGTTACTTGTGACGAAGGTTGGTGACCGCGTAAAAATGCGGTGACACCCGTTCTAGCTAGTTCTTTAATACCGTAAGGACGAAGCAATGCGATTAACGCATCAGTTTTTTCTGGTTTTCCAGTTACTTGAATCGTCATACTGTCTTTACTAATGTCTAATACTGATGCTCGAAACGGAGTGATTAAACCTTGTATCTCTGAGCTTTGTTGCGGTGTACTAGCAACTTTAATAAGCACTAGTTCTCTCGCAACGATCGCCTTATCTGTAATATCTGATACTTTGATGACGTCAATTTGCTTATTAAGTTGCTTCGTTAACTGTTCCGCTTTGCGATCGTCACTTACTTCGACGACCAATGTCATTTTAGATATCCCTGGATTTTCTGTTTCCCCGACAGAGATACTTGCGATGTTAAATTGGCGTCTTTGCAACATGCCAGTAATTCTGTTTAAAACGCCACTTCTGTTTTGTACTGTCGCGGTGATAATCCGTTTCATTTCTTCACCCCCATCATTTGATGAATTCCTTTTCCTGGTGCAATCATTGGAAATACTTTCTCATTTCTAGCGATTTTAAAGTCGACGACAACCGGTCCATTATGATCGATCATTTCTTGGATCGCTTTTTCCACATCATCTTCTTTCTCGACTCTCATTCCACGGACTCCAAAACTTTCTGCTAGTTTCACAAAATCCGGATTCAAGTCGAGTAATGACTCGGAATATCTTTCTTCATAGAAACTTTCTTGCCACTGTCTAACCATTCCTAATGCCGAGTTATTTAAGATAACTACTTTTACAGGTAAATTCCATTGTTTCAATAACATTAATTCTTGCATATTCATCTGAAATCCAGCATCACCATTAATCGAGATGACGAGTTCATCTGGACGACCGATTTGCGCTCCGATCGCTGCTGGGAAGCCAAATCCCATCGCACCTAGTCCTCCTGATGATGCCCATTTATGCGGTCTATCTAATGTATAATATTGTGCGGCCCACATTTGATGTTGCCCGACATCTGTCGTGACGATAGCTTCTCCTTTCGTTAATTCGTGTAATTTTTTCACAAAATATTGCGGAGAAATACCTTCATCTTCATCAGGTTTTTCATACCAGAGCGGATATTTTTCTTGATACTCGTTTAAATGTGCTTTCCACTCTGCATGATCAGGCATTTTAATATTTCTTTTCAACAACGCTTGTAATGCTTTTTTAGCATCGGCAACGACTGGAATTTCCGTCGGTACGTTTTTACCGATCTCTGCCGGGTCGATATCGATATGTGCCACTTTTGCGTTCGGTGCGAAATGTTTTAAATTCCCTGTTAAACGGTCATCAAATCTTGCTCCGATATTAATGAGTAAGTCACATTCATACATCGCCATATTCGCTACATAAGTACCGTGCATTCCTGCCATTCCTAAAAATAGCGGACTTGTACCTGGAAAACTACCTAAGCCGAGTAAAGTATTGACAATTGGCAATTCGTATTTTTCAACAAATTGTTTTAATTCATCCGTAGCTCTTGCGAATAACACGCCTGCTCCTGCAAGGACTAATGGTTTTTTCGCTTTACCGATCGCATCAGCTAATTTCACAATTTGTAGAGGGTTCGGTTTAGTTGTCGGTTGATAGCCTGGTAAATGGAATTCTGTTTCAAATTCTCCAGTAGGTAAGAGCTTCAGAAATGTTTTTAGGGATATCGACGACAACTGGTCCAGGTCTTCCTGTCGTCGCAATATGAAACGCTTCTTTCACGATTTTCGGTAAACTGTTAATATCTTCAACTTGATAATTATATTTCGTAATAGGTGTCGTAATCCCTAATACATCCGCTTCTTGGAATGCATCCGATCCAATCACATGATTCGCGACTTGACCTGTAAAAATAACGAGTGGTAAAGAATCCATCATCGCATCTGTAATTCCAGTTATTAAATTCGTCGCACCTGGCCCTGATGTCGCAATGACAACTCCAGGCTTGCCAGTCACTCTCGCATATCCTTCTGCCGCAAAGACCGCACCTTGTTCATGACGAGTAAGAATATGTTTAAATGAAGCGTTGCTACGATAGATTGCATCATAAATCGGTAATACCGCTCCACCTGGATATCCAAAAATCGTATCGACTTCTTGTTCGACCAACAACTCGATTAATAGATCTGCACCTGTTTTCGGTTTACTTGCTACACTTTGACTTTGCTCTACTTCCATTTGAGGTTTTTGTTTCGCCTCTGCGCTCAATTTTACTCCTCCTTAAAAGTTTTTAAATAATCACGCAAATCAGTCTATAAAAACATCCATTATCTTCTGAATTTTATCTTTTTTCGCTCATCCTTTGCTTACGTTTACGGTTTGATTGGAGCCTAGCGAATCGATAAACTTTTTTTATTATCAAGATATAATAAAAAAACTCTTTTCTCCTAGAATCTAGTAACTAGATTCTTGGGGAGAAAAGAGTTCTCTTTTCACGGTACCACCCAATGTTCGTAGTAACCTCACGATTACTACCTCAAAAACTCAAAAATATTTTGAGTTCATTTTGATAACAGGTGCCTCTACCACGAAACACCCGGCCATACCTAATAGGATATAACATCCGTTCAATACAGCACTCAGGGACGATGTCAGAATAAGATGTATTTCTAGGCTCTCACCTACCCTAGATCTCTGTAAATACATTTGGCCTTATTCCTTTGTTCCCTTCATCGATTTATTTATATCAATATTTTATAAATAGTCTACTTTAGTTATCTTCATATTATACGCGATTTTTTAAAAATTTAAAGTAAAACTATGCTAATTTTACAAAGATGTAAAGTTCTGAATTTTTGAATATTTAGTTTTTTATGGGATAATATTTCACTCCGTCAACTAAAGTAAGTTTTCGAAATTCAGTCAACAGCTTTTTAGTAATTTTCCCCGGTAGCCCGTCACCTATTACACGGTCATCTACACTAACTACCGGTATCACTTCTGCGGCCGTACCTGTTAAAAATACTTCATCTGCGACATATACATCGTGAAGCGTAAACGGAACTTCTTGAACTGTCAGCCCATTTTCTTCAGCGATCGCAATGATTGTACTACGTGTAATACCTTCCAACGCTCCTAAATATATAGGCGGTGTTTTTATGATACCATTTTTAACGATAAAAATGTTGTCCGCTGATCCTTCTGTCACATAGCCTTGATTGTTTAAAATGAGTGCTTCATCCGCATTGGCTTGAAAAGAAGCGATTTTCACTAATATGTTGTTCAAATAATTTAGTGATTTAATTTGTGGATTGAGTACGTCAGGGCTGTTTCTTCGATTTCATCACCGATGATAGTTTCAACCCTTTTTCATATAATTCTTTGCGATAGATCGCTAACGGTTCGGCTATGACGATGACAGTCGGTTCGTCGCAATTTCGCGGGTCAAGCCCGAGGTCACCTTTACCACGCGATACGACGACTCTAATATAAGCACTCGACAATTTATTTTTTACAACGGTATCGACGATGATTTGTTGTAACTCTTCTTTCGTATGTGGAATTGTGAGCATAATCGAATGCGCTGATTCGTATAAGCGATTTATATGCTCTTTTAATTTGAAAATATTTCCTCCATATACTCGAATTCCTTCAAATACACCATCGCCGTACAAAAAACCGTGGTCATATACAGAGATGACAGCTTCCTCTTTTCGGTACGAATTGACCATTTACGTATATTAATTGTTCTGTCAATGTTAGCACTTCTTTCAACATCTACTAAAGATTTACTGTAATTTAATTGTTGTCGACCATCATACAACGTTTTTGTTTATTCGTCAATAGTTTATGAATAAACACGAATTTTACATTGTTATTTTATCAGTTTTCCGTCTCGAATAAATAAAATTCTATCAGTAAGCGATTTCACTTCTTCTTGATAGTGTGAAACAAAAATAATCGGTATTTTCCAATTTTCATGGATCATTAATATTTGTTCTATACTTTTTCGTTTCGTGTTATCATCTAATGCTGAAAACGGTTCATCGAGTAAAAGGATTTCCGGCTTCGTTGCTAAGGCTCTAATCAACGCAGCTCTTTGCTTTTCTCCGCCTGAAACTTCTTTTGGATACTGATCGATGATATGGTCGATTTCTAGTTGTTCAATGAGTCGTTTCGTCATCTGTTCATCTTTCATCGCATATTCGATATTTTCCCAAATCGTCATATGAGGGAATAATGCATACGATTGAAAAACATACCCGACGTTTCGTTTCTGAACAGGACGAGCGGTTTCCCACCTTTCACAAACAGACGATCATTTAACTTAATCGTTCCGTCTGTCAATTTTGTCAACCCAGCAATTCCATTTAAAATCGTCGTTTTCCCTGACCCAGAAGGCCCGTATAACGCAACAATTTCATCATTCACTTCGAATTGTACATCGAGCGTAAAATGTTTTAATTGTTTTACCATATGTACTGAAAGCATGTTGTCCTCCTATCGACTATGACGCATCATATTTCTACTACTCCACCAATTCAACCATAAAATAGCAATATAACCTAAAATAATGATGACGATTACCCAAAATTTTGCGATGTCCCAATTTCCAGTCTCTACAGCAAAATAGATTGCAAGCGGAATCGTATCTGTCACATTCGGAATGTATCCTGCAACCATGAGCGTTGCACCGAATTCACCTAACCCTCTCGCAAAAGCGAGTACGATGCCGGCTAATAAACCCGGCCAAGCGAGTGGAAAGGAAATCGTCCAAAATATTTGCCATGAAGATTTACCTAATGTCTGTGCTACATTTTCCAAGTTTCGATCATATTGTTGAAAAGCTGCCGCAGCACTTTGATACATTAATGGAAAAGAGACGACCATCGAAGCGAGGAGTGCCCCATACCACGTAAATACAATTTGCACATCAAAATATTGTAATAAAAACTTGCCGATTACACCATTTTTTCCGAATAAATATAGTAATCCGAATCCTACGACTGTCGGCGGTAATACGAGTGGCAATAAAAAGAAAGCTTCTAACAATCCTTTACCGAAAAATTGTTTTCTCGTCATCACATACGCTAAAAATACACCGAATACAAATACGATGATCGTAGAAATGCTCGCTGTTTTAATCGACAACCAAAGTGGGGAAAAATTCATCGCTTCCATCTTAATCACCATTTGTTAATCTACTAAAGCCATGTTTCTGAAACACTTCTTGCGCACGTTCCGTCGTTAAAAACTGTAAAAATTGTTCCGCTAATTCAACTTCATTTGCATCTGTTCGAATAGCGCCTGGATAGATGATCGGTCCATATAATGACTCATCTACATATGATAACACTTCTACATTTTCTGTATGAATCAAATCACTTTCATACGTAAAACCGACTTCCGCATTACCAGTTTCGACATAAGTTGCAACTTGACGGACATCTTGTGTATAAATCATTTTTCCCTCGACAAAATCCCACAAATTGCTATTTTCAAGTGCCATTTTTGCATAATATCCAGCTGGAACAGTATCGGGATGACCGATCGCAATTTGTTTTATCGCCGGTGAAGATAAAACATGTAAATTATCTTTTTCTAAAGTTACATCTTTTCTACTGATGAAAACTAACCGATTTCCAACGATCGGTGTATACGAATCTTTCTCGACAAGATTTTTTTCAATCAACATATCCATCCATTCTTCGTTCGCTGAAATAAATACGTCTCCCGGGGCGCCTTGTTCAATTTGTTGTGCTAACTTACCTGATCCACCGAAATAAAATGATAATGTCACATCAAATTCACTTTCGAACAAATCTTTCATTTCTTCTAACGCTTCACTTAAACTGATCGCAGCGAAAATATGTAATTCACGTTGAGCATTTTCAGAATTACTGCCACAACTACTAAGGACGATGAAAAGACAGATAAAAACAGATATTTTTACTTTGTTCATTCGTTCACCAACTTCACCATTAAGTATAGCTACATCCGCGTAAATGTCGACTATTTTCATCTTTAAATATAACAAAAAACAGGTAATTTCTAAACTACCTGTTTTTAAGACAATTTGCATGTTGTTATTTTGTTCCAAATAATCGATCTCCTGCATCACCTAAACCTGGCACGATATATCCTTTTTCATTCAGCCTTTCATCCAATGCACATAAATAGATGTCGACATCAGGATGGTTTTCTTGAACAACTTGAATTCCTTCTGGAGCTCCGACTAAACACATTAATTTAATCGACTTTGCACCACGTTTTTTCAATGAATCGATTGCGTCGTTAGCGGATCCGCCTGTCGCTAGCATCGGGTCGAGTACGATGAGTAAGCGTTCGGAAATATCTGAAGGTAATTTAATATAATATTCTACAGGTTGCAATGTTTTAGGATCACGGTACAATCCAATATGACCGACTCTTGCCGCTGGTAAAAGTTGCAGCATACCATCTACCATACCTAGTCCTGCTCGTAAAATGGGAATTAATCCGATCTTTTTTCCAGTTAAAACTTGTGCTTTTGCGCGTTTAATCGGGGTTTGTACTTCGGTATCTTTAAGCTGGAAGATTTCTTGTAATCTCAAATCCCATTAACATCGATACTTCATTCACTAACTCCCTAAACTGTTTTGTTCCCGTATTTTTATCCCGAATATATGTTAACTTATGCTGAATTAATGGATGATCTAATATATGGAGATTTCCCATTTTATCCCACCTTACATCAAAGTTTGTCGTATATCGTTTATATCTTACATTTTTCAAGGTAACTTGTCTAATAAAAGTGCATGAAAAAAGAGGCGTCATGTAAGTTGAAGTTGTTGACTAAAGTAAGACGCCCATTTATAAAATTTATTCGTATAACGGGAACTTCTTCGTTAAATTTGCCACTCTTTCAGCAGCTTCTTTTAATTTATTTTCGTCATTCATATTTTTTAACGTTAACGTAATAATTTGTGCGATTTCTTTCATTTCTTCTTCTTTAAAACCGCGTGTCGTAACTGCTGCAGTACCAATTCTTATTCCACTCGTAATGAACGGACTTTGTTTATCAAATGGGATCGTATTTTTGTTCGTCGTAATTCCGACTTTATCTAACGCTTCTTCTGCTTCTTTCCCTGTAAGCCCTAATTCGGACACATCTAATAGGATAAGGTGATTATCGGTTCCACCTGATACGATTTCGCATCCCTTCTTCAGCAAGCGCTTCGCTTAAAGTTTTCGCATTTGCGACGATTTGTTTTGCATATTGTTTAAAATCATCTGATAAAGCTTCTTTAAATGCCGTTGCTTTTGCAGCAATAATATGCATGAGCGGTCCGCCTTGCATACCAGGGAAAACGACTTTATCAATCTTCTTCGCATATTCTTCTTTACATATAATAATTCCGCCACGTGGACCACGTAATGTTTTATGGGTCGTTGTCGTAACGAAATCACTGTATGGAACAGGATTCGGATGAAGACCAGCTGCAACTAAACCTGCGATATGCGCCATGTCAACCAACAAATACGCACCGACTTCATCTGCGATTTCACGAAACTTCTTAAAATCGATGATTCTGTGAATAGGCACTTGCACCAGCGACAATTAGTTTCGGTTTCACTTCTTTGGCGCGTTCTAAAACGGCATCGTAATCGAGCATTTCTGTTTCTGGGTCTACTCCGTAATCGACTACGTTATATAGAATACCACTGAAATTGACTGGACTCCCGTGTGTTAAATGACCTCCGTGGCTTAAATTCATCCCTAAAATTGTATCGCCAGGTTCTAGCACGGCGAAATATACTGCCATATTCGCTTGTGCGCCAGAATGCGGCTGGACGTTGACGTGCTCTGCACTAAAAAGTTGTTTTGCACGATCACGAGCTAAATCTTCTGCTATATCTACGTGTTCACAACCACCGTAATACCGTTTACCTGGATAACCTTCTGCATATTTATTCGTTAATACAGAACCAGCAGCTTCCATTACCGCTTCGGATACAAAGTTTTCTGATGCAATCAATTCAATATTGTTTTGTTGTCTATTTTTCTCTGCAATGATCGCATCGTACAATTCTCGATCTGACTGTTTTAAAGCGTCCATTTATTTTTGTTCCTCCTAAAAAATCAATATAGTTTAATCATAACAAAAAACAACTTATTTTTACATAATTTTCATTGAACAGTACGGCTTTTTAAGAATATTTAGCTCGAGCTCCGCCGATAAGTTTTGGACGTGTCTTAGCGGCCGTGACGTGAGCGCTACCGATTGTTTTTTGTTTAAAACGTAGAGGAACAGCAACTTTTTTTAGATGCATTCCGATCATCGTATCACCGATATCAATTCCAGCATCCGCTTCGATTTCTTCTACTACGACTGCATCCTGTAAATGCCTAAAAGCGTAAGATGCCATCGAACCGCCTGCTTCTGGTACTGGGATCACTGTTACTTGTTCAAATGAAAATTTACGTTGTACTTCTCGTTCAACGACGATCGCACGATTTAAATGTTCACAACATTGGAATGCTAAATGGAATTTTTTCTTTTCACTATATTCTTGTAAACAGTGAAAAATCGCCGCTGCGATCTCTTCACTTCCTGAAGTACCAATTTTTTTACCAGCGACTTCACTCGTAGAGCAGCCGACGACTAAAATATGATCTTTTTTTAACACATCCAATTGTAACCATTCATCCATGATGCGATTCACATCATAACGTATTTCATCAAGGGAAACCATTTTTAAACCTCCTTTAGGAGATTTCCCTGTCTATTTGTTTTCATATTCGCTAATTTTGTTAATTCTTCTTAAGTGGCGATCTCCTTCAAATTCAGTCGTTAACCAAGTTTTTACGATTTCGCGCGCTAAACTCGGCCCGATAACACGTTCTCCCATCGCGAGCACATTTGAATCATTATGCTGTCTCGTCGCTTTTGCAGAATATACATCATGGACGAGTGCACAACGTATTCCTTTCACTTTATTCGCGGCGATCGAAACGCCAATACCAGTTCCACATATAAAAATCCCGCGGTCAAATTCACCACTTGCTACTCGTTCCGCTGCAGGAAAGGCATAATCAGGATAATCGACAGAAGACGTGCAATCCGCACCGACATCTTCGTATTCATAACCTAACTCATCCAACACACTTTTCACTTCATTACGAAGTGTCATCCCGGCATGGTCACCTGATATAATTACCTTCATTCGTGTTCACCTCTTTCGTTTTACAATTATACAACGAATTGATTAATTTGCTTTTTCAATTCTTGTGCTTGTCTTTCTAATTCTTGTGCTAAATTATCGACCGTTTCGATCGTTTTTTCTTGTTCTGTTATTGCTGATGATACTTCTTCCGTTGCAGCAGAAGTTTCTTCCGCAATCGCGGCGACTTCTTGTGATTGATAAACAGTCGATTTTATAAACTCGAGTTGACGTTTAACTAACTGATTGATTTCTGAAACTTCTTTAGCGACTTCTTTTACAGATTCCGACATTTCCTCAAATGACTTGCTCGTCAATTCGCCACTTTTCGCCTCTTCTTTAGCATTATTGACATGTTCATTAATTTTTCCGACGACGAACGATACGTCGTTTTGAATCGCAGTAATTAATGTCGAAATTTGTTGTACTGCTTGTGCACTTTCATCTGCTAATTTACGGATCTCATCAGCGACAACGGCAAAGCCTTGACCATGTTCCCCAGCTCGCGCCGCTTCTATCGATGCATTTAGAGCGAGTAAATTTGTTTGTTCGGCAATTTCTCCGACCATCGATATGATCGATTCGACTTGAACGGCATTCGCTTTTAAATTTTCGACATCCTTTAATGAGCTTTCTTGTTCCGTCGCTAATGACTGAATACCTTTTACTAGTTCATTGACGACTTTCGTACTTTCAGATAACGTTTTGAGCATCATTTCCGATTTATCTGTCGATTGTGTCGCTTTCGATTGAACTTCTTGTGCTAAATTTGTCGCTTGTTCAACCGCTTCTGCTGTTTCTTGCGACGATTCCGCTGAACTTACTGCCCCTTTGGAAATATCTTCCGTCGCAGCACTAATAGCGACCGAGTGTTTCGATGCAATTTGTGATACTTCCTTCATTTTACTAACTGTTTCATTCGTAGTATTAAAATTTTGTTCAATATTATGTACCATCGCTTTAATGTTCTTTAACATCGTATCAACTGCGATACTTAACGATCGAATTTCATCATCAGTAGAACGGATTTTCACTTCTTGATTTAAATTACCTTCCGCTGCACTAGATGCGACAGCTTCTAACTCTTGCAAAGGTTTCGTAATAATTCTTGCAGCAAAAAATGCTAAAATCCCTGACCAAATAATTCCTAATAACAACGTGATAATAACGAACCATTGTTGGGAGATGCCCCAATAAGGTTTAATAAAATCGTATACTACATAGATGAAAAGTGCACTACATGAATAAGTGATGATAGCTAGAGAAGTAGTAAATAACACTAATTGTCTTCTTAAATTAAAACGGTATTTCTTCTTCATATGTCGTCCCTCACTTAACTTCTATTTTTTTAATAAGCATATCGATATACTTTTCTATTTCTTCGAGTGTCGCTCGATATGTTGCTAAATTGCCGCCGAATGGATCGTTTATATCGAGTGATAAAGGAAAGTCTTCTCTTTTGTTAGTTTCTTTCGTTCCATTTTTCTTTAAATATTCTATTAATGTATATGTTTTATATTTGTACATCGGAAATTGATCGATTAAAATATGTTTATGTGCTTCGGTCATCGTTAACACGACGTCGGCCCAGTGCAACAATTCGTTCGTCACTTTTTGCGCTGAATGGTCTAAATGAATATTCCTCTCTTTTAATACTTCAATCGTATTTTTATTTGCGGTGTCATTTTCGAGAGCATAGATACCAGCTGATTGCACTTTGATATGTGGCACTTTTTCCTTTAGTAGTGCTTCAGCCATTGGACTCCTGCAAGTATTTCCTGTACAAACAAATAATACATTCATCTTTTTCCTCCATTCGTTTCACTGCCTTAAATATACCATAAATTATAATAAAATAGTCATATTTCATCACGTTTTATTGTGAAAATTTGTCGATTAGAGAATTTGGATTAGGACTTAATATTCTTTTCAATAAAAAATCATTTTAATCCCAAAGAAAAAAAGTATAATTCCACCTAACATTTCACTATAAATTCCTAGAAAATTGTTCGCTTTTTTGCCGATGAGCATGCCAGTCCATGCTAAACAAGTCGTAACGATTCCAAATAAAAATATGATAAACAATGTTTTAATACCGACCAACCCTAAACTAATACCTACTGGAAAACTATCCAGACTAACGATAAACGCGAGAGAAATTAGTTGGAAACCTTTCGGATGAATGTTGATTGGAGATTTTGTTTGTAAAGCAGAAAATAACATGTGCGAACCGATCGTTACTAAAATCAACCCACCTATCACTGTCGTAATGAATTCTACTTTAAGCGAAATATATTTCCCGATTAGAATACCGATAAACGGTAAAATCATATGATATATACCTATGATCGATCCGATGATTGCGATTCTTTTTAATCGTATGTTTTGTAATCCGATCCCGAGACTGACAGAAAAACCATCGAGACCTAACGCGAATGCCATAAATAACATTGAGCTGATTTCAGTAGCGTAAGCTGTAAACATGTATCTTCCTCCTTGTCCTGCTTGTACAATTTATGCACAAGGACAAGGAATTATGAGATACATATATGACGAATTAAATCGTTCTACTTGCAGCTTTACAAATACGATCCATCACTGCTTTTCCGACTTCTTTCGCAGGAAACGACTCACATACAATGACATCTACTTCCACTTTTTTGAAAGATCGTAAAGCTTCGTATAAGTTTTTTGCGATTTCTTCCTCATCAATTCCGACTGCTACAATCTTATCGGCTGAAATTTTTTTTGCTGTCGCATCGCTTACTAACGCACCGACACGATTTCCTTTCCGTTTTTCAGCATCGATTACCACTTGAATCGTTATATCCGACTCAATTAAATATAAAGGTATTTCTGGCGCATAGTGTTTATACTTTAATCCAGGTGATTTCGGTTTTTCAACTTGGCGGTCGTAAATTTCGACTTCATTTACGTTGATCACTTTTTCGATATCTTCTTCGGTTATTTTACCTCTTCTTAAAATAACCGGCTCCGCTCCTGTACAATCTACCACTGTCGATTCTACCCCTACTTGTGAAGTGCCTCCATCTAAGACGGCGGCGATTTTCCCATCTAAATCATCGAGCACATGTGTCGCTGAAGTCGGACTAGGACGACCTGAAATATTTGCGCTCGGTGCAGCGATCGGTAATTCACAAGCGGTTAATAGAGATAAAGCAATGTCGTGATTCGGTATTCTCACTGCGACGGTGTTAAGTTCAGCCGTTACATTCGCTGCCACTTTCCCTTTACTTTTTAATACATACGTAATCGGACCAGGGGAAAACGTATCGATTAATCGTTCGACATAATCTGGAACATCTGTCACTAATTCTAAGAGCTGTTCTTTCGATGCGACATGTACGATTAACGGATTATCGCTCGGCCGACCTTTCGCTGTAAAAATTTTGGCGACTGCTTGTTCGTTCGTTGCATCAGCTCCTAAACCATATACCGTTTCTGTAGGAAAAGCGACGACTTCACCTCGTTTCAATAATGTTGCTGCCTCTTGTATATTTTCGTTATTTTCTTCTACTTTTAACAGTTTTGTTTTCATGATAAAAACCTCGTTTCTAACTACTATTTTAGCCGATATAACTATTTAGTTACAAACAAAAAAAGCTTGTACGTTTTCATACAAGCTTTTTCAAAATATTTATATAGTTTTTTTAACTAACTTCGTAAGCCCACCAATGGCCCTTACGATTTTTATGTTTTTGTAACTCGAAATTTTCATCTTCATGTAATGAAAAGCTTAATGATTCAAGCAATAAATCTGTCACTGGTTGTTCGCTATGAGCAAAGACGACTTTCGCTCGTTTTTGTTTCGCGAAAACTAATATAAACTCTAATAACACCGGTAATTTGACAGCTTCATTACGGATGATATATAACTGTTTTAACCAAAACGCTCCATCATCTACGAGTTTAAGCTCAAAACAACCGATAATTTTACCTTCACATTTTACGACATAACCAGATTTTAATAATGTGTTGATATCTATTTGATTGTTATTTTGGAGAAACTGTTCCAATTCTTCTTTACTCACTCGAGAAGCTTCGATGAGTTTCATTTTTTCCACCTCTAAATCAATTGTTTCTATTACTTTATGTCGTATAAACAAAATTATGATAAACCTAACCATTCAAAGAGAAAAAATTTGACGACGAATTCTTTCTCTTCTTCTTCCTCTTCCTCGTCTTTGTCAGATCCATCTTCTTTATTTTCCGTCGTTATGTCTATATCATTTTCTTCATTCTCTTCGTCTTCTTCAAATTCGCTAACGACCGTCCCATTTGAAAAATCTAGAAAACATAATGGCGGAAATAAGACACACCACCAATTGGCTCCTTTTCCCTCACCGAGCGTAATTAATACTGCTTCGTATTCTCCAGCTGGATAGACGTAATTGTCGTACACTTTTAACGGAAAAGCAATATTCGTCCCGTACTCAACGGCAACTGTTTGCTCGATCCCGTAATTTTTTAACGTCTTTGTAGCGATTTTTTCTATTTCAGGGACGCTCATTGCTATCATTTTTCTGCCGACATCGATATCATCAATATGTTGGACGAGATGATGAATATATGCATTTACTTCGTCACGTACGACATTTTTAATATATTGGTCTCTATCTGAATCGCTATTCGCTAAAATTCTTAATCTAATCGCTTCATCGGGAATTGTCTTCATTTCATGCTCGTCATCTGTCGCAACTTCTTCGATATTGACGATGAAATTCAATAAAACTATGAATATAAAAAAAATAATACCTTTTCTCATCGTTTTCCCCCGTCATTTTCGTTTTTAACAAGTATGGACAGCAATGACTGGAAATAAACAGAGATAAGGTATTATTTTTCATTTATTTTTGCAATAACGATTCGATCTTTTCGATTCATATCTTTCAAAATATCAACGGTACTGTTTGGAAACTTCATGTTAATTATTTCTGTGACAGCTTGCGCTTGATCAAAACCGATTTCAACACATAAAAAAGTTTCTCGTTCCATGAACATCGCAAGTTGACATATGATTTCTTTATAAGCTTTTAAACCATCATCTTCCGCAAATAACGCGATATGCGGATCAAAGTTTTTTACCGTATCAGATAACATCTCTCGATCCGATTCTTTTATATAAGGTGGATTAGATACGATAATATTAGGATGTATATCGTTATCTATGAGCGGTTGTAAAAAATCACCTTGCAAAAAATGGACCGAAGCATGTAAATTTTCAGCATTTTTCCGCGCAACTTGTAGGGCATTACGAGAAATATCTGTCGCATAGACAACGACATTCGGTAATTCCAACGATAACGTAATCGCGATCACGCCACTACCAGTACCTACATCGACGACTGTGAGCGGCTTATTAGGAAAGTTCTTCTTTATTAGTTTGATGACATGTTCAACTAATTCTTCTGTTTCTACACGAGGAATTAATACATCATGATTGACGTAAAAGGATCGACCATAAAAATATGCCTCACCTGTTAAGTGTTGCACTGGAATGCCAGTTGTTGCATGAGCTACAATATCGTCTTTAAACTTTTCAACTATTTCATCAGGTAAATCGTCTTGCATCGAGGCGTACAATCGAGATCTTGGAACATTTAAATGGTGTTCTAATAAAATTTCTGCCACTTTTTCTTCACGACGATGTTTTTTCAAAAAAGAAAAAGCCCAACGAAGGACTTCGTACTGTTTACATGTTCTAGCCATTTTATTCACCTATTTGTTGGAGCTTTTTCGTTTGATCGTCTAATAATAATGCATCGATAATTTCATCTAATTCACCATCTAAAATTTGCTCTAATTTTTGTAATGTTAGAGAAATCCGGTGGTCTGTCACACGGCCTTGTGGGAAGTTATACGTTCGAATACGTTCAGAACGATCTCCTGTTCCAACAGCCGACTTCCTCGTTTCATCATATTCTGCTTTCGCTTCTTGTTCATATTTATCATACAAGCGAGCACGTAAAACTTTTAACGCTTTTTCGCGGTTTTTAATTTGTGATTTCTCGTCTTGACATGATACGACGATCCCAGTAGGTAAATGTGTAATCCGTACAGCTGAATCTGTCATGTTAACATGTTGACCTCCAGCTCCGCTTGCACGATACGTATCGATTTTAATATCTTCATTGCGAATTTCTACATCGACTTCTTCCGCTTCCGGTAATACAGCAACAGTAGCAGTAGAAGTATGCACACGTCCACTAGCTTCCGTTTCCGGGACTCTTTGTACACGATGAGCACCATTTTCAAATTTCAATTTTGAATATGCGCCATTTCCGTTGATCATAAAAACGATTTCTTTATAGCCACCGATCTCGGACGCATGGGCTTCGATCACTTCCGTTTTCCAACCGTTCGCTTCTGCATAACGAGTATACATGCGATATAAATCTCCGGCAAATAGAGCTGCTTCATCACCACCAGCAGCAGCACGAATTTCCATGACGACGTTTTTATCATCGTTCGGATCTTTCGGTAATAAAAGAACTTTTAATTTTTCTTCTAATTGATCACGCCGCTCTGTTAACTCTTCGATTTCAGCTTTAATCATTTCTACCATTTCATCGTCATCTGCATCTTCTTCAAGCATTTCTTTCGCATCGTTCAATTCTTCTATCGTCGATCTATATGAACGGTAAGTTGTCACTGTTTCTTCCAAGTCAGCTTGTTCTTTTGAATATTCACGTAATTTATTCGGATTACTAATGACTTCAGGGTCGCTTAGTAATTCGTTCAGTTGTTGATAACGGTCCTCTAAAGTCGCTAATCGTTCTAACATGGAGATACACCTCTTTGTTCGGGTAACATTTATTATAGTATACACTATATATTTTTATGGAATCTATTTTAAAAATTAAAAACAAATAAAAAACAGGCATCATTTCAGCCTGATTTTTACATCGTTATAATATCGTCCCTTTTTCAAAGTTGAAAATTACTTCATATTGTACTTTTTCTTGAAGCGGTCGACTCTTCCACCTACTCTATCTGCTTTCTGCTTACCAGTATAGAAAGGGTGAGTGTCGGAACTGATTTCAACACGGATGACAGGATATTCTTTTCCATCTTCCCATTCCATCATTTCATCAGAAGTTCTTGTAGAACCACTTAAAAATTTATAATTTGATCCCGTATCAAGAAAAATGACTTTTCGATATTCAGGATGAATCCCTTTTTTCATCTTTTCCACCTCTTTTATCCAGTAAATATACATGTTAAATTTGTCTAATCTTCACGTCTTGATATTATAACAATATTATCCGAGTAATGCAAGAAAAGAAAAGTTCACTCTCTTCCCTCTTTTCATTACGATTTCAAAGTCCGCTTACCTTTCATTTCTTCGTCCATTAGTTGAAAAAACTCTTCGTTACTTTTCGTACTCTTTAATCTTCTTAAGAAACGTTCAATAAAATCGTGTGAATCTTGCATCGTTTTACGAATAATCCACATTTTTTCTAAATGATCTTTCGACACTAACAATTCTTCTTTTCGGGTGCCTGAACGTAAAATGTCGATCGATGGGAAAATTCTTCTTTCTGCTAAACTACGGTCTAGATGCAACTCCATATTACCGGTTCCTTTAAATTCCTCATAGATCACATCGTCCATTCTTGAACCAGTATCGACAAGTGCTGTAGCTAAAATCGTCAAGCTACCACCTTCTTCAATATTACGAGCTGCACCGAAGAAACGTTTCGGTCGGTGAAATGCTGCTGGGTCGATTCCGCCAGATAACGTTCTTCCACTCGGTGGGATGACGAGGTTATAAGCTCTTGCAAGTCGCGTAATACTATCCATTAGAACGATGACATCACGTTTATGTTCGACTAAACGCATCGCTCTTTCTAACACTAGTTCCGAAACTCTAATATGACTTTCTGGCAATTCATCAAATGTCGAACTGACGACATCGACATCTGGATGCACTGAACGTTCAATGTCTGTTACTTCTTCTGGTCGTTCATCGACGAGCAAGATAATTAATTTAGCTTCCGGATGGTTTGTCGAAATACTGTTAGCGATTTCTTTTAACAACATCGTTTTTCCTGCTTTTGGTGGTGCGACGATTAACCCACGTTGGCCAAAACCAACTGGTGTCATCAAATCGATAATTCGCGTCGATAAATTTTCCGGGTCAGTTTCTAATTTCATACACCGATCTGGATATAACGCTGTTAAAGCTGGAAAGTGAACACGTTCTTTCGCAGTTTCAGGATTTTCTCCATTTACTGCATCGACATGAAGTAAGCCGTAGTAACGTTCATTCTCTTTAGGAGGGCGAACTTTTCCTGACACTTTATCGCCGTTACGTAAATCAAACTTGCGAATTTGGGAAGCAGAGATGTAGATGTCTTCTGCACTAGGGGAGTAATTGATCGGACGTAAAAATCCAAAGCCTTCAGAAGGTATTACTTCCAAAATTCCATCCATAAACAAATAGCCATCTTTTTCAGCTTGTGCTTTTAAAATCGCAAATATTAGTTCTTTTTTCGTTAACTTCGCATAATACGATATTTTATATTCACGAGCTAAAGCATATATTTCTTTTAACGTTAATTGTTCTAATTCAGAAATCGTAAGTTGGGACACTTCATCACCACACCTATTCATTATAGTTTGTTCTCAAATCATACGACATGAATAATTTCATCTTAAGTTGTTCGTCACTTTTTCGAATATAGAACGAGATAGGTACATTTGAAAGATATTAATCTATTTCTTGTTTGCGTCTTCATATAAGAAAGAGGAGCCGAACGGGAGATTTTTGTGAAAATGTCAACTAATTTTGATAGTTATTATCATACATCTTTATTAAATAATATTCAACTCTACTTTTCAATTACGATTCTTCTAATACGAGGTTCGGCTTTTTCTTTAAACTGTGTGAACCGTCAATGAAACGAATCGTTCCACTTTTTGCTCTCAAAACGACAGATTGCGTCGTCGCACGATGTCCTTTGAATTGTACTCCTTTTAGCAATTCACCGTCTGTAATTCCTGTCGCAGCAAATATTGCATCATCACCAGCACAAAAGTCATCCATGTAAAATACACGATCCATATCTTCGATGCCCATCTTTTTACATCTTTCGATTTCTGCATCATTTGTCGGATGTAACTTACCTTGAATTTCTCCACCTAAACATTTTAATGCGCAAGCTGCAAGCACCGCTTCAGGAGCGCCACCGATTCCTAATAAAATATCGACACCGGTCTCGTCAAAAGCTGTATTGACTGCTCCGGCGACGTCACCGTCTTGAATTAGTTTAATTCTCGCACCAGCTTCACGAATTTCTTGAATCAGTTTCTCATGACGTGGACGATTTAAAACGACGGCTAC
Organism: uncultured Bacilli bacterium; assembly: GCA_963766835.1. GTDB lineage: Bacteria > Bacillota > Bacilli > Bacillales > Amphibacillaceae > Pseudogracilibacillus. Next base: position 41,383 of record CAVYBX010000004.1, read on the forward strand.
GACATCCTCTAAATCTTTATTTTTCGCTTTAGCTACTGCTTTTAAATTATCGACTGTCGGTGCATTAATATCAACTTTGCCAACTGCTTCAGGACCTACAGCAATTTTTTGCATATACATATCAGGAGCATGCAATAAATTTCCACCATCCGCAATGGCAATGACAGACAGTGCGTTCCATAATCCTTGGGCAACAATGTTCGTTCCTTCTACTGGATCGACAGCGACGTCGACTAATGGTCCTTTGCCTGTCCCTAATTTCTCGCCTATATAGAGCATTGGGGCTTCGTCCATTTCACCTTCACCGATGACGACCGTACCACGCATCGGCACTGTATCAAATACTTTTCGCATCGCTTCCGTCGCGGCATCATCTGCTTCGTTTTTTAACCCTTTTCCCATCCACCGTGCTGAAGCAAGTGCGGCTGCTTCTGTTACACGAACTAATTCCATCGTTAAACTTCTTTCCATTGATGACAACTCCCTAATCATTAATAAATTTATTCTAGTTTGTACTGCTCTAATTCTTGACTAGACATTTTCACTTTACGTATGTTAGCACCTAAATTGGCCAATTTTTCTGGCATATTTTCATAACCACGTTCAATATGCTCAATCCCAGTTATTTCAGTAATACCGTTTGCCATCAGCCCAGCGATGACTAAACAAGCTCCAGCTCTTAAATCAGTCGCTTTTACCCGTGCACCTTCTAGCTGTGTCGGACCTGTAATAATCGCAGAACCACCTTCAACTTTGATATTAGCATTCATTCTTCTAAGTTCATCTATATGTTTTAACCGTGCAGAATATATCGTATCGGTGACGACACTCGTTCCTTCTGCCTTCGTAAGTAAAGCAGTAATCGGTTGTTGTAAATCAGTCGGAAAACCTGGATACACTAACGTTTTTATATCGACACTTTTTAATCGTTTATTGGAGATGACATATATTTGTTCATCGCTTTTATCGATCGTCACACCCATCTCTCGTAATTTCGCCAACAACGATTCTAAATGTTCTGGGATGACGTTGTCAATAATCATTTCTTTTCCTTGAGCTGCAGCTAAAATGACATACGTTCCTGCCTCAATCCGATCAGGGATAATCGTATGTTTACATCCTGTTAACGATTCGACTCCTTCAATACGAATGATATCGGTTCCTGCACCTTTAATTTTTGCTCCCATATTGTTCAACAATGTCGCAACATCGATAATTTCCGGTTCTTTCGCCGCATTTTCAATCGTCGTTTTACCATTAGCAAGTACGGCTGCTAACATAATATTAATTGTTGCGCCCACACTTACGACATCTAAATAAATTCTTGCACCTGTTAACTCTTCAGCTTGTAAATATATTGCTCCCTTTTCGTTCGTAACTTTTGCACCTAACGCTTCAAATCCTTTAATATGTTGATCTATCGGTCGTGGACCTAAGTAACAACCACCAGGTAAACCGATAGCAGCTCGTTTAAACTTTCCGAGCATCGCTCCCATGAAATAGTAAGAAGCACGTAATTTCTTCACTTTACCGTTAGGGATCGGAAGCGAGACGATATTCGACGGATCGATATGTACCGTCTGATTGGAATCACTTACAATTTTCGCTCCGACGTCTGTTAAAATTGATTTTAACGTATCTACATCAGAAATGTTAGGAAGCCCATCGATCGTTACAGTAGAATCGGCTAAAATCGCCGCTGGAAGTAATGCGACTGCACTATTTTTCGCTCCATTCACTTTTACTGTACCTTCTAATAGACGTCCGCCTTCTACGACTAATTTTTCCATTTTCAACCCTCGCTTTAAGGAATCCGCTAAACCTTATGTCCGGCTTTCATTTTACATATCCTTTTGTGCCTTATCCCAATCTGCTAAAAACTGTTCGATTCCCCGATCTGTTAAAGGATGCTTCACTAATTGCTCTAGTACTTTATATGGAACTGTTGCGATATGAGCACCATGTAATGCAGCTTTCACAACGTGTTGTGGATGTCTGATCGAAGCAGCGATGATTTTCGTTGAAATATTGAAGTTTTCAAATATTTTGGAAATAGTTGCGATTAACTCCATGCCATCATGTCCGATATCATCTAATCGACCTAAAAATGGCGAGACGTAAGTTGCTCCTGCTCGCGCTGCAAAGCAATGCTTGATTCGCATTGAAAACGAGTGTCACATTCGTCTTAATATGTAAATCACTCAACGCTTTCACTGCTTTAAGGCCTTCTAAAGTCATCGGAATTTTAACCGTAATATTCGGTGCAATTGCCGCTAGTTCCTTGCCTTCCTTGATCATCCCTTCCGCATCTTCAGCAATAACTTCCGCGCTGACGGAACTAGAAACGATGTTCGTAATTTCTCTTAACCGTTCATGAAAATCTACACCCTCTTTCGCAACGAGGGTTGGATTCGTCGTCACACCTGCTAAAACACCTAATTCATTCGCTTTTTTAATTTCGTCAATATTCGCCGTATCGATAAAAAACTCCATTGATATTTCCCTCCTTTTATAAATCACAATCAATTTAGGAAAAGGCGTGTGGTGAAAGAAAACCTTACGCCTTTTGGGATGAACCGAACTCACGCATTTTTCCAATGACAGTTTCTTTAATCGCATCACGACCAGGACCCATATATTTTCTCGGGTCATACATTTCTGGATTATCTTTTAACACTTCACGAATTTTCTTCGTTTGCATGATTTGGTTCTCAGTATTTACGTTAATTTTAGCTGTTCCGAGAGAGATCGCACGTTGTATATCTTTTAACGGGATGCCAGTTCCGCCGTGTAAAACGAGTGGAACTCCTGTTAAATTCATAATTTCTTCCATTCGATCAAAACCTAATTTTGGCTCACCTTTGTATGGTCCATGAACAGACCCTAGTGCAGGTGCAAAACAATCGACATTCGTTTCTCTTACAAGTTGTTCACATTCTGAAGGGATTGCATACATCGCTTCCGCATCTTCTACATTTAAATCATCTTCTTGACCGCCGATACGTCCTAATTCCGCTTCCACAGAAACTCCATGAATATGTGCCAGCTCCACAACTTTTTTCGTAAGCGCGATATTTTCTTCGAGCGACAAGTGGGATCCGTCGATCATGACGCTTGTGAACCCTGCATGGATCGCTTGCGCACATTTTTCAAAACTCGAACCGTGGTCTAAATGAATTGCAACCGGCACAGTCGTTCCGTACTCTTCCATCAATGCTTTTACCATCGCAACGACAACTTTGAAATCCGCCCATGTATCTCCCTGCACCTTCAGATACACCGAGAATGACAGGTGATTTTTCTTCTTCAGCTGCTTGTAAAATTGCTTGCGCGTATTCCAAGTTATTTACGTTAAACTGTCCGACAGCATATTTTTCGTCTTTTGCTACGTTCAACATTTCTTTCATGGAAACTAACGGCATGTAAAACAACTCCTTCTTCATATTAAATGTATTTTAAAGCATACACCTTTAGAATACCAACTACATTTTTATGGCGCAACTCGTCAAAGTTAATTGAATTGATATTTTGACATTTTCTAGCGATGTGTATATTTTAATTCTACAACTGCGCCGACAAAACCCTCTATTAACGGATGTGCCTTCGTCGGTCTTGATTTAAATTCTGGATGATATTGACAAGCGACAAACCATGGGTGATCTTGTAATTCGATCGCTTTAATAAGTGTTTCTTTTTCGCCATGAGCTGATACAATTAAACCATTTTCTTCAAACTGTTCGACATATTGTGGATTTAATTCGTAACGGTGACGATGTCTTTCAGATACACGCTCTGCCCCACGATATGCTGCTTTCGTCATTGTACCATCTTTTAATATAATCGGGTAAGCACCTAATCTTAAGCCGTTTCCATTTCCTTGACCTTTAATCGAATCTGCTTCATCAATTAATTGGACGATCGGATGTTTCGTCGTCGGATCGACTTCTTGTGAATGAGCATCTTTTAATCCGAGTATGTTACGTGCAAATTCAACTGCTGCTAATTGCATTCCTAAACAGACTCCGAAAAACGGGATTTTTCTTTCTCTTGCGTATTGAATAGCTTCTATTTTACCATCTATCCCTCGAGAACCAAAGCCACCTGGTACAACAATTCCGTCGACATGAGTTAATTCATCATGAATCGTCTCTTTATTTTCCGAGTTAATCCAGCGTACAACGATATCAGTATCGTAATTAAATCCTGCATGTTTCAACGCTTCAACGAGCGATAAATACGCATCAGGCAGTTCAACGTATTTACCGACGAGGCCGATTTCGACCGTACGCGATAAATTACGGACTTTTTCAACGAGTTGTTCCCATTCCGTCATATCAGCTTCCTTTTGCTCTAACCCTAAATGTTCACAAACTAAATCGTCAAAATTTTGTGCTTGTAAAGAAATCGGCACTTGATATAATGTATCAGCGTCGAGCATTTCAATGACTGCTTTTTTATCCGTATCACAAAATAGGGCGATTTTTTCTTTCGTTTCTTCACTGATCGGTAATTCTGAACGTAACACGATTGCATCAGGTTGAATTCCGAGCGAACGTAATTCTTTGACACTATGTTGCGTCGGTTTCGTTTTGATTTCACCTGCAGCTTTAATATACGGAACGAGTGTACAATGGATATACATGACCGAACCGCGTCCGATATCGTTTTTAATTTGACGGATCGCTTCTAAGTAGGGGAGCGATTCGATATCACCGACTGTCCCGCCAATTTCCGTAATGACGACGTCGGCTTTCGTCGCTTTGCCAGCTTGATAAACTTGTTCTTTTATTTCATTCGTAATATGCGGGATCACTTGGACGGTTGCTCCATTATATTTCCCTTCCCGCTCTTTTTTAATGACACTAGAATAGATTTTTCCTGTCGTAATATTACTATATTTATTTAAATTAATATCGATAAATCGTTCATAATGTCCTAAGTCTAAGTCGGTTTCAGCGCCATCTTCCGTGACGAATACTTCGCCATGTTGATATGGATTCATCGTACCAGGGTCTACGTTAATATACGGATCAAATTTTTGCAAAGTAACTTTTAAACCGCGATTTTTCAACAGTCTTCCTAAAGAGGCAGCAGTAATACCTTTGCCTAATGACGAAACAACCCCACCAGTTACAAAAATGTATTTCAGTCAATTTTGTACCCTCTTTCTTCTAGTCATTCATTGTTAGTGACAAATATGTATAGTAATGTTAGTTGTTAAACCTTTTAAAATAATAAATGCGTTTCCCGAATTGAGGGGAAACGCATTATCATTAGTTTCTTTCGTAAAGCCCAATTAAAATTTTACTCATTAACTCCATAAAAGTCAAGTTAACTCATTCAGTATACGGGGGCGTGAACATGACATTTGTATAAAATCTTTTTTATTTACTGTCAGATATCCGCGTAGTCTAATCATCAAATCATCGAATAGATCGATATCTTCTTCTACTTCTAATTCTTCCTCTTCTAAAAATTCGTCTTCTTCTAATAAGTCTTCATCTTCTAGATCGCGTTTTCTGATTCTGCTAACGCTTTTTCGCTCGTTTGGTCGACAGGATACCATCTTTTTAGTCCCCAAAAATTTGATCCTAACGTCGTGAACCGGCCATCGACATTCAAATCAGTATAAAACCGTGCTAATAGATCTTCTTTTTCTGCTTCAGAGAATTTTTTATTCTGCTACTTTTTCGAATAGTCAAAGAAATTTAATTCTTTCTTTTCATCAGCTAAAATTTTGTTCGCTAAATCGATCATCGACATTTTCGCGATTTCCTCTTCACTATATTACTTTCCCCAAACCCATCCTCCACTTCCTTTACAATATAAATAATAATAAATAAAGACAATGATTTCACCTAATAATTTTGTAGTATAAACTATCTTTTGGAATATAATCAAGCATCTTGAAATTTCGTCATACTAAAGTCTTTTTTATCATTATTTTGTTATATTTTCTATTATATTTATATAATATATAAATGTTTTTTTGTAAAATATACATACATTGAACTGTTTTTGCAACTTAAAAACGTTGAAGCAACTCCAAATTTTTATTTGGCGCTTCAACGTTCGATATACAAACAATGTTACATGTTGCGTCTATACTGTCCGCCTACTTACATTCTTTATAATGCTTCTGTAATTTGACCTAAACTAGCAACTTTGACCGTTTCCATCAGTTCTCTAAAAATATTGCCATTTTCTCTAGCGACCGTCTTTAAACGTTCTAATGCAGCGTCAGCTTCGTCTTTATGTTTCTCTTGAAATTTTCGTAAATTAGCAATTTGCAGTTCTTTTTCTTCTTTCGTCGCTCTCGCTAGTTCCATTGAATCGATTTCTTCTTCAGAGGTGGATTTGTATTTAAATACGTATTTACTCCTATAATCGTTAATTCTCCCGAATGCTTTTGGTTTCATATATAAGTGATTCATCTTGGATTTTACCGCGTTGATATCCGTCTCCATAGAACCTAAGAACTCCCCCACGATCATTAATATTTTCGAATTCATTAAGCACGGCCTCTTCTACTAAATCTGTTAATTCTTCAATGATGAAAGATCCTTGAAAGGATTTTCATTTTTCGGCAAACCTAGTTCTTGGTAATAATGAACTGAATCGCCATGCCCTTCTTACCGATTCTTCTGTAGGTGTCGTGATAGCTTCATCGTATGCATTAGTGTGCAATGAATTGCATTGGTCATAAATCGCCATCAAAGCCTGAAGTGTCGTCCGGATATCATTAAAATCGATTTCTTGAGCATGAAGTGACCTTCCTGAAGTTTGAATATGATACTTTAATTTTTGACTCCGTTCATTGGCGCGTATAATTCCCTCATCGCGATCGCCCAAATTCTTCTCGCGACCCGGCCAATCACGGAATATTCTGCATCGAATCCGTTACTGAAAAAGAATGATAAATTAGGTGCAAAATCATCGATATCCATCCCGCTACTAAATAATACTCTACATAAGTAAATGCATTCGCCAAAGTAAACGCAAGCTGAGGTAATCGGATTTGCTCCTGCTTCAGCAATATGATAACCACTAATGGTAACTGAATAATAATTGCGAACATCTTGTTATCAACAAAATATTGCTGGATATCCCCCATCATCTTAAGGCAAATTCTGTAGAAAAAATACACGTATTTTGCCCTTGGTCTTCTTTCAAAATATCTGCTTGAACTGTTCCGCGCACAGTTTGAGCGTATTTGTCTAATTGTATCTACTTCGTCTTCGTTTGGAGTCGGCGCCCGTTATTCTTTTCCTAAAAATATCTAATTGTTGAATTATCGCTGTATTGAAAAACATAGCTAAAATTATTGGAGCCGGACCGTTAATCGTCATGGAAACGGAAGTCTTGCGGCGGCACTAAATATTAAATCCTTTATACAGTCTTTTCATATCGTCCTAGCGTACAAACGTTTACACCGCTTTCGCCGACTTTCCCGTAGACGTCCGGTTCATAAGTGGGGGGCTTCACTGTATAAGAGTGACCCTGAATCGAAAGCTGTTGATAATCGTTTCGCTTGTTCGACCCTTCTGAAAGCAATTAAACCTGCCGATTTGTCCGCTCTGGTGTACCCTCACCAGCAAACTGACGCATCGGTTCTTCATCCTTTCCCGTTTAAAAGGGAATACACCGGCTGTATATGGAAATTTGCCAGGTACATTTTACTTTCATCAACCATCTTAACCGGTCGCCCCAGTCTATGAAACTTGGAAACTTTACTTTCGGAATTTTCAATCCTGATAACGTAGTCGTCTTGATATTTACACTTATTTCGCGTTCACGCACTTGAAAGTTCATCGATTCCTGTTCATACTTTTCTTTCTCTTCATCCCAACTTGTTAGCAGGCGCTTTTCTTCTTCATTCAGTTGTTCCATCTGTTGATCAAACGTTTGATTAATTTGTTCAGTGATCGCTTCGTCATCTGCTATAAGTGTTTTCGTCCGTTCTAACGCATATAAGTTACTCGCAATTTCGCTCTGCTTTCTCACTCTCTCATGATAGTTGCGGACCGTTTCTGCTATTTTTCTTAAATAATGACTTCTATCATTCGGAATAATCGTATTTCGTTCTAGAGATACCTTATCCTTTTTATAAGGGACTCGTTCATTCCATCCGAACTTTTCGTTTAACACTTCAATGAGCGCTGCAAATAGAGCGTTCGTTCCAACGTCATTAAACTGACTAGCAATCGTCCCGAAAACTGGAAATGTGCGTTTATCTTCGTCAAACAGCATTCTGCTTCGTTCGTATTGTTTCCGCACTTGATTGAACGCATCGAGAGAACCTTTTTGTTCAAACTTATTGATAACGATAAAATCTGCATAGTCGATCATATCAATTTTTTCGAGTTGTGTCGGCGCACCGAATTCCGCTGTCATCACGTACATAGATAGGTCGGAAATTTCAGTAATCGCTGCATCGCCTTGCCCGATTCCACTCGTCTCCACGATGATGAGGTCGTAAGTTGCTGCTTTTAAGACGTCGATTACATCTTTCGTCGCTTCGGAAATTTCAGTATGAGAATCGCGCGTTGCTAATGATCGCATATAGACTCGGTCGGAAAAAATTGCGTTCATCCGAATTCGGTCTCCAAGTAGTGCACCACCCGTTTTTCTTTTTGTCGGATCGATCGAAATAACGGCAATTTTTTTAAATTTCGTTTCTTGGAGAAATCGACGAATTAATTCATCTGTTAAAGAGCTTTTCCCAGCACCGCCTGTTCCTGTAATACCTAATACAGGGATTTGTTTTTTCTGTTTCGTACGGAATGTTTCTAACAATCTTCGTTTCAATTGATGATCAGCATCAGTTCGTTCCATAAACGAAATCATTCTAGCAATCGCTTGTTTATTTCCTTCGTACAATCTCTGTTCATTCTTTTCCACATCGATAACCGCTTGAAAATCACTTAATTGAAGCATATGATTGATCATCCCTTGTAAACCCATCGTCCGGCCATCTTCTGGTGTAAAGATTTTGGCAACACCGTATTCATGCAACTGTTTTACTTCACGAGGGATGATCGTCCCGCCGCCACCGCCGAAGACTTTGATATAGCTTGCATCAAGTTCGTTTAATAAATCGATCATATATTTAAAATACTCGAGATGTCCTCCTTGATAAGAGGAGACAGCGATCGCTTGTACATCTTCTTCAATGGCGGTATACACTAACTCTTTGGCGCTTCGATTATGACCTAAGTGGATTACTTCTGCTCCACTAGTTTGTAAGATTCGACGCATAATATTGATCGAAGCGTCATGGCCGTCAAATAAGCTAGATGCTGTCACAAACCGAATGTAATGTTTCGGTCGATACATTTCCGTTCGGCTCATCATGAAACCCTCCTCAACATGGTAAACTCGTTCACAACCTCGGGTTCATCTTCATTCACGAACTTTAACGATGATGTTCAGCATCTTCAATGTTTAACGTTTTTAAAATGAAAGACATTTGCAAGTCGATATATTGGTCAATGCTGAATTGTTTTTGCAACATCCAACGTCTAAACCCCCACATATGACCTTGAACGAAAATATTATTCGCAATTAACCCTGCTTCGTCATCGGTCATCGTTTTTGCACCACTTAATTTAATTGCACGCTTCAACATAAGGACCATATCTTTTTCTTTCTGTAATACAATTTCTCTTACATCAATCGGTAAAGATTTCACTTCTTGATATAAAATAATGACTTCTTCTTGCATTTCATCCATTAAACGATAGTATGATTCGATCGCTGTCATTAAGTTACGAACGGAAGGCCGCTCTAAATCGAGGACTGATTCTAAATGTTTATATACGTGGTCATTGATCGCTTCATACACTAAAAACAATACATCTTCTTTCGTCCGAATATATTCATATAATGTACCGATACTAAAGCCACACTCTTGCGCGATCTCCCTCGTCGTCGTACGATGGAAACCTTTTTGTTTAAAAAGTTTCAAAGCTCCTTTCACAATTTGGTGACGACGCTTGACAACTAAGTTTGTATCTTTAATGGAAGATGTAATCGTATTTGACATCGTCGATCCTCCTTCATTATTTTGTAATAGAGCGACCGATTACTAACCGTTGAATTTCGTTCGTCCCTTCATAAATTTGTGTAATTTTTGCATCGCGCATAAATCTTTCAACTGGATAATCTTTCGTATATCCGTAGCCTCCGAAAATCTGCACCGCTTCTACTGTATGGCGCATCGCTACATCTCCGGCAAATAGCTTTGCCATCGCGGAAGCTTCGCCATAGTCAAAACCGTTACTTTCCAGCCATGCAGCACGATAAGTAAGTAGTCTTGCTGCCTCTATTTCCGTCGCCATGTCGGCCAACTTAAATGATACTCCTTGGTTGTGAGCGATCGGTCTACCGAATTGTTCTCTTTCTTTCGCATAATTTCTCGCCGCTTCAAATGCGCCTTGGGCAATTCCGACCGCTTGGGCAGCGATCCCACTTCTTCCGCCGTCTAACGTCGTCATCGCAATTTTAAATCCTTCACCTTCTTCACCGAGTAAATTTTCTTTCGGAATACGGCAATTTTCAAAAATAAGTTCTGTAGTTGGGGAAGAACGAATTCCTAATTTTTTCTCTTTTTTACCAAATGTGAATCCTTCTGTTCCTTTTTCCACGATAAATGCTGATATTCCTTTATGTTTTAAATTAGGATCCGTCTTTGCAAAAACGACGTAAATTTCTGCTTCTCCGCCGTTTGTAATCCACACTTTATTACCGTTTAAAATATAGTCGTCACCATCTTTTTTAGCGGTCATCTTCATCGAAACGACGTCACTTCCAGCGCCAGGTTCAGACAAAGCATAGGCACCTAAAGCAGAACCTTCTGCTAAACGTTTCAAATAGTTCATTTTTTGTTCTTCCGTGCCGTATTGATAAATTGGCCAACTTGCTAACGAAATATGTGCTGACAAAGTGACACCAGTTGAAGCACAAACGCGCGACAACTCTTCGACTGCAATGACGTAACTGACGTAATCAGCACCGATTCCTCCGTATTTTTCTGGCCAAGGAATGCCCGTCAAACCGAGTTCAGCCATTTTGTCGAATATTTCTCGGTCGAAACGTTCTTCTTCATCTCTTTCGGCTGCAGTCGGCGCTACTTCATTTTCAGCAAAATCTCGGACCATTTTTTGGAGCATGATCTGTTCATCTGTTAATTGAAAATCCATTTCTTCATCCCCCTTACGTTATTGAAATAATCGTTTTGCGATGACCATTTTTTGAATTTCATTCGTTCCTTCGTAAATTTCGGTCACTTTCGCATCTCGAAAGTATCTTTCCACTGGATAATCTTCTGTATATCCGTATCCACCGAAAGTTTGTACTGCTTCAATGGCGACCTTTCTCGCTGTTTGGGCTGCATAAAGCTTTGCCATCGACACTTCTTTAATACAAGGTTTATTTTGCTGTAATAATTGTGCTGCATGATATACTAACCGTTTCGCCGCCTCTGTTTCTGTCGCCAGCTCCGCTAATTTAAAAGCGATCGCTTGTTGTTCGGAAATAGGTTTACCGAACTGTTTACGTTCTTTTGCATATCGAATCGCATAGTTTAATGCACCTTCAGCAATGCCTAACGCTTGCGCGGCAATTCCGATTCGACCGATATTTAAATTTGCCATCGCAATTTTGAATCCTTCTCCTTCTTTTCCTAACAATTGACTTTTCGGAACGAGCGCTCGGTCAAAATTTAATGATACAGTACTTGACCCGCGCAAACCCATTTTATTCTCGTTTTTCCCAATAACAAGACCTTCTGTATCTTTTTCCAATATAAACGCACTAATACCTTTTCCACCTTCTTCATCACTCGTTCGTACAAACGTAATAAATGTATCAGCCTCTTTTCCATTCGTAATAAAAATTTTCGAACCGGTAAAAATATAATGATCGTCCTCGTTTCACAGCTTTACTTTTTAAACTTTTCGCATCGGACCCAGCGTTAGGCTCTGTTAAAGCGAACGCACCTAAATACTCACCAGATGCCAATTTCGGTAAGTAATATTCCTTTTGTCGTTCATTTCCGAAATATAAGATCGGATTCGTTCCTACTGAAGTATGGACAGATAGAATGACGCCTACCGTTGGACTTACTTTCGATATTTCGTGAATGGCAATGATGTAGGAAGTAAAGTCCATCCCGCTTCCGCCATATTTCTCTGGAATTGGGATACCCATTAATCCTAACTCGCCCATTTTTTTGATTACTTTATGAGGAAACTGTTGATGTCGTTCCATATTTTCTACTTCTTTTGCAACTTCTTCTTTCGCAAAATCACGAACCATTTCTCGCATCATTTTTTGCTCTTCTGTCAAATGGATATCCATCGCTTTCACCCGCTTCCCAGAAAACATTGATGATTCACACTTGTAAGCGCTACAATTTTTACGTATACGTGTAAAATCCTTTTCCTGATTTTCTACCGTACCAACCAGCTTGCACATACTGTCGTAAAAGTGGACACGGCCGATATTTGCTATCGCCGAAACCTTCGTAAAGTACTTCCATAATGTATAAACAAGTATCTAATCCGATAAAATCAGCTAACTCTAACGGTCCCATCGGGTGATTCATCCCTAGTTTCATCACCGTATCGACGTCTTCTTTAGATGCGACGCCTTCATAAACTGTATATATCGCCTCGTTAATCATCGGCATTAAAACACGATTCGCGACAAATCCAGGGAAATCTTGAACGGTAACCGTCGTTTTATACAACTGTTTTACTACATGGACGATTGTTTCATACGTATCGTCATCTGTTTGTAACCCTCGAATGACTTCTACTAATTTCATAACTGGGACTGGATTCATAAAATGCATGCCGATCACTTTTTCCGGTCGGTCAGTCACTGCGGCAATTTCTGTAATCGGTAAAGAAGATGTATTCGTCGCAAGGATCGTATGTGGAGGCGTAATTTTATCTAACTGTTGAAAAATATCTTTTTTCACATCGATATTTTCGATAACCGCTTCGATGACTAAATCGGCTTGGTCGGCATCGTGAATATCTGTCGTCGGAGTTATCCGATCTAAAGTTTCTTCTTTCTCCCCTTCACTGATTCGCTTCTTTTCTACGGAACGATTTAAATTCCTTTCAATCGATTTCATCGCTTTATCTAATGCTTCTTCACTCAAATCTTCTATAACGACATCGAAACCTGCTTGTGCACAAACTTGAGCGATACCGGACCCCATTTGTCCAGCACCGATGACAACGATCGTTTGAATACTCAATCGCGACATCCCCTTTCAACTTGTTCATACTTCTAATAAAATCGCATCACCTTGCCCACCGCCACTACATATTGCAGCGATACCTAAACCACCGCCTCGACGTTTTAACTCATAGATCAACGTTAACACGATTCTCGCTCCACTTGCACCGATCGGGTGGCCTAAAGCTATTGCACCGCCGTTGACGTTCACTTTTTCCGCTTCTAACCCGGCTACTTTTATACTTGCTAACGCTACAGCTGCAAACGCTTCGTTAATTTCAAACAATGCGATATCTTCTTTTGATTTATTCGTCTTTTCGAGTAGTTTTTGAATGACGAGTCCAGGCGTACGTGGAAAGTCTTTCGGTTCCACTGCCACTTCTGCATGACTAATAATCGTCGCTAATGGCTCGATATTTAGTCGTTTCGCTTTCTCTTCAGACATGACGACGAATGCACATGCTCCATCGTTCACCCCTGGTGCGTTTCCTGCTGTAATCGTCCCGTTTGCCCCGAAAACAGGCTGTAACGATGCTAATTTTTCAAGTGACGTATCTTTACGAGGAGCTTCATCGCGTTCGACGATGAGCGAATCCTTTCGTTGCGAGACTTTGATAGGTGTCAATTCAGCTTTAAACTTTCCTTTTTCAATTGCATCAATCGCCCGCATATGGCTCCGATACGCCCATTCATCTTGTTCTTTTCGAGAAATTTGCAACTCTTTTGCGGTTTCATTTCCGTACATTCCCATATGGACGCCTGTAAAAGAACAAGTTAAGCCGTCGTGAACCATCATATCGACAACTCGCTGATCACCCATACGGTACCCCCAACGGGCATCAGGAAGAAAATAAGGAGCATTACTCATGCTTTCCATTCCGCCGGCAACGATTACTTCTTCATCTCCTAAACGGATTAGTTGATTTGCCAACGTTAAACTGCGTAGTCCGGATGCACAAACTTTATTGATCGTCTCCGTCTTCACATGCCATGGAATTCCGGCTTCTTTCGCTGCTTGTCGTGATGGAATTTGCCCTTGTCCTCCTTGAAGTACATTTCCCATGATCACTTGATCGATATGTTCTACGTCAATGTTCGCTCGTTCAATCGCTGCTTGAATAGCTTTTCCACCTAGTTGTGAAGCAGTGAACGATTTTAAGCTTCCTCCGAATTTACCGAAAGGTGTGCGTGCTCCAGCAACAATCACTGCCTTTTTCACGTTTTAATCACCTCCTATCATGTATAAATGACAAATATCGTTATTTAAATTATAATAATAACGCTTTCTTTTGTCGAGCGAACGCTCAATCGGTGTTTTATAAAAAATAAGCTATCACAATATGAGTGATAGCCTTTCTCTCAGTTTTATGCTGATTTTGATTTTTCATCTCCAAATACAGATAACGCTAAAATCTCGGCCACATCCATCGTACTAATATCTTGTTCGACGTCTTTCGCTTTCGTTCCGTCGCTTAACATCGTCAAACAGTACGGGCAAGCGCTTGAGATCGTGTTTGGACTCACTGCTAAAGCTTGTTCTGTTCGTGCGACATTAATCCGATTACCTGTCGTTTCTTCCGTCCACATGAGCCCTCCACCTGCACCGCAACACATTCCATGATCATATGAACGTTCCATTTCAACTAGTTCGATGCCTGGGATCGCTTTTAAAATTTCCCGTGGCGGATCATAAACGCCATTATATCTGCCTAAATAACATGAGTCGTGATACGTCAAACGTTGATTGATAGGATATTCAGGCTTCAACTTCCCTTCCTTTACTAAATCGTAAAGCAGTTCGGTATGGTGAAGCACTTCCGCCTCAAAACCTAAATCAGGATATTCGTTTTTAAAAATGTTATATGCGTGCGGGTCGATCGTCACGATCTTTTTCACACCGTTTTTCTCGAATTCTTTGATATTCTTCTCAGCGATTTCTTGGAATAAAAATTCATTTCCGATGCGGCGTGCTGTATCGCCGGAGTTCGCTTCCCGATTTCCTAAAATCGCAAAACTGACGCCCGCTTTATTCATTAACTTCGCAAACGCAATCGCAATTTTTTGACTACGGCTGTCGTAAGCACCCATCGAACTGACCCAAAACAAATATTCGAACTCTTTCTTTTCTTTTTTCAGTTCTCTTACTGTTGGGATATAGACGTCTTCATCTAATTCACGCCATTTAGTACGATCCTTTTTCGACAGTCCCCAAGGATTCCCTTGACGTTCGATATTCATGACCGCTCGTTGTGCTTCCGGATCCATTTTTCCTTCCGTCATGACAAGATACCTGCGCATATCGATAATATGTCCGACATGTTCATTCATGACAGGACATGCTTCTTCACAATTGCGGCACGTCGTACATCCCCACAATTCTTCTTCTGTTATGACATCGCCGATCATTTTCACTTCGTCAAAATGGGAGACAGCTTCATCGCGGTCCATCTTCGCAAATTGATTCGGCCCTTTATCGCTAAACGCATAAGCTGGCACCCACGGAGATTT
Organism: uncultured Bacilli bacterium; assembly: GCA_963766835.1. GTDB lineage: Bacteria > Bacillota > Bacilli > Bacillales > Amphibacillaceae > Pseudogracilibacillus. The sequence continues at coordinate 57,142 of CAVYBX010000004.1, forward strand.
ACCAGTAATCGCGGCACCTTTTTCGTTTAAATGGTCACGCAATTTGATCATAATATCCATCGGCGAAAGCATTTTCCCTGTCGTCGATGCTGGACAGACGCTCGTACAACGACCACATTCGACACAAGCATAAAAATCGAGCATTTGTCGTCGGTCGAAATCTTCTACTTTCCCAACGCCGAACGACATCTCTTCTTCATCTGTATCCTCATCGAAATCGAAATTGAGTGTTTTTAATTTTCCTGGCACTCGTTTACTAATGAATACGTTGATCGGAGCAGCGATTAAATGGGCGTGTTTCGACTGTGGAATATAAACTAAAAATACTAAAATCGTAATCGTATGAATCCACCATGCGATGTAAAATAGTACCATCGCCGCCGTCGGTGACAACCAACCGAAAACTGTCGCAATCACACTTGCAACTGGCTCCGTCCAAGTAGCCGGCTCCCCTTGCCAAATTTGTAACATTCCGTTACCGAATAATACAGATAACATTAACGTACCGATAAAAAGTAACACGAGCCCTGCATAAAATCCTCTTTTCAAACGGACGATCTTTTCAATATAACGCCGGTAAAACGCCCAAGCGACGGCAAACAGAACGGCTAACGTCACCAGCTCTTGGAAAAATGTAAAACCTGGATAAAATGATCCGAACGGCAAATGTTTTCCTGGCGCTAAACCTTTCACAAACATATCGATCGCACCGAATTGGACGAGGATAAATCCGTAAAACATAAGAACGTGAATAATTCCTGACTTCGTATCTTTCAGCAACTTCGATTGCCCGAACACGATGACTAAAATATCGCGGATGCGCTCTTTTAACGCTAAATCGAATTCTGATTTTTTACCGAGTTTAATGAAAGCATATCGAGTAGCGACCGCTTTTAAAAACAAATAAATTCCGTATACAGTGACAGCGATAAATAGAATCCAATTAATGATTAAAAAAGTATTCATCGCTTTCCTCCTTCATCGCAAATAAACTGGGAACGTTTGCAAATTTTACTAAGTCTCGAACGATTCTTCTTTTATCTATCTTAAGACATGAATGACCGTTCAGTCAACCTCTGATTATTTTTCTTTTTCTATCATCAGAAAAAGCCGCTATTTCCACAAAAATTTGATAGCGGCCTTTTCCACAATTACATTTTATTCGGGGCACTTACACCGATGATATTAAGTGCATTTGCAATTGTAATTTGGACAGCTTTCATCAATGCTAATCGCGCTTTCGTAAGTGGTACGTCATCTTCGTTGATCACTTTTTCCGCATTGTAAAAACTGTGCAATAAAGATGCTAAATCAAATACGTATTGCGTAATGCGATTCGGTGCTTCTTTTTCTGCTGCATCGACGACAACTTGTGGAAAAGTGGCAATATGTTTCAATAAATCTAATTCTTTTTCATTCGTCAACACTTTTGCATCATAATCCGCATCTAAATGAAACCCTTTTTCAGCAGCTTGTTCTAACATCGTGCAAATTCGTGCATGTGCATACTGAACGTAATATACTGGGTTTTCATTTGACTGTTTTTTCGCTAGATCAATGTCGAAATCTAACGGGGAATCGTTAGAGCGCATCGTAAAAATATAACGTACTGCGTCTGCTCCGACATCTTCCACTAATTCTCTTAAGGCGACAGCTTTTCCTGTCCGTTTACTCATGCGAACTTTTTCGCCATTTTCATATAAATTTACTAGCTGAATAATACTGACGCTAAATTTCTCAGCAGGATAACCGAGCGCTTGGATCGCTGCTCGCATTCGTGGCTACATATCCGTGGTGGTCCGCTCCCCAAACGTTAATAATCTTGTCGAAGCCTCGTTCTAATTTATCTTTATGATAAGCGATATCTGGTGTTAAATAAGTATAACTTCCGTCTTGTTTAATTAATACACGATCTTTATCATCACCGAACGCAGTCGATTTAAACCACGTCGCACCATCTTTTTCGTACGTGTATCCTTTTTCTTTCAATTCTTGTAAAGTTTTTTCGATTTTTCCATCTTCGTATAACGACATTTCCGAAAACCAGTTGTCAAAGAAGACACCGAAAGCTCATCTAAATCTGCTTTTATTTTTCCGAGCTCATATTTCAGTCCATAATGACGGAAGAAAGCGAGTCGTTCCTTACGATCTTTTTGTAACCATACGTCTCCATGCTCTTCCGCTAACTCTTTCCCGATTTCAATAATATCTTGTCCGTAATAACCATCTTCCGGCATTTCTGCTTCTTTCCCGAGCGCTTCCATGTAGCGCGTTTCAATCGACTCAGCCAACTTGTCGATTTGATTTCCAGCATCGTTAATATAATATTCCCGTTCAACTTCATAGCCTGCTGCAGCTAACACGTTGCATAAAGCATCACCGAACGCCGCTCCCCGTGCATGACCTAAATGAAGATCTCCTGTCGGGTTTACCGAAACGAATTCAACTTGGATCCGTTTATTTTTACCGAAATTGGATTTCCCATATTCGCCTTTTTGTTCCAACACTGTATCGATTACTTCATATAGAAAATCTTGTTTCATAAAAAAGTTAATAAAACCGGGACCGGCAATTTCAATTTTTTCAATATTCGCTTTATCTTCATCGATTTGTTCGACGATTTGTTCAGCTATTTTCCGCGGTGCCATTTTCGCAACACGGGCAAGTTGCATCGCAATATTCGCTGCAAAATCTCCGTGCGACTTTTCTTTCGGTTTTTCTAACATAATTTGAGGGATTTTGGCTTCTGATGCTAATCCAGATTGAATAATCGCTCTTTTTATCTCATTTTTCAACGTTTCTTCTACTTCTATTAAAACGTTCATTTTCGTTTCTCCTCCGTATATATCAACGTTAAATGATGTTTACGAATTTGTTCGCCGTTTAACTTCGCGTCATATTCGATCAACACACTACCTTCACCGTCTTCACTAAACGGCTTATGTTTCATCGATTTCGTAAAAATTTCCATATGAAACGATCCATATGGATGACGGTAAAGACTTTCCGTTTTTCTCCCTAGGATAAACTGTTGATTCATCGCGATACTTCCCGAACGTTTAATATTTATTTTATCCGCTCGGACCGTAATGAAATGTTCGATTCTACCTACATCAGTCATTTCATCGACGAAAGTAATGAGTTCAATGTTACCTTTTTTACGAAAATATCCTTTTTGTTTAATGATCGATAATTCTTTTTCACCTTGATCGTCGATAACCGTACGCAATTCGATCAATACTCTCTTTTTAATCAGTTCCATTATTACTCCTTCAAGGTAAGTTTGTAACCTTATTATAACGTTAAAAACGACGTTTTGCCATTTCCAACTAAATTAGAAAATTGTCAATTCCCTTGGATTGTTAGTTTATTTTCGACAAAACTTTACCATAATGAAACATAGTGAATATAAATGAGGGGAACGTCATGAAAATCGTCATATTTTTCTTGAAAATATTTAGTCGTATTTTGTTGATCGGCCTTTTAAGTATCGGAATCGTTTTATCAATTTGTTACTTACTAGGCCCGCCAGAGATAGATCACCATTCTGTTTCCGTCATTTATGATGAAAATGGCGAACCGCTTGAAACTGTATCGAGCATGAATGAAATTGTACCGTTAGAAAATATTTCGCCACATTTAATCCGTGCAACGATTGTAGCGGAAGATCGTAACTTTTATGATCATCACGGTTTCGATTATAAAGGTATCGTCCGAGCGATTTATAAAAATATTCAATCGTTGCGGTTAAAAGAAGGGGCAAGTACAATTACACAACAATATGCACGGAACTTATATTTAACACATGAAAAAACGTGGACGAGAAAAATAAAAGAAGCGTTTTATACGATCCGTTTAGAAATGTTCTATTCAAAAGAAGAAATTTTAACAGGTTACTTAAACACGATTTATTATGGTCGTGGTGCTTACGGGGTGAAAGAAGCTAGCTTACTTTATTTTAATAAAGATGCCACAGATCTCACTATCGCCGAAGCCGCGATGCTCGCTGCAATACCGAAAGGCCCAACATATTATTCACCGTTTAACGATTTAGAAAATGCATATTCTCGACAGAAATCGATTTTACAAATGATGTTACATGAAAATATCATTAACCGCGCTGAATACGAACTAGCGATTCGTGAAGAGTTGCAATTTGCTGAGCGACAAACTTTACATCATTCGTTCGCTCCTTATTTCAAACGGGTCGTATTACAAGAAGCAGCCAACATTTTACAGATCGATGAAGAAGAAGTTTTATCGCACGGCTATAAAATATATACGACTTTAAATAGTGATTTACAAACCGAAATCGAACATCAAATAGAAACGAATGTTGAAGAGAAGAGCGAAATAGAAATAGGTGTCATAACTTTAGAGCCCCATACTGGTGCGATTAAAGGGTTAGTAGGTGGAAAAGATTTTGACACTAGTTCTTTTAATCGAGCGACTCAGGCGAAAAGGATGGTCGGCTCAACGTTTAAACCAATACTTTATTATACTGCTTTAGAGAACGGCTATACGCCGACGACGATGTTGCTTAGTGAACCGACATCTTTCGTCATTAGTGAAGATGAAGTATATGAACCGAGTAATTACAACGGCTACTACGCGTATAAACCGATCTCTTTAGCACAAGCAGTCGCACTTTCTGACAATATTTACGCGGTAAAAACGAACCTTTTTTTAAGCTCGGAAACAGTTGTCGACACGGCGAGGAAATTCGGCATAACGAGCGACTTGCCGACCGTTCCTTCTTTAGCGCTCGGAAGTGCCTCATTATCATTGTTAGAAATGGTACGAGCATATGGGGTGATCGCAAATGGCGGTAAAGAAATAAAGCCATATACTATTGAAAAAATTGTCGACAACCTCGGTAGAACTGTTTATAAAAAGAATGAGCAACTCAAAGAGCAAGTGTTAGATGAAGACAAAGCGTTTATTCTAACACATTTAATGACTGGGATGTTCGACCGCCGTTTAAATGGATACATGGAAGTGACAGGCTCATCGATTATCGACAAACTTAACCACGAATATGCAGGAAAATCAGGAACGACAGATTCCGACAGTTGGATGATCGGGTTTAGTCGCGATCTCGTCACCGGAGTTTGGACAGGTTATGACGATAATCGACCGATTACCCGGATAAGCGAAAAAGCAATTGCGAAAAATGTATGGGCGGACGTGATGGAAGCAGCACATCAATCAGAAGAAAAAGTCACTTTTCCGATTCCAGATGGGGTAGTAGAAGCAGTGATCGATGTAGAAACAGGTATGCTTGCGACAGAAGATTGCGAAATAACACGAACGACGTATTTTGAAAAAGGGACGGAACCGACACATCATTGTACGACACATTTACCAAATCACGAAGAAGACGCTGAACAAAGTAATGAACATTTTTTAAAACAGTTGTTACAGTTATTTCGCTAATAAAGCATTTTTCTTAGAGCAAAATGACTAAAAATATATGAAAATAAAGAAGCCGACCCTCAACATAACGGATCGGTTTCTTTATTGTCCTAGTAATAATGTTTTGTAGCCCATGTATAATATATATTACAAAGACTTTTTGTAAAGTACAACAATTAACTATTCATGAACAAAACTGTCACAAACTGTTCAATTTTGAAATGCCGCCTTCAATTCATCACTTGAGTTTTCCCACATTTCAGCATTGAAATCTTTTAAAAAGTCACCTAACAGTTTCTTCGACTTTTCGTCCATATGATTGACGACGACTTCACCTTTTAACGATTTTTCCATATGTGTCACGTGTTCGGCCATCGATTTATATGCTCGTTTATTCGGGCGGTCTACACGCAATTCACTCGCTGCGACTCCGTGGTAGTAAGGTCCTTTTTCACTCGTTTCTACTGTCACCCATACGATCCAATATAACTTGCCGTTCGGCACTTCTTTAGGGTCGGAATAATATTTTACTCTCCGCTCGATATCGCTACGGGCATGCATCGCAGCCATATCGACGTACGCTTTATTTTCATTCGGATCTACGATAACGGAAGACATATTTTCTAAAGAAATAGAGCCTATCCCAAAACCACCGTGTCCGTCCGTAGAATCGTCTTTTATAATCGTAAACTGTTTTTTCGGTTTCTTTTTTTCCATCTGTCAAGGCTCCTCCTTTACGTTCTTTTCCTTATTGTATCACATTCGTCTTATGACGATGATGTAAGGTGTTTAGTATTTCCGTCTGTAACGCTTTATCTTCGAGTGCTTCAATTTTTTCGATCGGATAATACAATTTATGATCTTCGCGCGTTTTTCCAGAAATGGCATCAACGATAATCGAGTGAGTCGACAATTCTTTTTCTTCTCCTGATGGCATTTGTAAATAGATCGGAACCCTGCCTCCACCAGAACGGTAGACGTCGTATGGTAAATCTTTCGAAGAGTCGATAACTAAATAATAGTCAGGGTCGATATTCGCTTCTAAAAATAATTGTCGTAAATGCTCGTATTGTTGCTCCTGTTCTTCGGGATCGTATTCGACATATTTAAACAATTTCCGCTCCATAAATCGCGTACATAAATCGCTTAAAATTTCGTCTTTTTCTGATTGCCATCGTTGAAAATAAAAATTGATGACCGACTCATCAAGTTGCAAATAATCCTTTAATTTGACATCTCCTTTAAATAAAGACGTTAGCAACGTCGGTTCCATCTTAAACTGATAATTATTTTGATATAAATATTTTGTGCGGTGGAATATTTTCGTTAAAATAACTTCTGCACTCCGTGTCACCGGATGGAAGTATACTTGCCAATACATTTGATAACGTGACATGATATAATCTTCCACAGCGTGCATCCCTGTCGATTTAATGACGATTTGATCCTTCGTCGGACGCATGACGCGTAAAATTCTTTCCATATCGAATTGTCCGTAGCTTACTCCTGTATAATATGCATCACGTAATAAATAATCCATTCGATCGGCATCGATTTGGCTTGATATAAGGCTAATGACTAATTTATCTTCATACGTTTTATCGATGACTTTTGCCACTCGTTCTGGAAAATCTGACTGACACGTCTCAATACTCGATTTACTTCCGTATCTTCTAAAATGATTCGTTTCGTAAAATCTTCATGGTCCAGTCCAAATACTTTTTCAAAAGAATGCGAAAACGGTCCATGTCCAATATCGTGAAGTAATGCTGCACATAAAGTAACGAGTCGTTCTTCTTTATTCCAAGCTGGTCGATTTTTAATTTTTTGAATAATTCTCCGAACGATTTCATATACGCCTAACGAATGATTAAATCGGCTATGTTCCGCTCCATGGAACGTTAAATACGTCGTCCCGAGCTGTTTAATTCTCCTTAAACGTTGAAATTCCGGAGTGGCGATTAAATCCCAAATGACTTGGTCTTTTACTCGTACGTAACGATGAACAGGATCTTTGAACACTTTTACTTCCAATAATTTTTTATTTTTATAAGACATTGGACCAGCCCTTTCTTTTCATCCTATCCATTTCCTATTATATAATAGTTTTGTACTTATCTAAACTTATCATTCTAAAGGAGTTCGACTTGTGAAAACTTTACAATCATTACTTACTAGACAAACTTTACGCTTTTTTAACCATACAAAACGAAAAATCATATTTGATCGACCTAACGATCCTTTCGCGTCGTTTGCGATCGATGATGCGATCGCGACGACTGTAGGAGAAAATTTATCCCCGCCGACGATTCGTTTATGGATTCACGATAAGACGTTAGTGCTCGGAATACCTGATTCACGTTTACCTCATATGGATCGTGGAATCGAATATATGAAAAGTTTAGGTTACGACGTGATCATTCGTAATTCTGGTGGACTTGCTGTCTTGTTAGATAAAGGGGTACTCAATATGTCGCTCATTTTGCCGAATAAAAACGAACTTTCGATTCACGACGGCTATGAGTTGATGTATCATTTCATCCAATACCTTTTTAAAGAGTATACAACAAATATAAAAGCTTATGAAATTAAAGGCTCTTACTGTCCTGGCGATTATGACTTGAGCATCAATGGAATAAAATTTGCTGGGATTTCACAACGGCGAGTACGCGATGGCGTTGCCGTCCAAATTTATATCGACATCGAAGGCAGTAGTAAATCACGCGCAGCCATCGTAAAACAGTTTTACGATTTAAGTATTGGGGATGAAAAGACGAAATACGATTATCCGGACGTCAACCCTAACGTCATGGGAACGATTAACGAATTGCTTTCAATCAATATGACAGCCGATTCATTCATTCAACATATTTTCAATGTAATTAGTGATCACGGAAAGAAAAAAATCGATACTGAACTGCTGCCGGTTGAAAGAGAAATATTTATCAAACGACTTGAGCAAATGGAAAAACGGAATGAAAAAATAACGAAATTTTTAAAAGAAAAAATATAAAAAAGCTGTCGACATCACTCGACAGCCACACTTTCTACTCTGCTTGCGCCGCTGTAATAAGCGCTAATTTATAAGCATCTTCTTCACTACAACCTCTCGAAAGGTCATTCACCGGTTTATTTAAACCTTGTAAAATCGGACCTACCGCTTCAAAACCAGCTAAACGCTCCGTCATTTTATAACCGATATTGCCCGCTTCTAAACTAGGGAAAATAAAGACAGTCGCATCCCCTTTAATCACAGAATCTGGAGCTTTTTTCGCCGCAACACTCGGTACGAACGCCGCATCAAACTGGAACTCTCCGTCGATTAAAAGATCGGGGTCTTTTTCTTTTGCAAGTTTCACCGCTTCGATCACTCGTTCTGTCTCTTCTGATTTTGCAGAACCTTTCGTAGAGAAGCTTAACATCGCAACGCGTGGTTCAATATCGAATAACTGCGCTGTTTTTGCACTTTCGACAGCAATTTCCGCCAAATCTTCACTCGTCGGCGCAATGTTGATCGCACAGTCGGCAAAGACATATTTTTCGTCATCGCGAACCATGACGAATACGCCAGAAGTTTTTTGTACTCCTTCTTTCGTCTTAATAATTTGTAATGCTGGACGGACTGTATCAGAAGTAGAATGAGCCGCACCGCTTACAAGACCATCTGCTTCACCCATATATACTAACATCGTTCCGAAATAATTTTCGTCTTGTAACATATCGTACGCTTCTTCTTTTTTCACTTTTCCGTTTCTTCTCTCAACGAACTGATCAACCATTTCATCCATTTTCGCATAATTTGCCGGATCTAGTAATTCACAATTAGAAATGTTTACATTTAATTTTTCCGCTAAATCGTTTACATCTTTCTCATTGCCAATTAAAATCGGCTTTACTAACTCATCTTCTGCTAATCTACTAGCCGCTTTCAAAATTCGTTCATCCGTCGGTTCAGGAAAAACGATTTTCTTCAACTCTTTTTTCCGTAAATTCTCCTTTAAACCTTCAAACAAATCACTCATAAATATTCCCCCTCTTTTTCTTTTTATCAATTATTTTTTCTTATAGAGTGAATTATTAGACAAATCTTTTTACAATAATACTATACACTAACATTCAAGAATTCTTTGTGACATTATTTCCAAATGTCGAATTTCCTGTTTAAATTGTGGTATAGTAAGGGTGTTGATATCAATTGAAATGGAGGAATTTTTGCCATGGTTGAAGCGGTGAAAACATTTGATGGCTGGTATAGTTTACACGATTTACGTTCCATCGATTGGACGAGTTGGAAATATGCAAAAGAAGAAGAGCGTCAAGAGGCAATTGAAGAATTCACTGAATTATTGACGAAATGGGAAGCAGTAGAAGAAGAAAAGAAAGGTAGCCATGCTTTTTACAAAGTCGTCGGCCAAAAAGCTGACTTTATGTTTATGTTCTTACGCCCGACAATGGAAGAATTAACTGACATTGAAACGGAAATAAATAAATCAAAAATGGGCGATTTTTTAATCCCTGCACATTCGTATGTATCTGTCGTTGAAATTTCACGTTATCGACCGGAAAAACCAGACGAGGATCCAGAACAAAACCCATACATTCAAAGACGTTTATACCCGATCTTACCGAAATGGGATTATATGTCATTCTATCCGATGAACAGAAGAAGAATCGGCGATGAAAACTGGTATACATTACCATTTGAAAACCGTGCTAAATTATTACAAGAACACGCTAATACAGGAAAGCAGTATGCCGGTAAAGTCCAACAAGTCGTCACTGGTTCGATCGGTTTTGACGAATGGGAGTGGGGCGTTACATTATTTGCCCACGACGTATTAGATTTAAAGAAAATCGTCTATGAAATGCGCTTCGATGAAGTAAGCTCACGTTATGGAGAATTTGGAGATTTCTTCGTCGGTGTGAAGATGACGAAAGAAGCATTACCAGACTATTTAAAAGTTTAATGGATATTAAAAAAATATTTATCGTTCCCTTTTACATATTTTTGCGTTGAAAAAGGGAACGATTTTTTTGTTATGTCAATATGCGTCAGTTTCATCATGACGATATCGATCAACACAACTACGAATAAATGAAACATATCATTCATCAGAAACTCATATATTACAGCAATAAGACAAACAAGTGAGTTGATCAATATGCATCGTCAACGGGAAAAATATGAACAATTAAGTTTTCTTGCACTCATTTTAGCAATGGTTACAACGTTTGTCGCGATATTTAAATCTTATTATTTACTCGTTTTAATCTCACTTCTCCTCGTATCTATCAGTCTAATTGCCGAAGCATTGCTTCTACATATGTTTCATCGGCAAATAGAAAGTATCAAACATTTAGTAAGAGCAATATTGATTATTGTATTAATTACATTTTTATTTATCAAGTTTTGAACCAAACGATTAAAAATACTTTATCACTGCATAACCGAATAAAATCCAACCAATTAAAAATGAAAAACCACCAAATGGTGTAATCATGGCGAGCCAACGTACACCTGTCGTCGAGTAAAAATATAAACTACCTGAAAATAAAATGATTCCTAAAGTAAACATCCAACCTGCTGAAACTAACGAACCTGCTTGAATTTTAAGCAATGCTAAACCGGTAATTAAAATGCTTCCTGTATGAAACATTTGATATTTCACAGCTTTTTCCCAAGTATTCAAGGCACTTTCAGAAATTTTCCCTTCTAAGCCGTGCGCTCCAAACGCTCCTAAAGCAACTGCCAAAAATCCGTTAATTGCTCCAATAATTAAAAAAACTTTTACCATGTTCACAACTTCCTTTCATCATTAAAAATCAAAGATCGATGTTCCGTCTTGATCGTCTACTTTTGGCGAAACGGAAGGTGTACTAGAGATCTGATTTGTACTTAGAGAAGGTTGTTGAATATGTTCATCGCTATTTTCTTTCTCATTTTCATCTAAAAACAACTCTGCTAGTAACTTGAGATTCGAAATATGCTTTAACATTTCTTTATCATTATTAGCTGCCTTCATCGCCGCTTGTAATTCTTTCATCATTTTATTCAACACTACTTCTTTCGATATCATATGAGATCTCCTCCTATTTCTAATCAATAGTATATCATACCGTACATCATAACGAAGCAATATATTTCAAAAAAGAAAAATCGTTGAAAGTGTCCTTTAAACGGTATCACTTTTCAACGATCTAATTACTACGTGCTAAACGAAGATGTATGATTTGTTTAACTTCTAAAACGCCGTAAAAAACTTTGTAATCTTTCATTTTCGGAATGCTCGATCACTTCACTTGGCGTGCCACTTTCTGCGATAACACCTTGATCTAAAAAGACGACACGGTCAGCAACTTCAAGAGCAAAATCCATTTCATGCGTCACTAATATCATCGCTGTTTTTCCTTCTTCAGCAATACTACGAATCACTTCAAGCACCTCTCCGACAAGTTCAGGATCAAGCGCAGAAGTTACTTCGTCGAACAACATGACGATCGGTTTCATCACTAATGCTCGAGCCATCGCGACACGCTGTTTCTGACCACCTGACAGTTGATCTGGGTATTTTTCTAAATGATCTTTTAATCCGACCTTCGTTAACATTTCAACAGAACTTTCATACGCTTCTTCCTTACTCATCTTTTTCACATGAATCGGTGCTACCATACAGTTTTCCAATATCGTCATATGAGGAAATAAGTTAAAATGTTGGAAAACCATTCCGATATCGCCACGTATTTTACTTAAATGTCTTTCGTTCGCCGGCACTAACTTATCGTTCTTCTTCATTTTCCAAAGGTTTTGATTTTTTACGAGGATATCACCTGAAGTAGGTTCTTCTAAAGTCATCAGCATACGGATAATCGTCGTTTTTCCCGAACCACTTGGACCGATCACAGCAACTTTTTCCGCCGGCTTAATATCTAAATTAATCCCCTTTAACACTTCGACATCGCCAAATGATTTACGCACGTCTTTAAACTGGACGATTGGTTCAACCGCACTTACACTCACTTTTACAATTCCCCCTCATTCATGTAACAGTTTTTACGCCCCAATAGTTTTATAATAAAAAAATAGTAAATAAATTCTGAATTTAGTTAATTTGTTTTTACTATAAACATTGTTTTTAACGAATGTCAAGGTTATTTTTCAATGATAAAAAATTTTAAACAATCTGTATTACTACATTTTCAATTATTCTTACAAATTGTTGAATGTCTTTCTGCCCAAGATAAAGTATGATATATACAATAATTTAGAATATTGAGTTTTTTCTTTCATAATGATTCAACATAACACTATTTGTCAGAAAAATATTTCTTTAGGAGGTGGTTATATTAATTTAAACGAGGCGTAAGTATATGAAACTTCGTCTTAAGGTGAAACAGTAAGTAACGAACCAATTTAAATTAAAACGGGGGTCTTCTAATGAGAAGATTATTCATTACATTACTTTTTTTATTCACGGTTCTTTTATTAGCAGCTTGTGGTAGTGGTAGTTCAGATGATGCAACGACTGAAGATGACAGCGCGACAGATACGGAACAATCAGAAACGACTGAGTCAGAAAATGGAAGCGGTTTATTAGCGGAGCTACAAGAATCGGGAACAGTCGTTGTCGGTTTTGCGAATGAAAAACCGTACGCTTATGAAGAAGATGGTGAACTTAAAGGTGTTGCCGTCGATATTGCACGAGCAGTTTTTAAAGAGTTAGGTATCGAAAATATCGAAGGTCATTTAGCAGATTTTGGACAGCTCATACCTGGGTTAAACGCGAAAAAATTCCACGTCATTACGGCTGGGATGGCAATTACTCCAGAACGATGTGAAAACGCAGCCTTCGGAGAACCAGAGATGATTTATGGGGAAGGTATCGTCGTTCAAAAAGGTAATCCGAAAAACATTTATAGTTATAAAGATATTGCTACTGATCCAGATATCGTCGTGTCGATTATGGCCGGAGCTACGGAAAATGAATTCGTACAGCAAGAAGGGGTGGACCCAAGTCAAATTCAAAGTGCACCTGATATCCCGGCAACATTATCGGCAGTTGAATCTGGACGTGCGGATGTGACGACTGCTACAGCAGCAACGTTACAAGAAGCATTAAATCGTTAGGTAGCGATAATTTAGAACTCGTCATGGAATTTGAACAACCTGACATCGAAGGAATTCCTAGCTACGGGGCGGCTGCGTTTCATAAAGATGATGACGACTTACGTGAAGCGTACAACGAAGTATTGTACGAGTTGAAAGAAAGCGGTAAAATTTTAGAATTTTACGAAGCGAACGGCTTCCCGCCTGAATTAACTGAAGTACCATTAGATATTACGACAGAAATGGTCTGTAATGGAGAAGTGTAAAGACAATGTTTAACAGGCATCCTTCTATAGCTGATTTACATTAGCTAATCTAGAATGTGCAATATGTGCATGGATAGAAATTTAAAAATCGTTGAACTGGCGAAACTCCTAGTTGGCTAATATAAAGTGTAGGAAGGAGCCATTTCAACGATTTTGTTCATTTTGTTTAACACGAGTGAACTCACTTGTTATAAGGAGTGATAACGATTAGTGATATAATAGAAATTTTTCCCGTACTATTTCAAGGTTTAAAAATAACAGTACTCGTCCTTATTCTTTCTGCTATTTTTGCCTATCTTTTTGCATTTATAGCTGGTCTTTGTCGACTTTCAAAAAATGTATTCGTACGTAAATTTACTACCTTTTACGTGGAAATCTTTCGTGGAACTTCGTTGATCGTTCAACTGTTCTGGTTATATTATGCGATTCCGATGTTATTTGGAATCGATCTTGGAAGCGATCTTTTCGCTGGAGTATTAGCGATTTCGTTAAACTTTGGAGCATATATGTCAGAAATCGTCCGTGGTTCTATTCTTGCTGTTGATAAAGGACAAACTGAAGCTTCCATCGCATTAAATATGACACCATACCAACGTATGCGATTAATTATTATGCCACAAGCGATCCGGATGATGTTGCCAGAGTTTGGAAACTACTTTATTCTCATGTTAAAAGCTACCTCTTTAGTCGCATTAATTGGAATGAAAGACATTTTATATTACGGAAACATTTTAAGAAGTACCGACTTATCACAAGCACCGATGATCTATGTACTCGTATTAATCTTTTACTTTCTCATCGCACTACCATTCATATTCATTAATAGGAAACTGGAAGAGATGTCTAAGAAAGGGGTGGCGACTCAATGAGCAATTGGGATTGGGGCACATTTTTCGATGCATTTCCATTGATCGTTGAAGGGCTAGGAGTAACGATCTCATTAACATTTGCTTGTTATTTCTGCGCCTTAATCGTCGGATTTGTTTGGACGTTCGCATATCGTATTCCTGTTAAGTCTATTCGTTGGGTCCTTCGATGGGTGATGGAATTTATTCGCTCTACCCCTCCACTCGTTCAACTGTTCTTTCTTTTTTATGCGTGGCCGATGGTGCCTGTCGTTGGTGTCACATTAGATCCTTTCACTTGTGCAGTGCTCGGTCTCGGTATTCATTATAGTACGTACATCGGAGAAGTGTATCGGTCGGGAATTGAAAATGTCGGTAGAGGACAGTGGGAAGCTGCAAGGGCACTGAACTTTTCGAAGCTGAAAACGTGGACGAAAATTGTTTTACCGCAAGCGATACCGCCAACAGTACCAATGCTCGGAAACTATTTAATCATTATGTTTAAAGAGGTCCCACTTGCTTCAACGGTAGGTGTTGTAGGTATCCTTCATTTAGCGAATGATTACGGTGCACAATATTGGCGTTATTTAGAACCGCTTACGATCGTGGCGATATTATTTTTAGTCTTAAGTTATCCTTCAGCATTACTTATTAATAAACTAGAAAAGAAACTTAACCGGAGATTTAATAAGAAAGTTTTGTATGAACAGACTGCTAATTAAGGCAAAATAATATACCCTTGGTTTTTAGTTGCAACTAAAATCAAGGGTTCAATTTTTGTGTATTACTTTAAAAGGGTCTTCAACGTAAATTTTATCTGGTAGTATTTATTTTAGTTATGTATAAAGACGTAACAGATGTCTAATTGCTAATTTTAAAGTTTTCCTTTTTTTGCTCTTTACTATGTTCCTTATATACCCATTTTAAAAATTCTATTTCCCGATCGTCTAGTTTCCGTTCAAGTTTTCTACTAGTATCTTCGCACATTTTCATCCAACCTACCATACAATAGACCCCTTTCAACTAACATTTAGTATAATAATTATACAGGTTATTCCTCCTTTTTTCAATACATTTTTGTGTAAAATTTTCCTATTCTAATAATTATGAATATTTCGTCTCACCTATCGTTATTTAATAAACAATTTTCTTTCAACGTCTGCTAATACTTCACAACCGTTTTCGGTCACTAAAAAAGATTCACTGATTTCAACTCCGTACGTATCCATCCAAATACCAGGGATCATATGGAATACCATATTCGGCTTTAATACTGTTTTATCTCCAGGACGTAAACTTGCTGTATGCTCGCCCCAATCAGGCGGATAATTTAATCCTGTAGAATATCCGATTCTAGATTCTTTTTCAAATCCACGTTTTTTGATTGTTTCCCTCCATACTAATTCGACTTCTTCACATGTAACTCCTGGTTTTACGGCATCTAATGCTGCTTCGATCCCTTCGACACAAGCATCTGCCAAACTTTGCATCTCATCGGTCGGCTTTCCGATGACGACGGTGCGAGCCAACGGTGAATGATAACGGTTGTAACAACCTGCTAATTCGATGATCACCGGATCTCCATCTTTATATCTTTCATCTGTCCACGTCAAATGGCACGCATTCGTTTTTTCACCTGAAGGTAACAACGGAATAATGGAAGGATAATCCCCGCCAAATTCTTCTGTCCCGCTAATTTGTTGCTCGCTTATTTCGGCAACAACATCACATTCTCTTACCCCTGCTTCTATTTTTTCAATTCCTTTATACATCGCTTTTGTCGCAATTTTTGCCGCACGTTTAATCAATTCTACTTCACGATCGGATTTTACAATTCGAATCCAATTGACTAAATTCGTTCCATCGACAAACTTCGCATTCGGCAGTTGGCGAGTTAATTCGACGTAATTTTTTGCAGTGAAATAGTATGAGTCGTATTCTGCCGCAATTGTCTTATTTTGTAACCTTTTTGTAGTCAATATTTCGCTAACGAGATCCATCGGGTGTCTTTCTGTCGAATGAACATAATCATCGTGGTAAGAGATGATGTTTTCGTCTTTTAACCACGTCGTATGTCTAGCCGCACTTTCATCGATACCGCGCCCGAACCAAATCGGTTCTTCTTCATCAATCATGACGATCAATAATTGATGGACATAAAATGACCATGCATCGAAACCGGTTAAATAATTCATATTTGCTGGATCAGTAACTAGTAACACATCTATATTTCGTTCAAGCATCATTTCTTTCGTTTTCTTTAATCTGTTTTTATATTCTGATACAGTAAATAACATAGATTTCCTCCCTTTCAATTTTTTAAATCTAACATAAGGGGGAAGTTACTCCCCCTTGATAAACTGAAAACTTCTTTTATATCACTGCTTGAATTGATTCATCGACGATCTCCACGATCATATCGATTTCTTCTTTCGTAATGATAAAAGGTGGTGCAAATGCTAACGTATCTTGGCCACCATAAACGACGGAACGGCAAATTAATCCTTTCTTCACTGCTTCTTGAACGATTTTAGGAGTAATCGGTTCAGCATCTTTTGCTCGTTCAAATGTAATTGCACCTAATAAACCGATTCCACGTACATTGACGATTCTGTCATGTTTTTCTTTCAACCAGCGGAATCCATCTAACATATATTTACCCATTACCCTTACATTTTCGATTAAATTTTCATGTTGGATAATTTCTAAATTTTTAAGTGCGACTACTGCAGCTGTTGGATGCCCACTGTACGTGTAACCGTGCCAGAAGTTCCCTTCCGTCTTTTCGTACAATTCTTGATGAAGTTTTTCTGAGATGACCATTCCACCTAGGGGAGCATAACCACTCGTAATTCCTTTAGCCATCGTAATAATATCAGGGACAATACCGAATTGTTCCATTCCAAAATTCGTCCCTGTCCGGCCAAAGCCGCAAATGACTTCGTCCGAGATGAGTAAGATGTCATTTTCATCACAAATTTTGCGCACCTTTTCAAAATAACCTTCTTCTGGTAAATTGACACCTCCTGAGCCTTGCACTGGTTCGGAAATAAACGCTGCGATCGTATCCGCTCCTTCTCGTTCAATCACCTCTTTTAACGATTCGATCGTACTGTCTACATAGTAAAAATCTGGAGCGATCGACGTTGTAAAAGTGTGGAATTCCGGAATACCTGTTGCACTCGTCGAACCCATCGCTACACCGTGATAAGATTTTTTCCGTGAAATAATTTTCTTCTTTTCTGGTTTTCCGTTTATTTTCCAGTAATGTCTAACCGTTTTAAAGGCGGTATCATTCGCTTCCGAGCCACCGGAAGTAAAGAACGTTACGTTTAAATCTCCTGGTGTCCATTTAGCAACTTCTGCCGCGAGTCTTATGACAGGTTCATGGCTCCAATTACTAAAAATCGAAGCGAATGCTAACTTTTCCATCTGTTCTTTGACAACTTCACCAAACTCATGACGGCCGTGCCCGATATTTACGTTCCATAAAGAAGATAAACTATCAATATATTTTTTGCCGTCAATATCTTTTAAATAAATCCCTTCACCTTCTGTAAAGATAAATGGGGGACCTTGTTCTTGTAATAACCTCATATCTGATGTTGGATGGATTAAATGTTTTTTATCTAGTTGAACTAATTCATCTTTTAATTCATTCGTCACTAATGATGACATATATATTACCCTCCGTTTCTTTTATCTATCAATCATCCTAAGCAAGCTTAAATTGAACGACTTTCGGTTCAGTCATTTCTCGAATTGCGTACTTCACTCCTTCACGACCGAGCCCCGAACCTTTCACACCTCCAAACGGCATCGAATCAATTCGATAATCGCTACTTTCATTAATCATGACGCCGCCAACTTCCAATTTATGAATCGCTTGAAAGGCGATATCGAGATTTTGTGTGAAAATCCCAGCTTGTAAGCCATAGTTTACACTATTCGCTTTTTCGATCGCCTCTTCTAAACTACTAACTGGAAAGATGCTTACGACAGGACCGAAGATTTCTTCTTGAGCGATCTTGGAGTGCAGTGGTACATCTATCAATACTGTCGGCATATAAAACGCTCCGTCCCTTTTTCCGCCTGTTAAAATTTTCGCACCATCTTGAACTGCTTCATCGACTAACTTTTCAATACGGATCGCTTCTTTTTCATGAATGAGCGGTCCCATATTCGTCTCTTCATCTTTTTTATCGCCCACTTTATACTGTTTCGTTCGTTCGACAAATTTTTCTGTGAATTCATCGTAAATCGATTCCATGACGAAGATCCTTTGAACACCTAAGCAGTTCTGTCCGACTGCCCAAAATGCACCAGAAACACAACTTTCTACCGTGTTATCTAAATGTGCATCATCTAAGACGATAACTGGTGAATTCGAGCCGAGTTCCATACTAATTTTTTTCAACCCTGCTTTTTTCGCTATTTGTTCTCCTGTTTCCAGACCGCCAGTGAAAGATACCATTCGAATAGCTGGATGGGTAACTAACGTATCACCGACCTCACTTCCACTACCAGTAATGACAGATAGTATTTTAGGCGGTAACCCTGCTTCGTCAAAAGCTTTCGCTAACAATAATGCACTTAGCGGAGTGAGTGTCGACGGTTTGACGATAATAGCATTTCCAGAAGCAATCGCTGGACCTACTTTATGGGCGACTAAATTTAACGGGTCGTTAAACGGTGTAATTGCCGCAATAATGCCGATCGGAAATAAATACGTATAACCGACTCTATTTTCATGTCCTGGCATTTGGTCGAACGAAATCGTTTCTCCGTTCATTCTCCGCGCTTCTTCCGCTGAAAGCCGCAACGTGTTAATACATCTTGATACTTCCATTCTCGCTTCATTGATCGTTTTGCTACCTTCACTAGCAATCGTTTGAGCGTATTGTTCATGATGTTTTAAGATAAAGTCAGCTGCTTTATTAATAATTGAGATTCGTTCGTGTACCGGCATATTAGCAGAAATTTTCATTCCTTCTTCAGCAAGTGCGATCGCTATTAACATATCCTCTTTCGTCGCTTTTGGAACTGTCGCAATGGGCGAATTGTCTTGAGGATCGTAGACGTTGATCGTCTCTTCTTTCTCTACCCACTTTCCACCAAGATACATTTTTTCCCCGTCAATCTTCGTCATCATATTTTCACGCCCCTCTCTGGATAGAGTTTCTATTTAAAGGATGGTGGTACTGTTCTTGTCGTAAAAAACGATTTACCGCTGCAACGAATATATTCGTGCCAATTGGCAAACAATTTTCGTCGATATCAAATATATCTGTATGAAGATCACGATTTTTTCCATCATTTAATGAACAGCCTAAGAAAAACATTGCTCCAGGTACTTTTTCCGTCATATAACCAAAATCTTCGCCACCTAATCCGAACGGTCCCCAATGAATTTCCATATCAGGATAAACATCTTTAATCGCTTGTTCAATTAAGACATTTACTTCCATGTGATTGTTTAAAGCTGGTTCTCCTCTTTCAAGTTCAAATTCGTAGGTACCGCCGAACGTTTCGGCTAATTTAAATACTTGCTCTACTTCTTTCGCTAATTTTTCCCTTACCTCTGGTGAGTAAGAGCGTAGTGTACCTTCCACTTTTACTTCAGCAGGTATGACGTTGCTGACGACTCCTGCTTCAATTTTTCCGATACTAGCGGCGACGATATCGAGCGGTGAAATTCGTCTTCCGACTGTACCGAAAAACATTTGTAGTACCGATCCTAAAATCCATAGCGGATCTGTAGATAGATGCGGATATCCACCGTGACCTCCTGAACCTCTAATCGCCGCTTTAAACACATCGACATTCGCCATACTATAACCATTGTTCATTTGAATCGATCCGACTGGAAGCCATGGACAAACATGAAGTGCGATGACAGCTTCTACATCATCTAATACTCCAGCCTTGATCATATATGGCGCCCCTGATAATCCATGTTCATCCGTTCTTTCCTCAGCAGGTTGGAAAATTAATTTCACTGTTCCCTTTAACTCTTTTTCTTTAAATTGTTGTGCTAATATATGGGCCGCTCCTAGTAACATCGCAGTATGTGCGTCATGACCACACGCATGCATCACACCGTAACGTTTTGAAGCATAATCATGAATGTTTTTCTCGATAATCGGCAATGCATCGATATCTGCCCGAACGGCGATCGTCGGTCCTTTTCCATTCGTTAACGTTGCTACGACTCCGTGACCACCGACATTTTTTTGTATATAAATATTATCGAGTTTTTCTAGTTCTTGGACGATGAATTTTGCTGTTTCCACTTCTTGAAAACTAAGTTCAGGATGTTGGTGTAAATGACGCCGCCAAGCGATTAATTTATCTAATAATAATTCAGCTCCCTTCAAATACTTCACTTGACATCAACTCACTTTTCTTCTGTTAATTTTTTATACGCATAAAGCGCAATTTTCGTATCTTGAGCACCAGTACCTGTTAAGTCTGCAACGGTAATATCTAATTTTGAATTTCGTATGTTTTTCTGGCGAGACGTAATCTCGCCTAATTCTAATATTTGCTCTGTATTTTGTAAGACGTTTTGTTCCAATGCACTGCGCAGTTCCCCGAGCCGTTCACATTGAGCGATGACATCACAAACGTAGAAGTTAGCATGTTTTAATATGAGGGGGTCTAATTCTTGCTTATGTTCCGCATCAGAACCCATCGCTGTAATATGCATTCCTTCGCGCACCCATTCGTGTTGGACAACTGGTTCTGATGAAGGTGTCGTCGTAATCAATAAATCGCTTTTCGTTACAACTTCTTCTGCTTCGAATAAAATATTTACTTTTACACCTAACGTTTTTTCCATCTCGACTTTAAATTCGGAAAGTCGTTTCGGTGTTCTTCCACAGACGTTTACTTCTTTAAAACCTCGGACTTGTTTCAAAGCGATTAATTGATAACGTGCCTGAGCACCAGCTCCGATGACACCGACTGTTTCAATCGAATCGTTCGCCATATATTTGGCAACAACTGCCCCAGCAGCCGCCGTTCGAACATCCGTTAAATAGCCGTTATCGTATAGTAGTGCTTCAGGTTGACCATTTAACGCGTTTATTAAAATCATTAAGCCCCCCGTACTCGGAAGACCTATTTTGTAATTGTTAAAAAATCCAGAAGATACTTTTAATGCAAACATTTCGTAGCCCGGGATATAAGCTGTTTTAATATCAACTTCACCGTTGTTTTCAGGAATATCTACACGCATAATCGGTGGCATTTGTACGTCTTTCATTTTTAAATCTGTAAAGGCTGCTTCTACTTCATTGATCACTTCCTCATTAATGTGAACACAACGTTTAATTTCATCTTCCGTAAAAAATAACATTCGTATATACCCCTTCACATTTACAAAATTTATCTTAATTATAGAAGTTTTCTTTCTATTTAAACAATTGCTACAATGTATGAACTTTATATGACAATATCTATACAATTTGTATGAATGTTATAGCAGAAAAAATGTAGTAAAAATAATGGATCTTAAAACATCATACGCAAAAAAAATTGCCCAAAAAGTTCATTTCTTTCTGGGCAATTACTCATTTTCTAGTTCCTTTGTAAAATCGTCCGTTTCCCTCTTTAGTGCACCTGTTTGCCAAACTTTAATACTGATGTTTAATAAAAAAACATCATCGGGATTATCGAGCGACAAATTCGTCAATGATTCGATCTTTTTTAAACGATACAATAAAGATTGTCGATGCAAATTCAACACTCGTGCCGCTTGGCTGACATTTCCATTTTGGTTTTGATAGGCGATAAAAGTATCGATAAGTTCAATTTCACGTTCTTCTTCGTAATCGATTAATGGGGCGATCGTCGATAATGTAATATGTTTTACTTCTTCATGATTTGCTAAATGCAATAACAGTCGGTTTAATTGTGTATCTTCAAAACTGACCCGTGCTCCCGGCTCTTTACGTTTCAGCGCCATCTCCAACGCTGATAACGCTTTTTTATAACTTTCATGAAACTGCATGACACCGTCTTTACTTTTTCCAATTCCCCAAGAAAACAAAACGCCAGGTATGATATCGTTCAGACGTTTATCGACTAAATCTAAAAAATGATGTACCGTATTGTATTCGTCATCTTTATGTTCTAAATAGATGATTAGCCGGTCATTATCGAACGTAAACGCTACGAGTCGATCGACGACAGAAGCTGCATACTTGACCTCTTCCTCGATATAGTAAATGACATTTTTAAATCCATAATCCATATTATGATTCGGTTCATCAGATAGTGCATCAAAACTCGTCGAATACCCGATAATACAAGTATAAGGAACGGTTAAATCATAGCCGAACAATTTCGCTTTAGAAATCATATTATCATCGATCGTTTGTGGAGCTTTAGCTAGTCCCCAAATAAATTCATTTCGTAAACGAATTTCAGTTTTTACGATTGCATCTTCGCGGGAAATCCATAATGCAGTCGTTGCAGTTAAGCTCTCCAACACTTGAAACGCATGGTCTGTTAACGATTCATTTTTCGGAAAATAAATAATAAAACGTCCGATCGATAAACTTCTCGATTCCGTTGTAATTTCCTTTTTTAATAAATAACCATCATGAAAAGGGACTTGTTGAATATGGCGATAATTGGATTCTGTTAAATATTTTTCATCTACATCACTGATTTCAATTTCGTTCCAAAGACGAAGCAATTCATGCGGATCTGCACTCGCATATTTCATTCTTCCTTTACTATCTGCATAAACGATTTCACATTGTAATTTCCGTTCCACATATTTAATAATATGCGACAAATCTTTCCCTTGCACGACGAAATCGATTAATTTTTTCTGTGTTTGATGAGCTTGTTCGGAAAATTCCTCTTGGCTTTTCGTAATTAGTTTCATCGTTTCTCTTTGAATATCAGCAAATCTTAGTTCCCACGGTAATTCGATAATGACAAATTCTTTTTCTTTCGCAAAATCGATAATGTTTTGCGGGATTTCAAACACGTACCGTCCTACCGCAATAGCTAAAGCCGAAGCACCCGATTCATAAACATCTTTCACAAATTGAAAAAGTTGATCTGGATCATGTTCAGATCCCATACCTGTAGTCAGGATAAATTCACGTTTTCTGACGAAATTCTCTACAGGTCCTTCAATTGCAGACATCCATTCGACTTGACGTTTATCCAATAGATCAATTCCTGTTCTTACTTTTGCCGTTTTGAAAATAGGAAGATTGATAATATCTTGAACTGTCACTGTCATTTTTCACCGCCCCTTATTCAGTTTCATTAAGTGAGGAGGACTTTAAAATCGTATGGAGAATGAATGTCGTCTTATAAAATTGCCTTTACTACAGACATATCGACGTTATGACCGGTTACGATCGTAGCAACTTTTTTACCTGAAAGAGATACTTTTTGACTTAATAGTGCAGCTACACCTGTGGCTGCTGCTCCTTCGACGATCAACTTATGTTCTTCAGCGATATATTTCATGCCAGTAGCAATTTCTTCTTCTGAAACGAGCACGAAATCATCAACGAACTCCTTCACCATCGAAAAAGTATATCGATTATTTATACCGATCCCACCTAGTAAACTGTCAGCTAAAGTGTCTTTCTCTTCTAACACAACTGGTTTATTCGCTTTCAAACTTTCATACATGACTGCACTATGTTCCATCGATACGGCGATTATTTTCATCTCAGGATGATAATGTTTTAATACGAAAGCGATTCCGGCAAAAAGTCCTCCACCAGAAACAGGAATGATAACGGTTTCAATTTCCGGAACATCTTCTAACAATTCAAGGCCGATCGTACCTTGTCCAGCGATCACATGAGGGTCATCGAACGGTTTAATCACTGTTAATCCTTGTTCTTTTTCCAAAGTGTAACAAAACTGTTCCGCATCATCTTGACTCTCTCCGACAATTTTCACTTCTGCACCTAAACGTTTTAATCGGCTTATTTTAGCTTCAGGAACACGATTAGATACACAGATGACCGCTTTTACCCCTAGTTTTTTGGCAACATATGCTACGGCAAGTCCGTGATTTCCCGTCGAAAATGTCGTGACGCCTCGTTCTTTCTCTTCAGTTGATAAGGAGAGCAGTTTATTCGCTGCTCCCCTAATTTTGAATGCTCCAATTTCATGAAAGTTTTCTAATTTTAAATATGTTGTCGGATGTTGATCATTCAATCCGCTAGTTACAATGAGTGGTGTTTTTGAAACGAGCGGACTAATTCTTTTTTTCGCCTCCCACACTTGTTGCAACGTTATTTCTTCTGAATATGCAACCAATCGCTTCACCACCTATTTGGTACGGTTATTTTTTCAACAATGGCTCTCCAGCAATCCCCGGTTTTGTCATCTCGAAAGGATCTAATATTTGATCGACAGCTACTTCAGATAAAATTTTATCACGTAAAATAATTTCACGGACAGGGATACCTGTCTCAAGCGCCTCTTTCGCTACTCGCGAAGCTACTTTATAGCCGACATGCGGATTCAGCGCTGTAATGATGCCGATACTTTCATTTACATACTTTTCGCATACTTCGATATTTGCTTCAATTCCTTCAAGGCAAAATTCCCTAAAAGTTGTTAAAACTTGATCCATCATTCGTAAAGATTGATGTAAATTAAAGATAAGTACAGGTTCCATGACGTTTAATTCAAATTGTCCTGCTTCTGAAGCAATCGAAATCGTTTGGTCATTTCCGACGACTTGGAAGGCAACTTGGTTGACAACTTCGCAAATAACTGGATTCACTTTTCCTGGCATAATCGAAGAACCTGGCTGACGTGCAGGTAATTTAATTTCGCCGAATCCTGCCCGTGGACCTGAAGCCATTAACCTTAAATCGTTCGATATTTTCGATATATTAATCATACAAATTTTTAAGGCGGAAGATATCTCCGTATATGCATCAGTATTTTGTGTCGCATCGACGAGATCTTCAGCGTTTTTTAGTGGATATCCAGTCAATTCTTTTAAAATCTCGACTGCTCTTTTCATATATTGCGGATCTGCATTGATTCCGGTACCGACTGCTGTAGCTCCTAAATTAATTTCATACAATGGTTCATACAGTTTTTTGATCCGTTCGTAATCGCGAGATACGACTCGTCCATACGCAGTAAATTCTTGCCCGAGTCGAATTGGTACGGCATCTTGTAAATGGGTCCGCCCCATTTTAATAATATGATCAAATTCTTTTCCTTTTTCCAAAAAAGTATCCGCTAATTCTTTCAACGTTTTTTCTAAACGGGTGATAAAATTTAACGTTGCTATCCGGACAGCGGTCGGAAAAGCATCATTTGTCGACTGAGCCATATTGACATGTGTATTCGGGTGAATCACTTCATAGTTCCCTTTTTTTTCACCGAGTATTTCAAGTGCCCGGTTAGCGATCACTTCATTCGCATTCATATTGATAGAAGTTCCTGCCCCACCTTGGATCGGGTCGACGATAAATTGATCGTGAAATTTTCCTTCGATGATTTCCTCTGCCGCTTGAACGATCGCTTGCCCAATTGTACGGTCTAAGCGATCGATTTCCATATTTGCTAAGGCTGCAGCTTTTTTCACTTTGGCGATTGCGACAATTAATTCTTTATCGATCGTATACCCTGTAATGTTAAAGTTTTCACGGGCCCGAACCGTTTGAATACCATAATATGCAGATGCAGGCACTTCTTTTTTACCTAACAAATCTTCTTCAACACGATATTGATTTTCTTCCATCGCGTACCAATTCCTCCTGAGTGTTATTGCTATTTACTATCGATGTTTCATACATTCATACTAAATATTATATTAAAATGTTTTATAGAAAGTGATAATAAAACTTCATACAATTTATTCTGATTATATATAGCGTATAAAGTCATTGTCAACATCGTTAGTTTTGTAAATTACTACCATATCCATTGTATCACTAAAGATGAACGATTGATATCAAAAATTTAAATTCATTCGTTAAAACTTCTAACAACTTTTAACGCGAACGTTGTTTTTTATTTTTGTCAACAAGATCTGATAAAAACCAACCTGCGACAGCGATAATGACAAGCCCGATATAAAACGTTAATTTCCATCCGGTCGAATCTGCGAAACTTTCTGATATAATGCCGACTTCATCGTGTGAAAGTACTAATACAGCCAATTTCACGCCGACCCAACCGACGATGACAAAAGCTGCTACTTCTAGACCTGGACGGCGATGCAATAAGTTCACGAACATATTCGCAGCAAAACGCATAATAATGACACCGATCATACCACCAGCAAAAACGACGATAAATTGCGCTCCGTCTAAACTGCCGACTGTAAACAACCCTGAAGGTGGTAAAGCGACTGCAAGCGCAACTGCAGCTAAAATGGAATCTACTGCAAAGGCTAAATCTGCTATTTCAACTTTTAATACTGTCATCCAAAATCCGCTGCCTACTTTTTTAGGCACTTTCACATTCGTTTTATCTTTATTCATCGCTTTTTCCGCAAGGTGTTTAATCGCAATAAAAAATAAATATGCCGCACCAATTGCTTGGATTTGCCATACATCGACTAAAAACGAAATGATAAATAGCGATCCGAATCTTAAGACGAACGCTCCGACTAAACCGTAAAATAATGCTTTTTTCCGTTCCTTTTCCGGTAAATGTTTGACCATGATCGCTAAAACTAATGCATTATCGGCTGCAAGTAGTCCTTCTAATCCAATTAAAATGATGAACACCCATAAATATTCAATGACAAGTTGCATTTCCACTAAACAAAACGTCCTTTCTATTGATAAAATCTGTTTCTTCCATCAATTACTATCTTTTTTCTACATTATCTTCCTCTTTTCTACCCAATATGAAAATGATAAAACCATTTATCATCTCATGACAAATAAAAATGACCTCTACCTTATTATTGTTTGAAAGCACAATGTTAATCATTATCGCTTCCAAACAATAACGGTAAAGGTCTTGCTAACAACTTTCGTTGCCAATTATGCCGGAGAGGACCTCCTCTCGTAATGACGACATAATTGAAAAGCTACTCCCCTTTATGTTATTGTCGCTCTTATTTCATCGGATGTAATATTTTCTCTTGTAAAGCTTCTTTCAATCGATTCAGCTTATCTTCCGCTTCTTCCTCTGTTTGTCCATATGCACCGTAATACCATTTTATCTTCGGTTCGGTACCGGATGGCCTAATGCAAATCCAACAATTATCTTCTAATTTATATTTTATCACATTTTCTTTCGGGAGACGAGTAGGAAATTCTTCATTTTCACCTTTTTTTGCTACGATTTTACCTAGTAAGTAATCTTCTACGTATTCTACTTGAAGACCACCGAAAGAATCTTGTTCCGTTTCGCGAAAATAATTGACTATCTCTGCGATTTTTTCTTGACCAGCTTTGCCTTCTAATTTTAAATCGCCCAAACCTTCTTTGAAATATCCGTGACGTTCATAAAGTTCATATAATGCATCGAGTAAAGTAAGACCCTTTTCCTTCCAATATTGTGCCATTTCACATGCCATCACACTTGCTTGTACCGCATCTTTATCTCGAGCGAAACTACTAATTAAATAACCGTAACTTTCTTCATATCCGAAAATAAACGTTTCGCCAGTCGTATCGTATTCGTTAATTTTTTCTCCTATATATTTAAAACCTGTCAACGTATCGACTGTTTCGACACCGTAATAGTCAGCGATTGCACGTCCGAGTTCAGTCGTCACGATCGTTTTTATCATCCGGGCATTTGGTAAAATCCGCTCGTCGGTATGTCGTAAAATATAATCTAACATTAAAGAACCGAGTTGATTACCAGTTAAAACAACATATTCGTTTTGTTTATTTTTTACTGCAACTCCTAAACGATCAGCATCCGGGTCGGTTGCGAGCAATATATCAGCATCCACCTTTTTTCCTAACGCTATCGCAAGTTCGAAAGCTTGCTTTTCTTCAGGATTTGGTGAAACAACAGTAGAAAACTCAGGGTCTGGAATCGTCTGCTCTTTGACGATATGAACTTGTTGAAAATTGAGTTGTTTTAATCCATCTTCTACTAATGTTAAACCAGTTCCGTGTAATGGCGTATAGACGATCGTTAAATCTTTTTCCTCGTTCATTTTCTTTTCATCAAATTTAGAAATTGACTTTAATTGCGTTAAATATGCCCGATTCACTTCTATCATAAACATGTTTTATTAAAAAATTTGCTTCTAATTCGTCTTCCGTCAACGTTTCAACCGCGAGTTCATCTTCTACTTCGTGAATATATTGGATAATTTCATTCGCTTCATCTAATGAAATTTGACTACCTTCTTCATTATACACTTTAAAGCCGTTATACTCCGGTGGATTGTGGCTCGCCGTAATCATGACACCACCAGCTGTTCTAAAATAACGTACCGCGAAAGAAAGAAGTGGCGTCGGTTGAATCGATTCAAACACGTACGATTTAATTCGATGCGCGCCTAACACTTTCGCTGTTTCCATCGCAAACTGTTTCGACATATACCGGGAATCATAAGCGATTACGACTCCACGCTCTTTATAGTTGACGACATGTTTCAAATAATGTGCTAAACCTTCCACCGCTTTACGTACTGTATATATATTCATCCGGTTAATACCAGGACCTAAAATACCGCGCATTCCACCTGTTCCGAACGATAAATATTCATAAAAAGCGTCTTCTAACTTTTCCGGATCATTTTTCATCTCGAGTAATTGTTGTTTCATATCAGAGTCTAGGTGTTCATCATTTAGCCATTTTTCGTAAATTCGTTCCCAATGTAACACTCGTTATCCTCCTGTGCGACAATTTATCTCAAATAATACCATATTTTGTACAAATGTTCTACTTCACAAGTATTATTACTTTATTTTAAATAACATTTCTTCTAAACTAACATTAGGAGTGTGAAGAATATGAATAGAAAACAATTGGAAGATAAACTGGACGAATTAAAGTCCGATTACATTCGTATCCAAGGAGATTTAGATAAGTTGGAAGCTGTCGGTGGACGCGTATCTTCCGCGGAAGAACAATTAATACGCTTAGAAAAAGAAATCGCCGAAGTAAATAAACAACTAGAAAAGCTATCAGAATAGTTGTATAAGTAGTGAGCGTAACACGGATGATGTAAATCCGCTATTACGCTCTTTATACTGCGCTAAACAATCTTTATTTTAAAGGAAACGCCCACGTTCCTTTACGGAATACTGCTTCTTTCGTTCCGTCTGCTTTTACTCCGTCGATATCCATTTCATTAGAACCAATCATAAAGTCTACATGGATCATACTATCGTTGACGCCGTGTTTATCAAGTTCTTCTAAACTCATCTCGGCTCCGCCTTCCAAATTCGTCGGATAAGCTTTCCCTAGTGCAATATGACATGAAGCATTTTCATCGAATAACGTATTGAAAAAAACGAGGCCTGATTGAGAAACAGGCGATTCATCCGGAACGAGCGCTACTTCCCCGAGTCGTTTTGCCCCATCATCTGTCTCGAGCAAATGTTTTAATACGTCTTCGCCACGTTTTGCACGATAGTCGACAACTTTGCCGTCTTTAAACGTCAATGTAAATTCATCGATTATATTGCCGCCATAGTGCAACGGTTTCGTGCTTGACACAGTTCCATTCACATGATACTTATGAGGAGCTGTATATACTTCTTCTGTCGGCATGTTCGGATTAAATACAGTACCATTTTCCGAAACTGCTGTACCACCGTGCCAAATATGCCCTTTCGGCAACCCGACTTCTAAATTCGTACCAGGTGCGGTAAAAATTAACTTATCATACTGTTTTTCATTTAAAATTTGGTGAGCTTTTTCTAACATCGCATTGTGCTTATCCCATGCAGCGAGTGGATCTTCTTCGTCGAGGCGGACGATGTTAATAATTTCTTTCCATAACAGTTCGACTGCTTCTTCTGATGCCTGATTCGGGAATACTTTTTTCGCCCAACCTTTCGCCGGAATCGAAACGACCGTCCAAGTTACTTTATCGTTCATGACGTAATCTCTAAATTTCTTTAATGCAGCACCAGATGCTTTCGTAGCTGTTGCAACCCGGTTTGGATCCACATCTTGTAAAAGGTCCGGGTCTGTCGCATAGATCGAAACGAATGCAGCCCCTTCTTCAGCGAATGATTCACGCATCATCTTTTTCCATTCTGGATAACGCTCAAACACTTCATCTGCAGCATATGTATATTTCAATTTCGTTAACTCGTCATCTTCCCATTCAATATGAACTTCTTTTGCACCTAATTCATACGCTTTTTTCGTCAATATTTTCACAAATTCGATCCCTTCGATCGGTGCACTAATAAATAACGGTTGATTTTTTTGCAAATTGACACCTTTTTTCAAAATAAGGTTTGCATATTTTTCTTGAACTGTTCGGTCCATGACGAATTTGTTCCTCCTTTATCGCTATGAAAGCAGTTTAGCCATTTTTTCCGACTCTTTCCTACGTTCGTTTCTTCGTTTTCTCCGTATCGGTGCACTGTCATGCAACATTTTTTCCAATTCCGTTTCAGGATACACTTTTGCAACAGGAGTCGGATTTCCATCTTCATCTACCGCGACGAACGTTAAAAATGCTGTCGCACAAACTGTTTTTTCTGCAGAAAGCAGTCCTTCTTTTTCAACTTTTACGAACACTTCCATCGACGTGTTATGGACGTAAGTGACAAAGCCTTCCACACTAATGGACTCTCCTACTTTCACTGGTTTTAAAAAATCTACAGAATCTGTCGACGCGGTCACGACTGGTTTCCGAGCGTGCCTTACAGCTGCGATTGCAGCAACGTCATCGATATGGGCCATTAATCTTCCACCGAATAAATTTCCGTATGCATTTGCATCTGGAGGGAGAATTTGTGCTGTTTTTACTGTCCTTGAATTAGAACAAGGTTTCTTTTCCATAAAAAAATCTCCTTTCAACATTGTCAAAACAGCAACTTTATAATATTGGCGATAATAATCTTGAAATCGATTCTTTAAAACGAATTCCTATCGACCGTTTTTCATATAAACTTTTCGTCATTTGGGTAGAGAGCAAAACATCTTTCTCGAAAGCTTCAACTAACTTTTTCGCAATATCGATATCATATAAAAACGCATTTACTTCAAAATTTAATCGGAAACTTCTTACATCTATATTCGCTGTACCGACTGATGACAATTTCTCATCGACGACGATCGTTTTCGCATGCATAAAGCCGTTTTGATATAAATACACTTCGGCTCCTTCGTTCAACAATTCACCGATGCTCGATAACGTCGCCCAATATACAAACATATGATCCGGTTTATTCGGAATCATAATTTTAATTTTTACACCGGAAAGAGCTGCGATTCGTAATGCGTCCATTAAACTTTCATCAGGAATGAAATATGGCGTTTGAATGTAAACTGACTCTTTTGCCGACATAATCATTTTAATATATCCGTATTTAATTTGTTCCCACTGTTGATCAGGTCCGCTCGAGACGATTTGTACGCCTACGTCACCTTTTTCTCCACCGATAAAATAACGATCATCGTATTCGATATGATGCCTTGAAGCTTGATTCCAATCTAATATAAATCTAATTTGCATCATTTTCACAGCATCACCTTGGATGCGTAAATGTGTATCGCGCCAATATCCGAATTTCTCCGACTTACCTAAATATTCATCCCCGATATTGAATCCGCCGATATAACCTATTTTCCCATCGATGATCGCTAATTTCCGATGGTTGCGGAAATTAATTTTAAAATTTATTTTCGGTATTTTCGGTGGGAAGAAAGCACTTACTTGTATATTGGACGCTTCCAGTCGTTTGATAAATTTTCGACTTAAAGATCTTGAACCCATATCATCATAGAGCACGCGTACTTCGACGCCTTCTCTTGCTTTTTTGATCAGAACGTTGGCGATTTTCGTTCCGAGTTGGTCGTTGCGAATGATGTAATAAAGTAGGTGAATATGATCTTTTGCATTTTCCAAATCATTGATTAATGCGCTGAATTTATCTTTTCCATCCGTGAACAAATCGACGAGATTATTTTGTGAATAGATCGCGTCATTATGTTTTAAGTGCATATAGTATAAATCTTTATACTGCCTTAAAACTTCTTGTTTAAAAGGAAGCCGATCTTCTTCAATGATCGAAAGTTGCTTGTTTACCGCTTGCTCGACGCCTAATCTACTTTTCGTGTCCCAAGTAAAAATTTTCCGATTCGTTAAACTTCTACCAAAAATCAAATATAAAATAAAACCTAATACAGGGATGAAAAATAAAACCATCAACCAAGCCCAAGTAGAACTGGCATTTTTACGTTCTAAAAATATGATGGTGAAAGCTAATACGAAGTTGACAGCCATAATGGAACCTAATAACAATGTCGTCAATTGCATAGGATTCCACTCCCTTTTCCGTCACGACTGTTCAGATAGTCATGATCATCTTATTCATCCATTACTCCATCTTTCTTACAAACATTCATTATTATATTGCTGCTAAGCTTCTTTCGATATCTTCCCAAATGTCTTCCCAAGCTTCTAACCCGACAGATAAGCGGATTAAGCTATCTTTAATTCCCATTTTTAATCGTTCTTCTTCTGGTACGACTGCATGTGTCATTGTTGCTGGATGTTCAATCAACGTTTCGGTATCTCCTAAACTAACAGCGACTCGCATAAAATTGACGTTGTTCAAGAACGTTTGGGCTGCTTTTTTATCCCCTTTAATTTCAAATGAGATAACGCCACCACCACGTTTCATTTGTTTATCAAAAATACCAGATTCGTCATTTTTCGGGTAATAGACCGCTTCTATTTTATCATGGTTTTCTAACCGTTCGACAATTTTTTCCGCATTGTCACAGTGACGATCCATTCTAACCGGTAAAGTTTTCATACCTCTTAACAATAGCCAAGCATTAAATGGGGATATGACTGCGCCGATATCTTTTAATGAAGAAGACGCAATTTCATCGATTATCTCCGCTTTTCCGACTGCTAAACCGGCAATGACATCACCGTGACCATTCAAGTATTTCGTTGCACTATGTACGACGATATCACAGCCGAGCTCTAGAGGTCTTTGTAAATATGGAGATGAAAATGTATTGTCTACGATGACAGGAATTTGATGTGCTTTCGCAACTTCGCTGACGAGCTGCAAATCAATCAACTTCATCGTCGGGTTGATCGGTGTTTCGATATATATACATGCCGTTTCTTGACGGAGCAAATGTTCAATCTCTTCCTTCGATGAAAAATCCGAATAATCTACCGAGACGTTGTACTTTTCTTTCATCATCATGAGTAATCCGAAAGTACTTCCATACAATCCTTTTGAACAAATGATATGGTCGTTCGCCTTCGTCAGCGCGAGCAACACCGCTGAGATTGCGCCCATTCCAGATGCAAAAGCAAGACCTTTTTCTCCACCTTCAAGTTCAGCAATTCTTTTTTCCAGCACTTCAACTGTAGGATTTCCGATTCGAGAATAAATAAAACCTTCTTCTTCCCCTAAAAATCGTTTTTCTCCAATTTCCGCTGTTTGAAATTCATAGGACGATGTTTGGAAGATCGGCACCGACAGGCTCCCTAACATATCTTTTGGGCGATAGCCATCATGGATGACCATCGTTTCAAATTTTTTTTCCTTCATTTTTTCCCCTCCATCGCAAATGTCCGGAATTCATTTCCACTAATTACATTATAGTCTATTGTTTCACCGCTTGAAAGCATGATTCAGCTTTTCAAAACATCGAGTGGATAAAAATGTCACGACCTTATATAGACGCAAAAAGCAAGTAGTTCAATAATTCTACTTGCTTTTTAAAACATCGCATTAAAAAACTTCTTTCCATTCCGATTTTTTAGCGAGCATATCTCTTGCGAGTTCTTTCGCACCTTCTAAATCATGACTTTCCGCCCAACCGCATTGCACTTCATTACATGCTGGTACTTCAGTCGCTTTCAACACATCTTGTAACACTTTTTCTACTAAATCTAAAATTTCATCATAATTGTCATGGTTAATGACTGTTAAATAAAAACCTGTTTGACATCCCATCGGACTAATATCGACGATTTGATCGGAGTAATCTCGGCTGATTTCCGCCATTAAATGTTCTAACGAATGAACTGCTGGCATTTCCATATGTCCTTTATTCGGTTGTTTGAAACGTAAATCATATTTATAAATTTCATCGCCGTTTTTCCCTTTTATGACACCAGCTAAACGAATATAAGGTGCTTTTACTTTCGTATGATCTAAATTAAAACTTTCAACGTTCATTTTTTTCGTCATGTTGATTCCTCCAAATTACGTTACTATGCTCAATTTACTATTAGTATAACTTGTAATCGATGGACATTCCATGTATTTACTGTTTTAGCTATTTTCTAGCACATCTACAAGAATAGTTGAGACAGTTCAATTGCAATTTTAATCTAAGTACTATTAAATGAATAGTAGGAAAAAATGTACGTTTTGTAGAAATGAGGATCACGACATGACAGGTAAAGAGAGAAATGTAAAAAGCGGAATTATTTTCGGTCTTAGCGCTTACTTGCTTTGGGGATTACTCCCGATTTATTGGAAATGGTTAGACGGTGTACGACCAGAGATTGTACTTTCTCATAGAATCATTTGGTCGTTTATTTTTATGGTCTTTTTTATTTTCGTAACGAAAAAAACGAAAGAGTTTATCAAACAGTGCAAATATATTTTGCAACGTAAAAAAACGATGTTCGCTCTTACAGCTGCATCGATTATTATTAGCTCAAACTGGTTAATTTTTATTTGGGCTGTACATCATGACCACGTCATTGAATCTAGTTTAGGTTATTACATTAATCCGTTAATGAGCGTCTTATTAGGAGTGTTCGTACTAAAAGAAAAGTTATCGAAAGCGCAAATTACCTCATTTATCCTCGCTGGAATAGGGGTCACCTATTTAACATTTAGTTACGGCGTTTTTCCTTGGGTATCCATCGCACTCGCTGCGACGTTCGCGATTTACGGATTAGTCAAAAAATTAGTCAATTTAAACGCTACGTTTAGTTTAACGTTAGAAACGTTAATTATTACACCGATTACGCTAATCTTTTTAATTTTTACGACCGGTATCGACTTAGGATTTGCTGGCGAATCGGCTTCGACTATTATTTTACTTATCTTATCCGGTGTTGCTACAGCAGTTCCGTTATTGTTATTTGGAATCGC
Source organism: uncultured Bacilli bacterium (assembly GCA_963766835.1). Classification (GTDB taxonomy): domain Bacteria; phylum Bacillota; class Bacilli; order Bacillales; family Amphibacillaceae; genus Pseudogracilibacillus. The sequence continues at coordinate 93,032 of CAVYBX010000004.1, forward strand.
CGTCCTTCATTTACCGTTATCGATGGCAGGTTTTTTACAATATATCGCACCGACGATCATGTTGTTTCTCGGCGTATTCCTTTACGGTGAAGATTTTACGACGGCTCATCTCATTACGTTCACACTCATATGGATTTCACTCATTCTTTTTATGGCTTCATCTTTAAAACAAAATAGAAAGTCATACAAAGAAGAAAATAAAATCGAACATCATACACATAAGGAAATTAGTCGAATGACGAAACGACATTAAAAACTTTTTCTTAACTGTTTTTTAATCTTAAATAAAAATTCATTATTTCCTAGTAATTTAGTTGACTTTTATTTACAACTTAGTATAATAGAAACTAATTTAATAAGAACATATCTCTTATCAAGAGTGGCGGAGGGACTAGGCCCAATGAAGCCCAGCAACCTAAAGCATGTATGCATGCTTTCTACGGTGCCAAATCCTACAGACATTTGTCTGGAAGATAAGAGGAGGAACGGTTTCTTTTTTGATACCTGTATGATACCCTCTTCTATCTTTCTAGAAGAGGGTTTTTTAAATCCTTCTCTATAAGAAAGCATTATGTGCTTTGCTCAGATAGAGATATTATCTCTAAACTTAAGGAGGATTTTATTGATGACTAATTTTGAATTTCCAAAAGAAGACACGATTTTATTACACGGTGGACAACAACCTGATCCAACAACTGGGGCTCGTGCAGTACCAATTTATCAAACGACTTCCTATGTTTTCCGTGATACGGACCATGCGCGCAATCTGTTCGGCTTAACTGAAACAGGAAATATTTATACGAGAATAATGAATCCGACGACAGATGCATTTGAACAGAGAGTTGCCCAACTAGAAGATGGGTCAGCGGCTGTTGCTACGGCCTCAGGAATGGCGGCGATCACGTATGCAATTTTAAACGTCGCAAGCGCAGGCGATGAAATTGTTGCCGATAGCAACCTCTATGGTGGAACATACAATTTATTCGTCCATACGTTACCTCGTTTCGGAATCAACGTAAAAATTGTCGACGGAACAGATCCTGATGCAATTAGAGCTGCAATTACCGATAAAACAAAGCAATTTTCGGTGAAACGATTACGAATCCAAGCTTATACGTATTTGATATCGAAACAGTTGCAGATATTGCCCATGAACACGGGATTCCGTTAATTATTGATAATACATTTCGCTCCAAAATTTGCAAAACCAATTCAATGGGGTGCAGATATCGTCGTTCATTCTGCGACAAAATGGATCGGTGGACACGGTACTTCGATCGGTGGAGTAGTCGTTGATGGTGGAAGTTTCAACTGGAATAATGAAAAGTTCCCTGGATTTATTGAGCCGGATGAAAGCTATGGAGGAATTCGATTTGCAGACTTAGGACCTGTCGCATACGCACTTCGTCTCCGCGTACAATTCTTACGTGATACGGGGGCGTCCATTAGCCCACATAACGCATTTTTACTATTACAAGGACTTGAAACATTACATGTACGCATCAAACGTCATAATGAAAATGCAATTAAGGTTGCAGAGTATTTACAAAACCATCCTGGTGTGGAATGGGTGAACTTCCCAGGTTTAAAAGATCATCCGTCACATGAACTTAGCGAAAAAATATTTCTCATAAGGTTATGGTTCTGTTATTACATTCGGAATTAAAGGCGGTATTGAAGCAGGTAAAAAGTTAATCGATGAAATCGAATTATGGTCTCACGTCGCAAACGTCGGCGACGCAAAATCTTTAATTATTCACCCAGCATCCACAACACACCAGCAATTAAGTCCAGATGACTTAAAGAAAAGTGGCGTATCCGAAGAACTCGTTCGCTTATCGGTAGGAATTGAAGATATCGATGATATTATTAAAACATTAGATGATGCAATTGCAAAAGCGACAGGTGGAAAGTAGTTGAAACGACAGAAGAAGATGTAATTAATTGGTTATTCAGTTCTCCTTTTGATCGTTCTGAAGGATTAAGACAAAAAACAATTGCTGTTATTAGGAGAAGAAAAATTACGTGAAAAAGCTAATTCATTAGCGACAAGAGGTTATCAAGTGATCGATTTAGACGATCGTTCTGATGAAGTGATCGATGTAATTTTAACAGATAAAGATTTAACCGAAGAAACGATTAACGATTTTAAACAATTAGGAGTAAAAATTATTTGGTCAGCAAAGGAAATTGCAACGACGATTGACGAAATTACAATTATTTCGAATAAAAACATCGTTAAAGAAGCGAATCGTGTAAGAGCGAATCAATAATAATTTTAACTCATTTTACCTTTCCTTATTATTTTTTAAATATACATCCTTTTCCCCGTTCTACTGAATTGATAGAACGGGGCTTTTTTCCATACAATAAGTTAACGATTTATTGATTAATTTTTCAAAGAAAAGTAAAATACTACTTATACATAAAGGTGTATTGCTTTATAATATAAATATATTACTGATGAAGTAGGTGTGATTCATATTAAAAGACATCCGTTAAAAAAATTACATTTTTACTTTTCATTATTAGCTGGAATTTTTATCATTTATTATAGTTTTTCTATTGAACGACAAACTGAAGACGATTGAAAATCAGAACAGAAAGAACAAGATCGTCGATGAACTAAATGAAGGAAAAGAAAATAAAACAGAAGCAAGAAGTTACTTCAGGAAGATCCTGTCCGTGATTTTTTACAAGATAAAATTGAAAAGAGCGACTAACTTTTTCTTTACTCGAGATTTACAAATTGTAACACTTGGCGATTCATTAACAGAAGGTGTCGGTGATGAAACAAATAAAGGTGGTTATGTTGGCATATTAGAACATAACTTGAATCATGATAAATACGTCGTAGAAATTCAAAATTTTGCAAAAAGAGGAAGTCGAAGTACGCATTTAATCAATAGATTGAAAGAAGAAGAAGTTGTTCAAGTGCTCGAAAAATGCCGATATCATACTAATTACAATTGGTGCAAACGATATTATGCAAGTATTTAAAGAAAATTTCACAAAATTAACGTTGGAGAAATTTGAGCAGGAACAAATCCATTATGAACAACCGACTACATAAAATTTTTTCCCAATTAAAAAATATAAACGGGGAAGCTGATATTTTTTTAATCGGGTTTTATAATCCATTTCACCAATATTTCTCGTACATTAGAAGAATTAGATCATATTGTAAATAGTTGGAATGACGTTGGACTCCGAGTCACCAAACAGTATGAGCATGTACATTTTATTCCAATTAAAGATTTATTCGATGATGCTTCGGTCAATTACTTTGCAGATGATCATTTTCACCCGAATCACTTAGGTTATAGACTGATCGCTGAGCGTGTTTTACAATATGTTGATGAATGAAGGTGAAAATCATGTCGAAATGGATTCAGCCAGTGAATAATCATCATATTTGGAAAAGGCGATTTATTATATTACTTACGTTAAATATGCATTCTCTTCATTTTTCTAGCAATTTATTTATACTCACCTATTCCGAAAACAGAAATCGAACAAGCAGGAGAACAATATAAATTGGAAAACAGCTCACAGTTCGTTGTACGGACGACGAAACAAAATTTAAACAACTTAGTGAATGCTTATTTAGATAAATTATTAGCAGGGACGAATCATCATTACACGATCCATTTAGATGAAGATGTCCAGCTTTTAGGGGAACTTCCGCTATTTTCATCTACTGTTCCTTTACTTATCCATCTTGAACCAATCGTCCAAGATAATGGGGATTTAGTGTTGAAACAAAAGTCGATTTCAGTCGGACAATTGCAACTGCCGAATAAAAAAATAATGGAATATGTCGCTAAATATTTACCTGTCCCGCAATGGGTGATCATCAATCCACGAGAGGAAGAAATTTATGTGAAAGTAACCGAAATGGAAATTAGAAGTAATTTTAAAATAAGTGTTGAACAATTTGATTTGGAAGGAAATAATATCGCTTTTAAAATCGATGTCCCTTATGAAACATTAGGAATCGATGTATCTACAATGAATACGAATAAGATGAAGGAAGAATATCCATTCAACTTTTATTTGATACATTATGCTCTGTCATATTTTTCGACTTCTTCTTTAATTCGAACGACTAATCTGCTCTGGTGAAATCACTTTTGCACGGTGCCCCCATTGTAATAATCCAACTAATTAATCCTTCCGAAAATTTTGCATTCGTCGATAAAATAAAATGATCTTCTCCATCTGCTTTCACATCAACATCCATTCCGAAGCGATCAAAAATCGCATTAATTAAATCATTTTCAAACCGTATTTTAATCCGGATATTTTTCCCCGCTAAACATATGGAATAAATTGATCGACATATGGTTGTAATTGAAAGTTTTTATCTTTTTTAAACGTTTGATCGGTAATTTCCATGTCGCTCATTCGGTCAAGTCGATAATGCCTAATTTCATCTGTTTCTAGAAATTTACCAATTAAATAATATAGATCATTTTGCCAAATTAATGCATACGGTGCGACATAATATCTTCTCCGTTTCTCCGGTAATCGAAATTCTTTATGTACATTAAAATCGCCATATTTGTAACTGACTACACGGTTTTCCGCAGATGGCATGATGAATTTTATCAATATTATATTTGATTAAATTATAATCTTGATTGATCGATTGACTAAATAATACAGGTCCAGGTAACGTTTTTTGAATATGTTTACTCGTTAATTGTTTTAATTTATCGATCAGAACTGACTTTTCATCCGTCGTAATAAACCGTGCAGATAAGAATCGCATCTACTAGTAAACGGATTTGATACGTTTCGAATACTTTATCTTGATGACTATAATAAATTTTTCCGAATTTCCGTACGGTTTTGAATAATTTCAAAGTCCATTTGTTGTAACGAATCTAAATCACTTTTGATCGTCCGGATATCTAAATTTTTCAAATCTAAGGCTTGCATCAATTTTTCTCTCAGCTCATAAATATCTAGTTCATGATTTTCATCCGTTTCTTCAAATAATATTTTCCGTAATTGTAGCAGACGAAAGTTGTTATGTTTCATCGTCCAACCCCCTTCACTACTCCTCTTACCAATTATATCAACTTTATCGACATGTTGTGTTTACAACTTATTAAGGAGCAATGTTTTTATTTTTTATTTGGATAAAAATTGTGATCAATAGTACGATAACAGATATCCCCATCGCTAACATAAACATTTGCTGAAATCCAGAATTCATGACGTTTGCTGTAATTTCTAACAGTTGGTTTTGTAAATAAGGATCCTCTATTTTTTCAATTTCAGCGATAATTTGCCCGTAACCTTCCCCATCTTCAACTCCATCGAAAGAAATCACTTTCTCCCCGAATACTGCTTGGAACGTCGGCTCAATTTTTATGACACCTGTCGTAATGAAACTGCCGAATATCGTCGGAAAAATCGTCATGCCGATCTGTCTAGATAATGATAATGTGCCGATAGACGTTCCGTATTGGTTTTTTTTTGTACTTTCTCCAGCTAATACATTTAACGGTGCTCCGATTAAAAATCCGAGCCCGATCCCTGCTAAAGAACTTGCAATTAAAAAAGTTGGAAAGTTTTGCACGACGTTGTAAAACATAAAGAACCCGGTGAAACCGATCATTCCGGCGATCATAATCGTCCGTAACGAACCGATTTTATCTGTTAAATAACCGCCTAATCCCGAGCCAACTCCAGCTGCTAACGCTAACGGCGTCAACCAAAACCCAGCACTTTCAGCTGGCACTTGCAACACTTGTTGTACATAAGAAGGAATAAAAATAATCGTCGCTAAAAATCCACCTGCTAAAAAGCCGAGTAATAAAGTAAGTTGAAATTTACGGTTTTGTAATATCGAGTAGGCGATAATCGGATCTCCGCCAGCTTGTTCGAGTTTCTTTTCGTGTTGAAAAAAGAAAATGATTAAAAGAATACCTGCTAACAAATATGGAAATACAGAAACTTGTAACATACTGCTAATATGGAAGCGATCGATATTCGTAATTGCATACATGACTGCAATAATCGCTAATGTTAAATAAATGGCTCCTTTTAAATCTAACGGGTGATTCGTCGGTTGTTTCGTTTCTTTCATGTTGGAAATTGCAGCGAAAAAAATAAAAATTGCGATCGGAATATTAATGAGAAATAACCATTGCCAAGCTCCAGTAATATGTAAAATAACTGCTCCGATATTCGGACCTACGACAGCTGATAAGCCGTGCATTCCACCGATTAAACCGAGAACTTTTCCTCGCTGTTTTTTCGGCAAAGTGGCGAGTACGTAGGAAGTTGCAATGATAAACAGCCCTCCACCACCAATCGCTTGAATGAAACGAGCGACTAGTAAAAAGATGAAATTCGGACTCATTGCAACTAACAAAGAACCGATTCCAAAAAGTACGATTTCGATTAAAAATAATTTTTTTCTTCCGTAATTGTCAGATAGTTTGCCGATAATCGGTACGGCTGTAGCTACTCCGAGCGTATAAATAGTGACCGACCATGCTCCCCACGTTGGTGAAACATGAAATGAATGATATATCGTCGTTAACGCCGCACTAATAATTCCGTTATCTAAACCAGCCATAAAAACGGCAACTGTTAATAAAAAAATCGGCCATTTCTGTGACATGTTTTGTTCGTTCACTGTAACACCTGCTTTTAAAAAAAGTTTTATGTAAAAAAAGAAAAGAAGGGTTGTCATATAAAATCGCCCTAAATCTTCGATTAATATGACAACCCCTAAATTTTAAACACCTCTACTCATCATCACCTTGAAAGAACGAGGCGATGGAATCAAATAAATTTTTCAGAAAGTTCATCACTTTATCCCAGAAACCTTCATCGATATCTAATTCTCCTAATCGGTCTCTTATTGTATTCGTCAAGTCTTCTAATTGTGATCTCACTTTATCGAAATCGATATCTAAGTTTCTCATTTTTTCAAAAAGGTCGATTAACAATTGACGATCTTCTTCACTTAAACTAATTTCTAACTTGTCTAATTGTTCTGAGACAATTTGCTCAATATCTTCTTTCGTTGCTGGATTTTGTTCAGCAATCGCTTTTTTAATCTCTGTCATTAGTTCGGCAACTTTTTCTTCACTGATCCCTTTATCTGCTAGTTCTGTAGAAAGGGATAATTCTTCATTCGCCACTTCCATTCGGTCTTCATTTAGTTCTGCGCCACCTTCATCGTACGCTTTATAAATACCTGTTAAAGCGGAATGACCTGTCACTGGAATAGGTGAAGCAACTTCTACTAACGCATTTTCCACTCCTGCAGTTAGTAAAGCGTTGCTATACATTTCACTCGTCACTTTCGTAATGTTATCCGCTGTAATAATATTTACGACGATTCCATGACCTTCTTCCTTTTGTATAATTTTCACAGAAGAATACATATTTGAATTCGGGTCGCCATCTATATAATACGCGATATCTTCCCCAGTTACTTCCATTTCGGTCATTTCGTCGCTATTGACTTCTAATAATCTTTTCACTTCTTCTTTTTGACTGTCGCTTAAATTCCCACCGTATACGACGATAGGATCTTCCAACATTTCGCTTACAGCTTGTACTTTATCTGGCGTATGAACAGCAAAAGTCGCACTAAAAGCAAGTCCAAAAATGACTGTAAATAAAACTACGAGTTTCTTCATATTTTTCATATTTCAAGCCCCTTTTCTAAACTTATTCATATTCTATGCTTAAAATTTGCAAAATACAATAAAAAGATTGTTAAATTCATGAAGTATTCAATGAAGCAATTCAATTGAAAAGCAAAAATGATTATGCCATATTTAATATACACTATTTATGAAAGTTTGTGATGCATAATGGGGATTGTCGTCGTAGATATTTGTAGTTCGAATGCCATTACAGCAATCGATATAGAAGAAATCATCGAAAAAGAGTTTCCAGAAGTAGCTGTCGTTTTTTATAGTTGTTTGAACTATTGTGGATTATGTGCGAATAGCCCTTACGCACTCGTTAACGGTAAGCTCGTTCACGGTAAAACACCTGAACAATGTTTAGAAAAAATTCGTGAACAAATTAAGAAAGAATTAGCAATTTATATGTAAATAAACTGCTAATTCTTTAATTTAAGTTTATAAACTTTTCCGTAAAATTTCAAGTACATCTTCTTCAGTTAACCGTTTAAAATAGCCGCAATTCGGTTCGGTCTCCAACGTCTTTTTGGCGATAAGCGGCAACGATTCTTCAGGAATTTCATAATCGCTAAGCTTCGTCGACGCTCCCCAAGATTGCCACGTACTTGCGAGTTTATCGATCCCTTCGTGCGCGATAGATAAATCAGATTTCCCCTCTGGATTGACATGAAAGACATTGATCGCTAACCGTTTAAAACGTGCGACATTTTCCTCATCTAATACGTGGCGCATCCAATTTGGGAATAAGATCGCCATTCCCCCACCGTGAGGAATATCGTATAAAGCCGATAAAGCGTGATCGATATGATGTGTACCCCAATCGCCGATAAATCCCATGTTCAACTGATCACTTAACGCGATCGTACTTGCAAAAGCGATCGTTTCACGGTATTTATAATTCGTTAAATCGTTTAAAAGTTTTGGAGTTACTTCGATGACATTGCGTAAAACGCTTTCTAAAAACTCATCTTGAATTTGCGTGTTATCCGTTCGGTGAAAATAATGTTCTAATATGTGCGACATCGTATCGACGATTCCATAAACAGTTTGTTCTCTCGGAACAGATGTCATATACGTAGGATCGACGATCGTAAATTTAGCACGAGAAAACGATGATACCCAAGCACGTTTATCGTTCGTTTCCCAATTCGTAATGACAGAAATTAAACTCATCTCTGCGCCTGTTCCTGCGACCGTTACGATCGAACCGTACGGAAGGCCGTCTGTCGCCCGAACTTTCCGACAAATGATATCCCATACGTCCACATCTGCCTTCGCACCTACCGTAATCGCTTTTGCACAATCGATCACACTTCCGCCGCCGACTGCTAAAATAAAGTCGACATTTTCTTCTTTGCAAATTGACGCACCTTTTCGAACTGTACTAATGCGCGGATTTCGGCTCGACACCAGCAAGTTCAACGACTTCGATGTTAGCATCTTTCAGCAACTGCATCATTTCATCGTATAGACCGATCCGTTTAATACTGCCGCCTCCGTACACGAGAAGAACTTTTTGACCAAATTGTTTAATTTCTTTCGGCAGTTTTTGCAAATGTCCTTTTCCGAATAATAGTTTAGTTGGATTGTAATACATAAATGGTTCCATTCATCAACATCCTTACTTTAAATATGCGATTAAATCCATTTCAACTAACACATCTTTAGGAAGGCGGCTAACTTCAACAGTCGCTCTTGCAGGGTAAGGTTTTTTCAAATAACGTCCGTAAATTTCATTTACCTTTTGGAAATCTTCCATATTTTTCAAATAAATCGTAAACTTGACTACTTGCGAAAATGTTAAATTTGCTTCAAGTAAAATCGTACGTAAATTTTCCATCACTTGAATCGTTTGTTTCTCAATTCCTTCCACGATTTTACCTGTTTCCGGGTTAATCGGTATTGCACCTGAAGCAAACAAATAATCACCTGCTATGACAGCTTGAGAATACGGTCCGATCGCTGCCGGTGCTTTATCTGTAAAAACTTCTTTCATCTGACATCTTCCTTTCTTTTTTATTAGTTAATATTCATCATACAATATTTTCAACATTTTAAAACAGTATAAACTTCATCGACTTGAAACATTCAATTAATTTTTACTTGCAAATTGATGTTTATATTCTAATACGTCACTAGCATAATAAATATCACCGTAACATGCATTATATTGTTTCGCTTCTTCGCGTAAACATGTATATATCGACTTATCTTCTGCTTTATCGTACATTTCTTGCGAAAATTCGATCGCGAGTTGTTGATTATACGGAATTTGTTTACTTTGTACATAATCGATAAAACCGATTCCGAAATTGTACGACTGGACAGCTAGTTCAACATTGCCGTCTGCTGCTTCTAACGTTCGTGAAAAATAATAAACTCCTTGTTCTATCGATTGTTCAGGATCGGTAATACAGCCTTTTTTCCCACATAAGCTTTCAGACGACTGCATCGGATCATTTCCACGTCCTCCTGATTCTTGCATCATCATCGCTAAGATGATATCGACATGTTCTTCTACCTCATACTGTTTCGCATATTTCGTCACGAGCGGTCGGTACTGTTCGACTTTTTTCGTAAATACATACTTTACGAGATGTTGCTTTTTTAAATCATCTTTATTTACATAGAGCGAAATCGCAACGAACAATGCCGAAAGAAAAACAGTGAGGGCAAGAATCCGGATTAATATTTTCATGTGCTGTTTCATCGTATTGCCCCCGATTTATGAACGTGATCGTGTTTGAAATAACTCTTTTTCTTTCCATTTACCGAATTTATAATATCCAGCTGCTAGTAAACTACTGATAAAGAAGCTAACGCCGTGGCCGACGGCAATCCCGATGTCACCTAACCAAGTTGAAAATAAGAATGTCAGTGGATAACGCAATACCCAAAAAGAGATAATATTTAACACTAACACTTGGTACATTGCACCTGATGCTCTAACGACTCCATTTAAAATAAAGTTAACTCCTAAAAATGGAAAACAGAAGGCCATAATTTTTAAATAAGTCGTCGCAAATTCGACGGACGCTTCTTCGCGGATAAACATCATTACTAAATATTCCGCAAAGAAAAAGACGAATACCCCAATCAAAGACATAATTGTTAAATTGTAAATTAAACCGTACTTAGCAATTTGGTGAACTCTTTTCCAATTTTGGCTTCCGATATTTTGTCCAGCCATACTATTTACCGCCGTTCCTAAAGCATGGGCAGGCAACATGATGATACTATCGATTCGTTGCGCGGCACCAAATCCACCGACTACTGCACTACCAAACGTCGTCACAACACTCATAATCGCTGCTGACCCTGCTGATATGACAGACATTTGTAAACCTGCAGGAATACCTAAATGTAAGATTAATTTCACTTCTGATAACTTCGGTAAATACGGAATTTGAAACGGTACTAAATTGTTCCGTAATATGTAGTACATCCCGTAAACAAACGCTAACCCTTGTGATACGATCGTTGCAAGTGCTGCACCTTTAATACCTAAATTGAATCCAGAAATAAATAATGGATCTAACACGACGTTTAACAATACTGCAATTAAAACGAAACGTAATGGGCTTTTACTATCACCTATTGCTCTTAAAACAGTACTTATAAAATTGTACCCGAACAAAAATAAAATCCCGATAAAAGTAATTTGTAAATAACTATTTGCTAGTGGCAATTGTTCAGATGGTGTCCCTAACAATTTTAACATTTGTTCGGAAAAAACATAACCTACGACAGTAAATATGAGTGCTAAAATCGAAAGAACGACGACGAAAGCGTTTAAATAACTTTTTAAACCTTGTTTGTTATTTTGACCGATTTGTTGCGATAAAATTGTTAATGTTGCGTTGTTTAAACCGATGACAAATGATAACATCGTAAAAATAATTGCACTCGATACCGCCACTGCCCCTAACGCATTTGCGCCGAGTAAATTCCCGATCCATAGACTATCTACTAATTGGAAAGACGTTTGTAAAAAGTTAGCTAATATGATCGGACCGGAAAAAATGATTAACTGTTTAAAAATATTACCTTCCGTAAAATCCATTTGTTTTGACACATATATCTACTCCTACTATTCTATTTTAACGTATCATCATCCGTTTTGTTAGCAATATACTTTTCTTTAAAAACTTCTATGAATTTGATTGAATTCATATATGTAAAAAGGCACAAAAAAAGACCGCCTTAAGTGTCGTGACTAAAGGAAGTCTTTCGTATAATCTCGAATTAATCGTAGGCGTTTTCATTATTGAACAAATAGTTGATGATGCTATCAAATGCACTGAAATCATGTGTAATTAAAAATACGGGCATAAACATTAAGACAAAAGCTACTGTGAGATACGACAAAACTAGTTTCGTAAAACCTACAGTAACAGTTTTCATGTTGCATCGCCCCTTTTAAAATTGTAATAATATTGTAATATATTTTACCTTGGAACACAATGATTTGTGGCAATTTTGAGAACTTTCTGTTGAGAAAATGACCCGACATAATTTTGATATTTTTATCGAAAAGAAAAAAGAACCCAAAAAGGCCCCTTTAAATATTTAACAATTCTTTAATATCTTCTTCTGATAAGCTAGATAACATCGTTTCACCAGGTTGAATGACTTGGTCGATCAATTCACGTTTTTTCTGTTGTAATTCATAAATTTTTTCTTCAATCGTTCCATCTGTAATAAAACGAATTACTTGGACGACGTTTTTTTGTCCAAATCGATGCGCTCTACTTGCAGCTTGATCTTCGACTGCTGGATTCCACCATAAATCAAACAAAATAACAGTATCGGCTCCTGTTAAATTAAGCCCTGTTCCACCTGCTCGTAATGAAATTAAGAATACACTATTTTCCCCATCGATTAAATGCTTCACTCATTTGCACACGTTCTTTTGCTGGCGTTTGCCATGTAAATAAAAATAGTCGATTGCCAATTGATCAAGTTCTTCTATAATGAATTCATGCATCGATGTAAACTGTGAAAAAATCAACATTCTTTTACCATTTGCAATAAATGTTTGTACCATCTCGATCAATTCATCCAATTTTCCTGAACGCCCATCATAGTTTTCGATAAATAGAGATGGGTGACAACAAATTTGTCGTAATCGTGTGAGACCAGCTAAAATTTTCATCCGTTTTTGTTGGAAATCGGTTATTAGCAATCGAATGGGATGTTTCTGACCGTAACTGTTGTAAATAGCCGAGATACAGTTCTTTTTGTTCTTTCGTCAATTCGGATACATGAACAGACTCAATTTTTTCCGGTAATTCAGTTAAGTACATCTTCTTTTAACCGTCGTAAAATAAATGGTCGCGTTAAAGATGCAATTTTCTTCACGATCCATCTTTCTAAATTGTTTCAGTGTTGGGAAAAATCCAGGTAAAATCGACTTGGAAAATTGCCCATAACTCATCGAGCGAATTTTCGATCGGAGTACCACTAAGAGCGAATCTTTTGTCTGCTTGAATTTCGCGGATCGCTTTCGACGTTTTCGTAAAGTAGTTTTTAATATGTTGTGCTTCATCTAAAATGAGTGTATTGAAAGGAAATTTCTTTATATAAATCGATATCTTGTCTTACGATGCCATACGTCGTAATCCAAACGTCAGCAAATTTCCCTTCTTCCATAAGTAGTTCTCGTTCCTCACGCAAACCTACTAAAATTTGTACTTTTAAACTTGGTGCAAATTTTCGGCATTCGTTTCGCCAGTTATATACGACAGATGCGGGAACGACGACGAGGTGCGGTTTGTCACTTCGTTCTGATAATAGATAAGCGATCGTTTGCACTGTTTTTCCTAAACCCATGTCATCTGCTAATATTCCTCCAAGTTGATAAACACTTAAAGACTTCAACCATTGATAACCCGTTTCTTGGTATTTTCTTAACGTCGTGCGTAATTCGCTTGGGAGTGGGTATATTTGTTTTTCCGGCCGTTTTAATCGATCGATTAATCGTTTAAAAGAAGCATGATACGTCGTTTTTTCATCTTCCCACTCATCGAATTGTAAACCTCGGTAAGCAGGCAACGTTAATTTATTCGTTTTTATTTCAGATTGACTCACTCGTAAATCTTTGAGTAAATTTCTAATCCGTTCATATTCATTCGTTTGTAATGACAAAATTTTACCGCTATCGAGCCGATAGTACCTTTTCTTTTCAACGACTGCCTGTAATATGGATGCGATTTCTGTTTCGTCGACACCAGTCATATCAAAACCGACTTCTAACAAATTTGTACTTTCGTCAACGCTTACGTTCGTATGAAATGTTGGAATTTCTGTAAAGATCATTTTCTGAATCGAATCTGTTAAAAAAAGGTCTACGTATTCTTCTAATAGGGGTAATTTTTTATATAAAAAATCATATAACACTTCGTCCTCTGTCATCTTAAAATACAATTCTTTCCCGTTATAGTGAAAATCCGATTGTTCGATGATACGCATTATTTTCTGTTCTTTTTCAACATCTCTTACGATAATTTTGTCTGTGTTACGTTGTGAAAAAGGATTCAGCGAATAATTTCCATAACGGTAAAGTAGTTTTCCGACTAGATTGTCATCTTTTTGATCTAAATACAATTCTGCTTTTAATGGATATTCCACGATATTTTGTTGTATCTTTTGATCAATTTCGACATCTGTCACGTGGCTTAAAATCGGTAAAGCTTCAGAGAAAAATGTATTTACCATTTCAGATTCAAGCGGCAATTGTAAATCTCTTATTCCGGTCCGTCTTATCTGTTTGGCGATTTCTAGTTGCTTCTCGGAAAGAAAATAAAACGTACCTTGTTGAAACACACATTGATAGTCTAAATAAACTTTCGCATGCTTTACATTTTCTATTTTTATGAAAGGACGGTTATTCTTCTCTATGACGGAAAAAGAAAAAGGCAATTCATCATGGATGATATGAATTTCTGAAAATTGTTCTTCTTCACATAAGACTACTGTATTCCGCTCACTTAATTTTTCCAGTAACCTTGAAAAATTTAACGGCGGAATCAATAAATTACGTCGGTCATAAGCATTGCTTATAACGTAACTTTTGTCGGTAAATAAGTCTCCAGTCTGTATATAAGCATACAGTTCTTTAAACAATTCGATATCTTGCTGTAAAAAATAATGCTCATTAGGATGAAATGTAAATTTTTTCGTAAACGGATATTTTTCTTCTAGCAAAACATGTTGTAAAAAGTCACGAATATGATGGATGACATAACAATGATCGATCCCTGTTTTCAATTGTAACGATATTTTCTTTCTATCTAAATATAAGAAATATTCAACTTTCATCGGCATTTTTTCGATCACAGTTTCTGCACCGGTCGTTTGTGGAATCGATAAGATACTATCGATAAATGAAGCAGTCAAATGATGATCGTCGTGATTTTCATGTTGATCTGCAATTTTTAATAAAACTGCAACGAGATGTTTACAAGTTCGATACGTATCAAAAGCAGGGCATTCACAATACGCTTTAATCGTTCCGTTTTGCAACTCGTTCAGTCCTATATCTACATAATACGATTCTGAACCGTGTACTTCCGCAAACCATTCTTGTTTTTGAGCATTATAACTTATTCCATGTACTCTTTTTTCATGATAATATTTTAAACCACGTTCATATACGTCTCGTGGAAATAGACGTTCAACTTGATGACGACTGATAGTTTTCACGATACATACCTAACTTTCTTTTATATTTTTAATTCTCTACGTTTCGTAATGACTAAAAACAGATAATACAGTAGAGTAATCGTAACAGAACAAGCGGAAATAATATAGATTAGTCCATAGTTGAATAGATACGCAATTTGTCCGAATAAAATTGCGCCGACTCCGATTCCTAAATCGAAAAAAGAAAAAAACGTCGCATTCGCCATTCCTTTCCGATTTTCCGGAGCTTTTTCCACTGCCCAAGCTTGTAAGGCAGGTTGTACGGTTCCAAAACCGAAACCGTAAAGAGCTGCTGCGATGATTAAAACAGCTGTATTAGGTAGCCATGATAATAATAACATAGCAGTGATAATGAGTACCGTACCTGGTGGAATGACGTACAAATCACCTTTCAAATCATATATTCTACCAGCGAAGACTCGCGATATCATCAAAAATAACGCGTAAACGACGAAATAAAGTTGAATTCCTGCGACATCTTTTTCGAGTGCGTAAATTGGTAAGAATGTTGCAATCCCTCCGAATGTCAACGTAATAAAAAATAATAAAATCGATGGATTGATCGCTGTTTTCTCAATCATATCAAATCGTGCAGCACGTGTTTTATCTGGAGATTTATCAATTTTTTTATAACGTATATTTAAAGAAATGAGAAACGCGAAGAGACCGAGCATTGCACAAATGATAAACAAAGTTGGAAAAGACACGATATTAACTAATGTGAGACCAAGACCGGGACCGATCGCTAATGCGATATTACCAGATAATCCGTAATAACCCATTCCTTCCCCGCGTCGACTCGGAGGAATTAAGTCTGTTGCGATCGTCCCAGATGCAGTTGTAGAAAAGCCCCAGCCGATTCCTTGAATAATCCGGAACAAAATAAGAATTACGATACTTGTTACAAATCCGAAGGAGCCGACCGACAGAATGAATAAAGCTAATCCGCTTAAATAAACGAAACCTCTTCCTTTCGTCTCTAGCGCATGACCTGCATACGGACGAAACAATAATGCGGAAAATGTAAAGATTCCGACGATGATACCGACTAATCGGTCACTTCCGTCGAGTTCATGAACGAATAACGGTATCGTCGGTAACGTCATTTGAAATCCTAAAAAAATAAAAAAGTTCGCAAGTAAAATAAATGCGAAATCTCTCGTAAAAATTTTATCTAATTTTTTATTTTCTACCCTAATCGAATCCATAAATCGATCTTCCTTTCTTTCATATATTATACATGAACAAATATTGAAAGAAAAAGATTAGAATTCGTCAGGGTAGAACGAAAGTTTTTTGTCGCTTCAACACATATCATTTGCGATGCTTTGCCGGTTGAATCACACCACAAGCGATTCGAACTCCAGCATTTCCGGCAGGTTGTGACACATAATCATCAGGATCCTTATGAATTATCAATGTCGTACCCTCATCATGAAATATTGAATTTGCTTCTCCCTTTTTTAACGTCACACGGTCATTTAGCACTTTTACATCGACCGTTCCATCCGCTAATACTTCGATATTTTCCATATCGCCTGCATGTGGCCCTTCTAGATCATCGAAGCCGTGGTTTTTCCCGTCAGGATTAAAATGTCCACCAGCAGACTCGAAATTAGGCGTTTCACACAATCCTTTTTCATGAATATGAAAACCGTGCAATCCTTCCGGTAGTTGATGGGCTGTTAAATGAATTTGTACGCCATCAGCTTCTTCTGTTAATCGTGCTGTACCGATATCGATCCCTTCGCGGTCTATCAAATTAATCGTTAACTCCGTATCATTTGTTTCTTTATTTACTTCTACCGTTTTATTTTCTTCTTCCAATGCATTTAACTCAGGTTCCATTTCGTCACGGTCATTTTGGCAAGCAACAAGCATCATAAAAATTATGATCATACTAATTAACGCTAAATATTTCTTCATTGTGTTCCTCCATTTTATTCATTTATTTATCAATTAGGTTGGACAAATAGATGAAATTTTAAAACAGTGTTGACAAATCATCTGAAAGGTCATATACTGTGTATAAAGATATATACAGTATAACAGTGAGGTGTTTATAATGATGAACGAATGGAAACAAGCAATCTTTTTAGCAAAATTTGAATTGAAAACTTCTCTTGTCAATATTTTATTAAGTTGGTTTGTAATCACTTTTTTCAGTTTGATCTTTTTATCTGGTTTTTCAAGTTATATGGAAAAAAATTATTATGGTTTCGACATTTACTTCCTGATCGTTTTTAGTTTGGCGCCATTTTTATTTCGCCCGAAACATTACCAATACCAAAAATATAGTGATGGATTGTATGCATCCCCATCTTTTATCATGATGAATCAATTGCCGATTCCGAAAAAGGTACTTGCGAAAAGTAGATTGCTCATCACTTTTGTCTATATCGTGCCGCTAGTGATCACTATTTTTCCTTTGATGTATTTATTTATTCCGGGTGTAAAAGACGTAATGGATCTACCGACTTTCATCTCGTTTTCTGTCATTTGGTTTTTCATCATATTTACGTTAGGGATGATGCTTCCTGCAAGTGATCCGGGAGATAAAGTGACCGCAAAAAAAGCAGCGTTGTATTTTGTCGGAGCTTGGCTACTCTTAAATGTGTTTATCGGTTTATTCCATCACTTTATCGGTTACGGTATCGTCGCTTGGACGATTTACGTTGCCAAACATTGGGCTCTTCTAGCGATCGCCATATTCATTATCATCGCGATGATTAGTTGGAAATTTTGGGAACGATATATGATCAAAAAATCAAAAAAGCTAAATTACATGTAAAGGAGGGAATGGGAAATGAAATTGCCGATCCAGTTGTCAAAAGAGTCGAGAGAACCGATTTATCACCAAATTGAAAAACAACTGAAAGCGTTAATTGCTGGCGGTCATTTACGTGCAGGTGCAGGCCTTCCCTCCATCCGAGTTTTATCAAAAGATTTAGGAGTGAGTATCATTACGACGAGAAGAGCTTATCAAAATTTGGAAAATGACGGGTTTATCGAAACGATTCAAGGAAAAGGTACTTTCGTTGCAACGATAGATAGTAAATTGAAAGATGCCACGAAAGAAGCAGCTGTTTATGATGCCTTTAAAGAAGCAGTCGAAATCGCCATTAACTATGACTATACTTTTGCGGACATGGAAAAGATGTTCAAATCGATCATTTCGGAATATGAAGGAGGAGAAAAAAGTTGAACCATTTTATACAAATAAACAATGTCGAAAAGAATATTGATCAGTTTCGAATTGGACCGATCGACTTGACGATTGAATCAGGTACGATTACTGCACTAGTAGGGGATAATGGTTCGGGAAAAAGTACGTTATTGAAAATGATGATGAATCTTGTTAACTACGACACGGGAACGATAAATGCGTTTGGGCAAAACGTTCACGAAGAAGCGGAAGATTGGAAAAAAGAAATCGCTTATCAACCACAAACCGTGATCGGTTACGACGGTTTTACCGGGCATGAATTAAATAACTTAATTGCACATTGGTATCCAAATTGGGATCAAAAGTTGTTCGTTCAATTAGTCGACATGTTCAACATCCCACTTCATAAACGTTTCGGGAAGTTGTCGCAAGGAGAACAACAAAAATTAACACTTGCACTTACGATACCTCGAAATACGAAACTGTTAATTTTAGATGAACCGACATCTTTTATGGATATCCCTTCGAAAAATCTTTTAACTGATTTATTAATAGAGTGGATGGAAAAAGATGAACGATCAATTATTATTGCTAGCCACCAAGCAGATGACATTAAAAAACTTGCAGATTACATCGTCGTATTGAAAAATGGAACGTTGATCGGTCATTATGAAAAAGAAGCGTTAATCGAACGGTATCGAAAATATTGGCTAAAACATCCGATTACAAACGGTAAAGTACCTGGAGAAGTTGAAAGGAGACAGAACGAACTTATTTCTAATGACCCACTAAAAACAGAACAGTACTTGAAAGAAAATCAAATTGAATCATTAAACCATATCCATTTAGAACTGGAAGAAATTATTACTATTTTACTCACAGAAAACAACTTATAAGTCAATTAGCATTTCATATTGGAGATCACGACAAAGTGATCTTTATTTTTTTGTTCAGAAACTTAAACTGTTAACTACTCCTTAAGTCGTATTGAATTTAAATCTTAAGCCGATTTTCAATGAAACGAAATATGAATATGCTCGATATAGAAAATCAGAAAACTTTTTAACATTAAAACGAACAAGAAAAGATAAAAAGTCTCGGATCATTGAAAGTTACGGGAACTTAATTGACTGGATTACGAAGAAAAAACGGAGACGATTAGCTGTCATCAGTCTATTTACCATTATTTTTATAAGCTCATTTTTCTTATTGACAAAGATACCGATGACAGTCTTGCCAGATATCTTAAACCGTTATTCAGAAGTATTAGTAGAACTCGAACCAGGCGTAAATTCCAAACAACGTGCGGAAATCGCCACTAAAATGAATGAAGAATGAAAAGACATTCGAGATGTGGAAAGTAATATCGTCATCGACCATCATGAACTTTTAGTAGCAAGTATTAATATGACACCTGAAGAGCAAAAAACTCGAGAACAAAGTGATATAAATGAAGAAATTTTAGAACGATTTCGCGCTTTACAAAATGATTACCTTATTACAACTATCGTACAGCAATAGATGGATCGACTGGTTTACCGATCAGATTAAGAGTAAGTGGCAACGATTTAAAAGAGTTAGAAAAAATTGCTGATGAGACAGTTGAAAAATTAAATAATATAGAAGAGTTAGTTTCCATAAAAACAGAAACAGGGGAAAGTACTAACGAATATGTGTTTCGACTACATGATAAAAAGATGGAAGAAGATGGGGTGACACTTGAATATTTATATACTGTTATTTCGCAAAAGTTTTTCGACATCCCTGCTGGTGAATTAATAATCGATGGTGAAACGATCCCCTTAAAAATAAGTAACGATTTAACGATCGAAAATCGAGATAAATTATTAAAAGAAACGATCCCTACAATGTATGGAGAAAATCAATTAGCTAAATATGTATCATTAGATAAATCTTCATCACTCGGAGAAATCAATCGTCACAACGGCGAACGTTATATCAATATCGTTGCAGATTATCAAGGGGAAGATTTAGGTAACATTCAAAGTGAAATTCAAAAGTAATCAAAGATCTCCATGTAGAGGAAGGATATTCTGTTTCACTCATTGGTGATTTAGAACAACAGCAACAAACGATGGAAGACATATTTATCATTTTAGCTTTATCGATATTATTCGTATATCGTCATGGCAGTTCAGTTTAATAGTCTAGCACATCCATTTATTATTATAATAATTATTCCATTTACACTCACTGGTGTATTAATCGGACTATTTTTCACACAACATGAATTAAATATTATGTCAGGTATCGGAATAATCATGTTAGTAGGGATCGTACTCAATAATGGAATTTTATTAATCGATCGTATTAAACAATTACGTTTAAAAGGTAATACTGTATATGATGCAGTCGTTGCTGCTGGGAAAGATCGAATTCGACCAATTTTATTACAACGTTAATGACGGTCGGTGGGATGATTCCGTTAGCCTTCGCAACTGGTAGTTCAAGTGGATATCAAGCACCATTAGCGATTGTGATTATATCTGGATTACTCTACTCCACCTTAATTTCGTTAGTGTTAATTCCTTCTATCTATTTAGTTTTCGAAGATGTAAAAGACTCGTTTAACAATTGTTTAGGAGAAAAAAGGAAAACGTACGTATAATTGAAGCAAACTCTCATCCATAAAATAAAAACCGTTGGAAATATCCAACGGTTTTTTACTTACTATAAATCATCAAAACCATTTAATTCGCTCATTTTCGTATATTGTCGAGATCTTTGTTCAAAAAAGTCTGTTTTCGTTCCATCGAAATTATCGACATAAGCTTTAATCCATTTCATCGGATTTTCAGTATATCCTTCATATAGCTCACTTAACCCCATCATACGCAACATTTTATTTGCGCGGTATTTAACATAACCCGACATTTCCGTTAAATCGATTCCTTTCACATCTTTTAAAACATAATTGGACCACTCTATTTCTAAATCTACAGATTGTCGGAACGTATCATAAACCCAGTTGATAAATGATTCATTATTGAGCTCTTTATTTTCTGCCAATGTCGCTCTAAATAACTCGGTCATAAATCTGCCATGTTCTAATTCGTCACGGTTGATGTAACTAATCATCGTCGATGTGCCGACCATTTTATTATTACGTGCTAAGTTGTAAAAGAATGCGAATCCAGAGTAGAAAAACATTCCTTCAAGCAAGATTGAAAATACAATTGTCTTGACGATGTTTTCAATTGTAGGTTGATCAACAAATTTGTTATATTGTTCCATGATTGCTTCATTTCTTTTTAATAAAACTGGATCTTTTCGACCGAACTCGAACGATTCATTTTGCTCACTGAGCGATACGACAGAAGAAAGTACGTAAGAATATGATTCATTATGGACCGCTTCTTGTTGTGCAATGACCGCCATCATCGATTGCACAGACGGATCTGTCGCATAAAGTGATAGAAGTAGCGCTGTTCTCGTTTGAGGTGCATCTAACGTCGATAATAAACCGATGATTTTCAAATATGCATCTTTCTCTTCATCAGTCAGTGTTGGGAATTGTTTCACATCACTTGCCATATTGATTTCATCCGCTTGCCAATAGTTCCCGACTAAACGTTTATACATTTTATACCAATGGGGATATGCAATATTATTCCAATTTAATATACCGCTTGATTCACCACCGAAAAGTCCTGTAGATTTAATAGGGAATTTCGGCTCTAACGTTTTTGCTTTTTGTAATATCTTCGTCATCAGTTAACACCCTTTCCACCCATTTTTCGATCTTTTTTTCTTGTTCTCCACGTGGGGACTGTTCTATTTTTAATCCTTCCCATTTACTTTCATAAAAAGTGACGAGTTTATCCACTGCCCGACAAAAAAGCTCATCTCCACCAAACTGCGTATCACCTGAGCCGAACACTGCAACATTTTGCGGTTTATAGCCGATTTCTAAAATAAAATCTTTCACTTCATCTGGTGTACTTCCTAAATCCCACGTAAAAGTGCCGAGAAATATATAATCGTATGATGAGATGTTTGGAAAATGGTAATCGTAACCTATTTCATACATTTCAACATCATGCTTCTTACGTTCTAATATTCTTTTTATAATAAATGCAATTTCTTCCGTATTTCCACTATATGATAAATACGCGATTAAAGATCTCATGCATGACACCACTCACATTCTTCAACATCACTAGAAGTGGAGCGAACGTAGTAAGTCGTCTTCAATCCTTCTTTCCAGGCTTGTAAATGTAAATCTAACAATACTGATGCACGAATCGTATTTGGTACGTAAATGTTAAATGAAATACTTTGATCAATGTGTTTTTGCCTTACCGCATTTTGTCGAACAGACCATCTTTGATCAACAATGTAAGCAGATCTTCGGTAAATATCGTATGTTCGATAGTTTAAATCTGGAGCAGTAACAGGTATTTTAAAGTCTTTCTTTTCTTCATAATAAAATGGTTTAAAAACTGGATCGATGCTCGCAGTTGAACCAGCAATGATCGCCGTTGATGAATTCGGAGCTACTGCGAGCAAATAGCCATTTCTTATCCCGTGTTGTTGCACATCTGCTTTTAATTTAACCCATTCCTCACTTTGATAGCCTCTTTCATTAAAATAAGCACCTGTCGCCCATTTGCTACCCGGAAACAGCGGATAATGTCCTTTTTCTCTACTTAATTCCATGCTCGCTTTGATCGTCAAATAAGCGATTTTTTCATATAATTCATCTGCATATTGAACAGCTTCCTCGGATTCCCAACGAATCCCTTTTAACGCTAATAAATGGTGCCAACCGAATGTTCCTAACCCAATTGCTCGATATTTTTTATTCGTTAGCTGTGCTTGTTTAACTGGTAAAGTATTAATATCGATGACATTATCGAGCATTCTTACTTGAATCGGTATTAACCGTTCCAATACACCATCAGAGACAGCTCGTCCGAGATTGATCGAACTTAAATTACAAACAACTAAATCACCTGGCTTATATTTTTTTACGACGATTTCATCATGTTCCACAAACTGTTCGATTAATTCTGTCGGTGATTGGTTTTGTGTGATTTCAGTACATAAATTCGAACAATAAATGATTCCAGCATGAGCATTGTTATTTTTCCGATTTACTTCATCACGGTAAAACATAAAAGGCGTACCAGTTTCTAATTGCGAAATCATAATTCGCTTCATAATCTCGATAGCGGGAACCTTCTTTTTGGAAAGTCGTTCATTCTCGATACATTGTAAATATTTTTTTCGCCAACTGCCGTTACCTTTTTCTTCATCGTAAAAATCTTCTAACGAAAAACCCATTACCTCTCTTACCTCGTGTGGATCGAATAAATACCAATCTCCGCGTTTTTCCACTTGTTCCATAAAGTAATCCGGGATGCAGACACCTAGAAAAATATCATGTGCACGCATTCGCTCGTCTCCGTTGTTTAATCTTAAATCTAAAAATGGTTCGATATCTATATGCCATACATCTAAGTAGACTGCGATTGCACCTTTTCTCGTTCCCAATTGATCGACACTGACTGCAGTGTTATTTAATTGACGAATCCACGGAACGACGCCACTTGACATTCCTTTAAACCCTTTAATTGCGCTCCCTCTACCTCGAACTTTTCCCATATATACACCGATTCCACCACCATGTTTCGACAGTTGAGCGACATCGGTATTGACGTCATAAATCGACTGTAAACTGTCGTCCACCGTATCGATAAAACAACTAGATAATTGACCATATGTCTTTCCAGCATTCGTTAACGTCGGTGTTGCAACCGTCATATATAAATTGCTTAATGCCCAATATGCTTCTAACACAAGGTCTGTTCTTTTACCTTCATCTTCATCTTGCATTAAATGCATCGCAATGATCATCCATCGTTCTTGAGGTAATTCATATACATTTTTCTCATAATCGGTCGCTAAATATCTTGTCGCCAACGTGTGTAGAGCCAAATAGTTGAACAATAGATCTCTTTTCGGATCGATTTGTTCCCCGAAGAACTTTACTTCTTCTTTTGTATACTTCTTTAGTAAGTTTTCAGTGTATATTCCCTTTCTCGTCAACATGTCGATTAACTCGTAAAAGTCACCGTATTTCTCTGACGGTTCATAGTTACGATTTCTTGCCGCTTCACGATACAAAGTATGTAAATAGATTCGGCTGGCAAAAAATGACCAATTCGGATTTGCTTCATCGATATTTTCCAATGCATTATTGATGAGCACGTTTGTTATTTCTTCAACACTCATATTTTCCGAAATTTGCCGTCGACATTTTTCCTTATACTCTTCCAAATCGAGTTCTAAACCTTTATTTGCTTCCACAAGAAGCTTATCCATCAGCTGTTCCTTGATGATCGTTGTCATTTTGCATCCTCCATTACTTTTATTGAAAATGAAAAAACCGCTTATCCGAAATGAAGGATAAACGGTTGAAAGACAATAATCGGCTATTAGTGCATCGTTTACAAACACAATGCACTAGTTCGTCTCGCACCGTTTCATCATCCCTCACCCCGGAGATATGAAACTTCGTTAAAAGGCAGGTCTCCTGACTCATGTGTATCCTACTCGAAACCTTCCCATACCGTCTGCAAAACATTTACAAACGAGTACAGTGGTATATTTCTTTCGACACATTTACAGTTGCGGGGGCAGTTCTAGATTTTCACTAGATTCCCTTTTCAACACGCATTAACGTGTCACCTTTATAACTATATATAGTATTATTTTATTTTCTTATATACTACATGTTGATTTCATACTAGCATAAGAACTTAATTTTTGCAAGGAAAATTTTTAATGTTGGAAACTCTCTAGTCTTGTAAAAAACTCTTTAATAAATTCATAAAATAATTTTTCTGTCGGAAGTAGCTCTCTTTCCTTTGGGATGATCGCGCCGACTGATCGTTTTAAACTCGGTTCTATGACGGGAACTCTCACCGTCGCCCGCGGCATACAATCGATTAACGTCACTTCAGGAACTAACGTTACTCCTAATCCAGCCGATACTAATCCTTTAATGGCGTCGAGATCTTTTCCTTCGAAGGAAACTTTCGGCTTAAAACCACGTTGCAAACATTGTTCCATAATGACATCGTGTAAAATATAACCGCGCGGGTACATGACGAATGGTTCATCTCGTAATTCGATTAATTTTATCGATCTTCGTCGTGAAAGAGAATGATTTGAAGGAAGCAATGCGACGATATCTTCCGTAAATAATACAGTACTTTTTATTTTTTCCCGTTCTGGAGGAATTGGACCAAGAAGGGCGATATTAATTTCTCCTTTTATAACCATATCGATTAAATCACTATAAGCACCTTGGTGAAGTTCAAATTTTACTTTCGAATATTGTTTGCGAAAATAGTAAATGGCAGTCGGTAAAATGTACGAAGCTAAACTTGCCGAAAAACCAATATGAATCGTACCTTTTTCGGGATCGATATATTCTTCGACTACTTGTTTTGCATCATCGATGACGTTCATCGCTCTTTCCATATGTTCTAAAAAAATTTTACCGATTCGCGTTAAGCGAACTGTTCGTCCTTCCCGGATAAATAAGTCGACCCCAAGCTCTTCTTCTAAATTAAAAATTTGTCTACTTACTGCCGACTGTGCTACGTGAAGAGCGTTCGCCGCTTCTGTGACATGCTCACGTTTCGCAACTTCCATAAAATATTTAATTTGTCTTAATTCCATCGTCCTCACCTCTTACCGCCTATTATCTCATAAATGTATCAATAATATCTATAATTAATATTGTTTAGATGAATAAAGTAAAGTACAATGTAATTATGAATACTTATGTATTGTAGGTAATTGTGTAAATTTTCGGTTATCGGTCAATCCTGTTTATAAAGGAGGCTCAGCAAATTGATTGCAGCGAAGGAAAATGCGACGAAGGAAGAACAAGAAGTCGTTGAGTATATGAATCGTATTTATAAAAAAATAGAGCAGCGTGACCCTCATGAAAAAGAGTTTTTACAAGCAACGAAAATGCTGTTTCATTCTCTTATACCTGTCTTTGTGAAGAATCGCACATATATAGAACACAATATTTTAGAACGAATTATCGAGCCGGAACGAGTTATCCAATTTAGAGTCCCTTGGGTGGATGATGAAGGAAAAGTACAAGTAAACCGTGGTTATCGCGTCCAATTTAATAGTGCAATCGGACCTTATAAAGGAGGAATTCGATTCCATCCTACGGTCAATTTGAGCGTCATGAAATTTTTAGCTTTGACCCAAATTTTTAAAAACTCTTTAACCGGACAGCCGATCGGCGGCGGTAAAGGTGGAGCTGATTTTGACCCGAAAGGGAAATCCGATCATGAAATCATGAGATTTTGCCAAAGTTTCATGACGGAACTCTTCAAATACATCGGTCCTGATACGGACGTTCCTGCCGGGGATATCGGTGTCGGAAAAAGAGAAATCGGCTATATGTTCGGTCAATATAAAAGATTGCAAGGTGCGTATCATGCTGGTGTGTTAACAGGAAAAAGTATCAACTTCGGAGGTAGTTTAGGACGGACAGAAGCGACTGGTTATGGAACGATTTACTTCGTCAATGAAATGTTAAAAGACCATCGGATGGATTTTCGCAACAAAACGATTATTACTTCAGGTTCAGGAAATGTTGCGATATATGCGATGGAAAAAGCGATTAAACTGGGAGCAAAAGTCGTCGCTTGCAGTGATTCAGACGGATACGTATACGACAAAAACGGTTTAAGTTTACAGACGATTAAACGGATCAAATTCGATGAAGGCGGACGAATTAAAGAGTATATTGAAGCTCACCCTGAAGCCGAATATTTCGATGATTGTTCAAAAATTTGGTCTGTCCCATGTGACATCGCTTTGCCTTGTGCGACACAAAATGAAATTAATGCAGAATCTGCACAAATCTTAGTCGATAATGGTGTAAAAGTTGTAGCAGAAGGGGCGAATATGCCGTGTACCCCTGAAGCGATTGACATCTTCTTGGAAAACGGCGTATTATTCGGACCAGCACAAGCTGTAAATGCTGGAGGCGTAGCTTGCTCCGCTTTAGAAATGGCACAAAATAGTACACGTTTAAGTTGGTCGTTCGAAAAAGTGGATGAAGAATTACAAAAAATTATGAAAAACATTTATCGTAACTGTGTACGGGCAGCAAACAAATACGGTTATCCTGGTAATTTAGTCGTCGGTGCAAATATCGCTGGATTTACAAAAGTTGCTGATACGATGATCGAACAAGGTGTCATCTAAAATGGATATAAATTATATATTGTTTATTCATATAATGGATAGATAAAACCCGATTCGTTTTATCTATCCATTTAATTTTTGAAAGACCAAAATATATTTCGTACATACAGTCATTTACCGTTTCGAAAGATGACACTTGTTTGTTATAATCATTGGAGAAGGGAATATTTTCTTTGGAAGGATGAATTCATTGGAAAAATTTATTGATTTATTGACGAACGCTTCTTATACGATCGTCTTTACCGGTGCTGGCATGTCTACTGAAAGTGGTTTACCTGATTTTCGTTCGAAAGACCGTGGTTTATGGGAGAAATTTAACCCGGATGAACTCGCAAACGTTCACGCTTTACTTCATAACACCGAAGAGTTTACGAAATTTTACCAATACCGACTTTCTGAAGTAAATAAATATCAACCACATGAAGGCCATAAAATTTTAGCAGCCTGGGAAAAACGCGGCATCATTAAAGGAATTATCACCCAAAATGTAGATGCTTTTCATAGTGACGCAGGTAGTGAAAACGTCATGGAATTGCACGGTTCTTTCCGAACGTTCCACTGTCACAAATGTAAAAAAGAATTCGAAAGAGCCGTCTATCTCGATGGAGTTTCCACTTGCGATGAATGTGGCGGTACGATCCGGCCTGGTATCGTCCTATTTGGTGAAAATTTACCACAACATACTTTCACGAAGGCAGAAGAAGAAGCATTGCAAGCTGATTTATTTATCGTACTCGGATCATCCTTATCTGTATCACCAGCGAATATGTTCCCGCTCGTTGCAAAAGAAAACGGTGCCAAGCTCATTATCGTCAATCGTGAACCAACTCAATACGATTCGTTGGCCGATCTCGTCATCCAAGATAAAAGTATTAGACAATTGTTAATAGAAGTAGATGAAAAGTTGCATGACAAATAAGTAAAAAACCAAGTGATTGTTTCCATATCACTTGGTTGTTACATCTATGTCATCTTAATATTTGGTGGTTCTTTAATTTCTTCAACGACACGGTCTTCGATTACTCTTACTTGATGACTTTTGCCACCACATACGTATTTAAAAATTCCGTTATTAAAATCAGTGCCGATCTCTTTATAAAAAACACCTTCAAATAAATTATCTTTCGATTTTGTAAATGATAATACGTATCCGTCACCTTCTTTACGTAAGTAACCACGAATTCCTTTTTCGTACATCGCTTCATCGCTCGTCTTTAATGCACGATCGACTGAAACGATATGGATATCGATAAAAACGAGCTCCTTCAGAAGTTGATTTACGAAAGAACCTTTTGTAATTTCTTCCCATCTATTTTGAGGAGTTTCACCAATGATCACCTGTGTGATGTTATAGCGATATGCGACTTCTTTAATCACTTTCACGATCGGGCGTGATTCGGCATCTTTTAAAATGAACTTCTCAGCACCTAACTCTTTCGATAGTTCACGCCACTGTTCAATATAGCTCGCTTTTTCAGCGTCGAATTGATCGGAATGAAGTCTATCTACCGTCAATACGTAAAAAGGACAGTCAGATAATTGGGATAACTCATAACCTCTTTTAATTAATCGTTCACCATTTGGACCGTAATAAACGCATACTAATATACGTTCATCCATATGGCTTTTAATTTTTCCCACCAAAAGTCACCTCTTAACGTTCTTACACAAAATAATATAAGGAAGTTTATCATACTATTATACGTCATGTTATCTATTTTTGCTATCACTTTTCAATTTTTATAGCTGACTCATTATAATAATGTACATATAATTTTCATTTTTGCAACTTTATTTATACAGTTTCAGAATAAAAACAACATTGTTCTACGTGAATTCACATTTTAATTAGTATATAATTAAAAAGGTAACTTTCCGGATTAAATTGTGACAAATTGGTGAATTTATGTATTAAATGTCATTTGATTTGACTAAATTTTCTCGATAAAGGAGGAAAATAATTGCTCTCCATTCATGTGGCGATTCTTCTTCCGTTTATTGCAGCAGCAATTATTTTAATTTTTGTAAAAAATAATGTGCGTTCTCGGATTGGCTGGTTCGTCCTCATCGTCCCAACAATTTTATTCATCTTTTTACTTAGAAAAGTTCCAGATATTGCAAATGGCAATACATTCAGTGCAGAAATCAATTGGATCCCTTCCTTTGATATTAGTTTTTCGACATATCTAGATGGTTTAAATATGATTTTTGGCCTGTTAATATCAGGAATAGGTATACTAGTTGTTCTTTATTCAATTTATTATTTGTCAACAGAAAAGTCAGTGAAACATTTCTACATATATTTATTAATGTTCATGGGGAGTATGTTAGGGGTCGTATTCTCGGATCACTTACTTATGCTCTACGTGTTTTGGGAACTAACGAGTATTTCTTCTTTCTTATTAATAGCATTTTGGTATCAACGTAAAGGGTCGCGTGCCGGGGCGATGAAAGCATTACTTATTACTGTTTTGGGCGGATTTGCAATGCTTGCAGGTTTCCTGATACTTTATGTCATAACTGGGACATTTAGTATTAGAGAAATTATCGCTGGAATTAGCACTTATAAAGACCATCCATTGAACGTACCAATTATCATTTTAATTTTACTAGGTGCGTTTACAAAATCGGCACAATATCCATTTCATATATGGTTACCAGATGCGATGGAAGCACCGACACCAGTTAGTGCTTATTTACATTCCGCGACGATGGTTAAAGCCGGTATCTATCTAGTCGCTAGATTTACACCTGTTTTCGGTGGGGAAGCTATTTGGTTTTGGCTCATCAGCGGTATTGGTCTCATTACATTGTTCTGGGCTGCGTTCAACGCAATCAAACAAACCGATTTAAAAGCTTTATTAGCTTATTCTACGGTTAGCCAGCTCGGGCTCATCATGTCACTATTCGGAGTCGGGTCTTTATCACTTCATCCTAATTTTAACGTACAAACTGTCCTTTATACTCAAGCGGTTTTTGCGGCACTTTTCCACTTAGTGAATCATTCGACTTTTAAAGGCGCGCTGTTTATGGTGATCGGAATCATCGACTTTAAAATGGGAACACGTGATTTACGTCGCTTAGGTGGACTCATTACAATTATGCCGGTTTCATTTATGGTCGCGTTAATTGGTAGTTTTTCCATGGCTGGTCTACCGCCTTTTAACGGATTTTTAAGTAAAGAAATGTTTTTTACTGCAATGTTAAATGTAAAACAGTTCGACTTTTTCTCGATCGAAACGTTTGCAGGGTTGTTTCCAATCGTTGCTTGGGTCGCAAGTGTGTTTACGTTCATGTATTGTATGCTTTTCCTTTTTGAAAGTTTTTTTGGTCCATACAAAGAAATACCAGACGCTCATGCAGAAGAAGCATCATTTGGTATGCTGATTGCCCCTATGACGTTAGCATTGTTAATTGTTCTCATATTTTTCTTCCCTAACGTATTAGGCGATTACGTTTTAAAACCGGCTGTACATAGTGTGTATCCAGGCATAACTGATGTGATGATTGGAGATATTGCATTATGGCACGGTTTTAATACCGAACTGATGATGACGATCGGCATTGTGATTATCGGAACTTTACTTTACATATTCCGCGATTACTTTAAAAAAATATATGTTTTGTTTCCGAGAAGCATTTCATTTAATGGTTTGTACAATTTTTTACTTGATTTCACCGATCGATTATCGAACAAGATTACGAACTTATATATGACTGGCTATTTACGTCATTATATGATGTACATTTTTGTTTTCTTCGTCATCTTACTAGGCGGAACTTTCATTTATTTAGATGCATTTCAGTTTTCGTTAGAAAATGATCAATCGATCGATACATTTAGCTTCTTACTCGCAACAAGTATTATCGTTGCAGCTATCGCCGTTTTACTTGCGAAGTCACGGTTAACTGCGATCGTCATTAATGGGTACATCGGTTTTGCAATTGCCCTATTTTTCGTCATATTACGTGCACCAGATTTAGCATTAACGCAATTAGTCGTCGAAACAGTGACAACTGCTTTATTCTTATTATGTTTCTATTTTCTCCCTGAATGGAAACGAAACAATGCGACAAGAAAAGTGAACATAACAAACTTAATTATCGCGATATCAGTCGGAGTCACTTTTACACTCACTGCTTTATCTGTGAAAAGTGGACGACTATTTGAAAGTATTTCGAGTTATTTCGAAAAATCGGATCAATTAGCAGGTGGGAAAAATATCGTCAATACGATTTTAGGTGATTTTAGAGCGTTCGATACGATGCTAGAAGTAATCGTACTTTTCATCGCTGGTATCGGTGTCTATACGCTCATAAAATATCGTGCTCAAAAAGGGGGCGAACAAGTTGAAGATTAATGAAGTAATTTTACAATCTATCTCTAAAATTGTCATATTTATTATTTTAACACTTGCCCTCTATTTGTTCTTTTCCGGACATCATGCTCCTGGAGGCGGATTTATCGGTGGATTAGTTCTTGCTTCAAGTATCGTATTATTACTTTTAGCATTCGACATCGACATAGTCAAAAAAAGGTTGCCGATCGATTTTAAATTGTTAGCTGCTACCGGTTCAATGATCGTACTTTTAACAGGAATCGGGGCGACTATTTTCGGTGAACCATTTTTGAATCAAGCGATTACCCATTTTGATCTCCCTATTTATGGCGAAATTGAATTTTCAACTGTTACAATTTTTGAAATGGGCGTTGCATTCACGGTCGTAGGAGTTGTCATTACGATTATTTTAAGCATTAGTGAGGACGTGTAACAGATGGAAACATTGATTATTATCGTTGCAGGGGTGCTCGTAACAATAGCGACTTATTTGTTACTATCCAAAAATTTAGTAAAGGTTATCTTAGGAACGGCACTGTTAACTCACGGTGTACATTTATTAATTATGGCGATGGGCGGTTTTAAAGGCGATAGTGTGCCGATCGTCGAAGAAGGTACCTCATCATATATCGATGCGTTACCACAAGCGTTAATTCTTACTTCTATCGTCATTAACTTTGCCGTAACAGCGTTTTTCCTCGTCTTAACTTATCAAGTGTATAAACGTACGAAGACGGACGATTTAAGTAAGTTGCGGAGGGGTTTCCATGAATAATATGATCGTTTTACCGATGGTGATCCCTCTATTAACTGGCGTTCTCTTAGTTTTTTTCCGTTCTAAACTTAATTTTCAACGTACTCTGACGATCATTTCACTTATCATCAATACAGTTATTAGTATTTATCTATTAAATAAAATTCAAACAGAAGGAATTTTAAGCCTCGATTTTGGAGGCTGGGTCCCTCCATTCGGAATTTTATTCGTCGCAGATTCATTCGCGATGTTGCTCGTTACGACGACGAATATCATTGGTATTATTTGTGTCCTTTACGCAATGCATACGATCGGCGAAAGACGTGAAAAATTATATTTTTACTCATTCGTTCTGTTATTAATTGCAGGAGTAAATGGTTCCTTTTTAACAGGAGACATTTTTAACTTATTCGTTACTTTTGAAGTGATGTTATTATCTTCTTACGTGCTCATTACACTCGGTGGTTCAAAAGCTCAACTAAAAGAATCATTAAAATATATTACGATTAACGTCGTCTCTTCTTCATTATTTTTAATTGCGATTGCTCTTTTATATGGATTAGTAGGCACATTAAATATGGCTCATATTGCGAGTCGAATCGCCGAAGTAGAGCAAACACCACTACTGACGGTCGTTAGTCTACTGTTTTTAATCGTGTTTAGCTTAAAAAGTGCTTTACTACTTTATCAATGGTTACCAGGATCCTATAGCACTCCTCCGACTGCAATTGCCGCATTATTCGGAGCATTATTAACGAAAGTAGGGGTTTATGCACTATTTCGTATCTTTACATTGATCTTCTACCATGAACCAAACATCACACATAAAGTGATTGGAATCATGGCTGGTATCACGATTATCGGCGGTTGTATCGGAGCACTTGCTTACACGAACATTCGTCTCATCGTCTCATATAATGTCGTCATTGCGATCGGTTTTATTTTAGTCGGACTTGCTACGATGTCTACAACTGCTTTAGAAGGGGCAATCTATTATTTAATCCACGATATGTTCGTTAAAGCATTACTTTTCCTACTCGCCGGAACAATTATGTACGTAACGAAAACAGATCTGTTAGATGAAATTAGTGGTTTAATTCGTAATTATCCTTCGCTCGGTTGGATGTTTTTTATTACTGTACTTTCGCTTGCAGGAATTCCTCCTTTAAGTGGCTTTATCGGAAAAGTACTGATAGGTGAAGGCGCTATTACGACAGGTTCCTACATATTATTTGCATTGAGCTTTTTATCAGGTTTAGTCGTGTTATATTCGTTACTTAGAGTGTTTATGAGTTGTTTCTGGGGAGAGACGATCATTAGTAAAGAAGAAGAAATTCCACTAAGCAAAAAAGTATTATTTCCATGTGCGCTATTAGTCGTTATCACTTTCGCACTCGGCTTAGGAGCGGAAGGAATTGCACCATATGTAAAAGACGCTGCATTGACGTTATCGGATCCGTCCATTTATATCGATGCCATATTATCCGAGTAACCTAATAGGAGGTGCTACAAATGGCAGGGCAATTTCTTTTAAACTTATTTATTACACTACTTTGGGTGTTATTGAAAGATGAAGAAGTCCTCCGTATACAGACAGTAACGACAGGATTTATTATAGGCAGTTTCATCGTCTTTCTCATGAGAAGGTTTTTTGGCGGTCGATTTTATTTACATCGACTTCTTTCTGTCATAAAATTAATTTTCATCTTTATTTCCGAAATGATAAAGTCGAGTATTACGGTAATTAAACATATTTTAAGCCCGAAAATAAATGTCCAGCCTGGCATTTTCAAATATAAGACGATTTTAGAAGGAGACTGGGAAGTAACAACGTTAGCGTTATTATTAACTTTGACCCCAGGTTCAGTCGTCATGGAAGTAAATGAAGAAGGAAATGTATTTTATGTACATGCGATGGATATTAAACGGTACCAAGCTGATTTAGAACGTTCGTTAGGTGTGTTTGAAAAAGCGATCATGGAGGTGACGCGCTAATGATTGATACAATTTTAACCATTTCACTCGTATTATTCGGGATTGCGATTATCATTACTTTTATTCGGATTATCATTGGTCCGTCACTTCCAGACCGCGTCATTGCATTAGATGTGATCGGCGTATTAATTATTTCTGCGATCGCAATTATCTCCATTTTGTTTCAAACGAAAGCATTTTTTGACGTCATTCTCGTCTTAGGTATTTTAGCGTTTATAAGTACGATTTCTTTTTCGAAGTTTTTAGAAAGAGGTGTCATCATTGAGCGGAAGCGTGATATTTGAATGGATAGGTGCACTACTTATCTTACTAGGAAGCATCATCGCAGTTATTAGTGCCATCGGAATTATACGGTTTAAAGATATTTACACGAGGGCACACGCAGCTACGAAAACGACGACAGTAGCTGTTCTCATCACACTCTTCGGTACGTTTATTTACGTTTGGCTCGGAGAAGGTTATATGAGCGTTCGCCTCCTATTAGGGATCGTCTTCGTATTTTTGACTGCACCTGTTTCAGGACACCTCGTACTCCGCTCTGCCTATCGTTCAAATGTAAAAATGACAGATGACGCCATTAAAGATGAGTTGAAACCAGCTTTAGAAAAAGCAAAAAGTACAGGGGATGAATAATCCCCTGACGTCATTTATCAAAGAACATTTCATTCATGATCTGGCAAGCTGCTTCTTCATTTGTTTACTTCTCAACTGTCCGCACGCTGCATCGATATCTGTTCCTTGTTCTTGTCTTACCCCACAATTGATACCTTGTTCTTTTAACGTTTGCTCAAACGATTGAATCGCTTCTTGTGTACTTCTTTCATATTGGATATGTTCGTTTACTGGGTTGTAAGGTATTAAATTGACGTAAGCTAAATGTCGTTTATCGTGAAGTAGTTTGGCCAATTCCAACGCATGTTCTTTCCGATCGTTGATATCTTTCAACAATATATATTCAAACGTCACCCTCCGATTCGTCTTCTTTAAGTAATAATCGACTGCAGCCATTAACTTTTCAATCGGAAAAGCTCGGTTAATTTTCATAATACTCGTTCTTAATTCATCATTCGGCGCATGTAATGAAATTGCTAAATTTACTTGTAACCCTAAATTCGCAAAGTCGTAAATTTTATGTGCTAAACCGCTTGTGGAAACGGTGATATGACGCGCGCCAATCTTTAAACCATGTTCATCATTAACAATCTGTAAAAATTTCGTTAAGTTCGCGAAATTATCGAACGGTTCGCCGATACCCATAACGACGATATGACTAACTCGCTCATCTTTTCCTCGTTCGTCTAAAAACATTTGCACGTTCATAATCTGTTCGATAATTTCTCCTGCCGTCAAATCGCGGTTTTTCTTTAAAATACCGCTCGCGCAAAACGTACAACCAATATTACACCCTACTTGAGTCGTGACACAAACGGAGAAACCGTAATGGTGATTCATCAACACTGTTTCAATTAAATTACCATCGTGTAACTTAAATAAAAATTTGATCGTACCATCAGATGATTGTTGTTTTAATTGTATGGTCATTGAATCTATCACAAAGTTTTCCTCTAGTAGCTGGAGGCAACTTTGATTCAAATTGTGCATTTGCCGAAAATGACGAACTCGTTTTTTATATAACCAATCCCAAATTTGTTTCGCACGGAACTTTTTCTCACCATGTGCTACTAACCAATCGGTTAATTCTCTAAATGTTAAACTATAAATAGATGTTTTCATAAACATTAACCTCATTTTCCAAAAATCGTTTCGATCACATCATAACATAAACGAGATGAACAACATAATAAATCGTTGAGCATGAAAAAACGTTGAATACCACTTTTTTGTGAAGTTCGTATTCAACGTTTTAATATCATCGTTAAAAAATTTATACTTCTTCTCCCGCTTCATCAACTTCTTCTTTAATATCATAATTTGGAAGAATTAACACTTCAACACGGCGATTCTTTGCACGGTTTTCTTCGCTCGTATTCGGAACTTTCGGGCGATACTCACCATATCCTCTCGCGCTAAACCATTTCGGATCGATATCTGTATCTTCTAATAATAAATACATAAATTGAATTGCCCGCATAGTGCTTAATTCCCAGTTCGAAGCATATTCTTCATTATTCATCGGTACGTCATCCGCATGTCCGTTTACAATGATTTCATGTGGTGGATCCGTATTAAGGAAGCGAGCAATTTCTTTCGCTACTTCTCTTCCGTGTTCTTTCACTTCCGCACTTCCTGAATCGAAAGTGATATCCGTCTGGATGGAGATGAGCAATCCTTCTCCAGTTAATTCAGTTCCGATCGTATCCGCTAAATCGTTTGACACGATATATTCATCAATATTTTCTTGCATCGACTTTAATTGTTCATATTCTAATGCTTGTAATTCTTGTAATGAATCATCTTCATCATCTTTTTCATCATGATCTAACAATTCATCAGGTGTCGCTTCAGGAACAATGTGTTCCCCTTCATCGATAATTCCTGCTCCACCTTTAAATTCCGTTTGGAAAATATATGCGAGTCTTTCAAACTTTTGTAAATCGATTTCACTCATCGCAAATAATACGATAAATAATGCAAGTAATAAAGTTAACATATCTGCATAAGGGAGAAGCCAAGATTCATTTATTTTTTCGTCTTCATTAGTTTGTTTCTTCCGTGGCATATCTTCCCTCCTGTTCGCTTTCTGCTTTTTCTAACTGTTCCATCTCTTGCGAAGATAAGTATGAACTTAATTTATCTTTAATCACAGTCGGTGATTCGCCTGCTGTAATCGACAATATCCCTTCAACCATAATTTGTTTAATTCGTACTTCTTGTTTCGATTTTTCCCTTAACTTATTTGCAAATGGATGCCATAATACGTATCCAGTAAAAATCCCGAAAAGCGTTGCGATAAATGCAGCAGAAATCGCTGTACCTAATACGTCCATATCTTGCAAATTACTTAACGCCGCGACTAATCCGACGACCGCACCGAGTACCCCTAATGTCGGTGCATACGTTCCAGCTTGACTGAAAACTCGCGCTCCTTCCGCGTGTCGTTCTTCCATCGCTGTGATCTTTTCCATTAATACATCGCGGATAAAGTCAGGATTTTGGCCGTCTAACGCCATTTGTAATCCCGATTTCAAAAATGGGTCATCGATTTCTTCCATTTGATTTTCTAATGAAAGTAACCCCTCTCTTCGCGTTTGTTCCGCCCATTTTGCAAAATTATTAATGAGTTCATATACATTCACTTCTTCTTTCTCTGTGAAAACAATTTTAAATAAACGAGGCACCTTTTTGATGATTCTCGTAGGAAAAGCAATTAAAACGGAAGCTACTGTTCCGAAAATGATAATTAAAAAAGCTGCAGGGTTGAGCATTGACTCGACTGAGACCCCTTTAAGTATCATCCCTAAACCAATTGCTACGATTCCTACAATAAGCCCAATGATCGAAGTTTTGTCCAATTTCAGTCCCCCTATTATTGCCATCTATTACTATTTTCCTATTTCTCGTAAACTATCTAAATAACATTTCATAAATCATCGAACGATGTGCCTAATTTTAATATCGACAAAATTCGAAAAAGAATAAGCTTTTTCTGCAAATAATATAAACTTGGCAACTCCACTACATTTAAAAGTTTGTTAAACTTATATTTTATGATATATTGCATACAGATATCTTATTGGCATTTAAAAGAAAGTAGGATGATGATGACGACATCATTAATTGGTAAAGCTGAAAAAGAGACGACTTATTCTATACTACTTATTATCGGTATTTGCCATTTGTTAAACGACTCGCTGCAAGCAGTCATACCGGCGATGTTTCCGATTTTAGAGAAGTCATTAGGGTTAACATTTACCCAATTAGGACTGATCGCTTTTACGCTCAATATGATCGCATCTGTCATGCAACCTGTCGTAGGGATGTATACTGATAAACGTCCGTTACCTTACGCATTACCGATCGGTCTTACGAGCAGTATGATAGGGATGTTAGGGCTAGCTTTTGCTCCGAATTTTACGATGATTTTAATAAGTGTCATCTTCATCGGGTTCGGTTCTGCTACGTTCCATCCTGAAGGTTCTCGTGTTGCATATTTAGCTGCCGGTCCACGTAGAGGATTTGCCCAAAGTATTTATCAAGTTGGTGGGAATACTGGTCAAGCGTTAGCTCCATTAATTACAGCACTAGTACTTGTTCCACTCGGGCAATTCGGCGCCATCTGGTTTACGCTCGTTGCAGGACTTGCCGTACTTTTTTTAATTTATATTGCTAAATGGTATTCCCAACAATTGCATTTTTTAAACAATGGAAAAACAAAGGAAACGAAGCAAGATCAAAGCGGAAAAACAAATAAGAGAATCATCATTGGATTAGTTGTCCTCGTTTTTGTCGTTTTCGCACGTTCATGGTACCATAGTGCGATTTCGAACTTTTATCAGTTTTATGCAATCGAGTTATATGATTTAACGATCGCTAAAGCACAAGTTTATATTTTCACCTTTCTAATCATGGGTGCGGTTGGAACATTTCTAGGTGGACCACTTGCTGATAAATTCGGTAAAAAGAATATCATCATTCTTTCTTACCTCATACCAGCGCCATTGGCGATACTATTACCATATGTCAATCATTGGCTGGCGATCGTATTTCTAGGTCTTATCGGACTGTTTTTCATGTCTAGTTTTTCCGTAGCTGTCGTCTATGCCCAAGATCTCATGCCGGACAAAATTGGCACGATGTCAGGTTTAATCGTTGGGCTAGCGTTCGGAATGGGGGCGATCGGCTCTGTACTTTTCGGTACTTTGATCGATTGGATCGGTTTAGTACCGACGATGATCATCGTTGCTTTCTTACCGCTTCTCGGTTTGTTTAGCTTTCTATTGCCGTCCGATAGAAAAATTGCCAAATGGAATGCTTCTTAAATGGTGTTTTCTAGTTTTTTATTTTTTGTTTTGGTAATCTTAAGATATATAGATACAATTGGACGTTAGTTACTGAAAAAAAGGGGAGACCAAAAT
Organism: uncultured Bacilli bacterium; assembly: GCA_963766835.1. GTDB lineage: Bacteria > Bacillota > Bacilli > Bacillales > Amphibacillaceae > Pseudogracilibacillus. The sequence goes on from CAVYBX010000004.1 coordinate 132,979, forward strand.
GAGAAATTTAGTCATACTTGGCGGAGGATACGGCGGGATTAAAGTTTTAACAGGTTTATTAGGCTATGCCTTGCCTGATGATTTGCAGATCATTTTAGTGGACAAAAATCCTTACCAATCATACAAAACCGAATTCCATACGATCGTAGCCGGTACGAAAGCAGATGTGGACGTTCGTTCTCCATTCCCTGTACATGAACAAGTCGAATATGAATTCGGTGAAGTAAAATCAATCAATTTAGAAAGTCAAGAAGTATATTTTCGCGATAAAAGTAAAATAATACGTTACGATTATTTAGTCATCGCTTTAGGATGTGAAGATGCTTATCACGGTATTGAAGGAGCGGAAAAATATACCGAAAGTGTCCAAAGCTTTTCTAAAGCTAGACGCGCTGGACTTGCAGTACAAAATTTAAAAGCGTACGGAAAAGTATCTGTCGTCGGGGCAGGGTTAAGTGGAATTGAAGTCGCTTCAGAAATAAGGGAAAGCCGACCTGATTTAAACATCCGTTTATTAGACCGTGGTGGATCCGTACTGAAAGCTTTCGATCCGAAAATCCAAGCACACGTGACCGATTGGTTCGTCAAAAACGATGTCGAAGTATTACATTACGCAAATGTAGAGTACGTCGAAAAAGATGGCGTTTGCAACAACGGCATCTGTTATGTGAATGATGTCACAATATGGACTGCCGGGGTGCAACCACATCGTATCGTGCGCGAACTACCTTTTAAAAAAGATAAGTACAATAAAGTGGCAGTAAATAAATATTTTCAAGTTCCTAGATACGAAAATATTTACGTCATCGGTGATAATGCTTCTTCCCACTATTCACCGAGTGGACAATTAGCTGGACAACAAGGAGAGCAAGTTGCTCAAATATTGGCCGATGTCGTAGAAGGCAGAGAGCCGAAAGAACCGAAAGAAATACGATTAAGAGGTACGCTCGGTTCTTTAGGAAAATCAGACGGCTTCGGAAATATATTTTCACAACCTTTAACCGGATTTTTGCCACGGCTCACGAAGTCCGGTATCTTATGGTTACAAAAACGTCATTTCTGATTTGGAAAATAAAAGTGGTGTATGTATCAACACCACTTTTTTGTTTTTCATCAAAATTACAAGATGATTTTCAACATGATCGGAGTAATCATGGAAACGAAAACTGCACTCAAAATCATCGCTATCGTACTGATTGACCCTTCCAGTTCGCTATTTTCCAAAGCTTTCGCTGTACCGATCGCGTGAGATGCAGCTCCTAAACCGACGCCACGACTGACAGGATGTTTTAAGCGGAAGATATCATATATGTACATACATAACATCGCTCCAGAAATACCAGCAATCATGACAAATAACGCTGCTAAAGAACTTATTCCACCTAATGAATCGCTAATATCCATCGCTACAGGTGTCGTCACCGATTTCGGTGTAATCGAATAAATAATTTCTTCATCGAATCCTACCCATTTCGTCATATAAACTCCTGTCACGATGCCGACGATCGCACCGACGAAAGAACCAACTATTAAAGGATAAGCTAACTTTACTAACGTAGCACGATGTTGGTATAGCGGAATTGCCAAAGCAACGACAGCAGGTCCTAAAAATTTATTGACCCATTCTCCGCCGATCATATACGTTTCATATGGAATATCAAAAACGATTAAAAATATGACGATGATCAGTGTCGCAACTGCTACAGGTAATAAAAGTGGCGTATAAATTCGTTGGTAAATCCATTTCGCGATGATGTATGCGATAATTGTCCCTGCGATGACGAGAAAAATAATTAGGAAATTATTCATTTTCTAACTTCCTCTCTCTTGCTAGTGCTTGACTCACTAACCCTGAAGTGATCATTACTAGTAATGTGCTTACAATTGTAATGACAAATAGTAACATCCCTTTTCCTTTAAATAGTGTGTAATAATTTAAAATTCCGACAGTTGCCGGAATAAAAAATAGTACTAAATGTTTCACCATAAAACTTGCACCTTGTTCGATCCAACGAAGTGGAAATATTCCTGTTACTAATAAAAGAAACATGATGATGAGACCGATCACACTCCCAGGAATTGAAAGTTGAAAAAATTGTTGGATCGAAGTGCCGATATAGTAAACGAGAAATAAAATAGCAATTTGTACAACAAGCGTTAAGAATCTAAGCACGATTTCTCACCTATCTTTCTATCTAGATGTGTTTGGAAATTTGAGCAATACAATCTTCAATCATTTAATGAAGACGATAAATGACGAACTTCCCGTATTTTCCGTGAATTCCTGGGACTTTTATTTTATTCAATTTTTTAAAAGAAGTATGGATCTTTAAAAACTCCTTAAATTCTGGTAAAGGATAGTATAAAATGAGGTCAATTTCCCGTTTATGTTCTTTTACAGACGTTAAAATGTTTCTAATTACTCGTTTGAAAATTTTCAATGAGAAAGGATTAAAAAAATAAAAACAATTTTCTTCCTTATCTATTTCATATTGTTCCGCTAAAGCGTATACAAAATTGATCAGTACATTTCTTTTCATCTTCTTCATATATGTCTCTTTATTTTTCAAAGCTTCTTCAAACGTTTTATCATGCGCTTCTACGCCTGTAACAGGAATTTGAAAATGATGATGCACGTAAAATGCTACTCTACCTCTCCCACAACCGAAATCGACGAGGCGATCATCTTTATTAAATCGATAATGCTCAAATAATTTATTTAACGCTACGTATGGAGTTGCTTCATATCGGTTATAAGCTGTAACGTTTTTTCCCCACTCTCGTAACCCGACTGTTTTAATATGTAATGTTCGATCGTACATTCTTTCTGCCACAAAATCTCGCTCCATTTCGCACAATCATTAAAAAACTCACCATTTACCATGGAGAGTCACAAAATTTCTAACATTAACAATCTATCATATTTTAGGAAAAAATTCATTTATTTACAAGATTGACAAAGATATAAAAAGTTGAAAAGTGAAACATTAGGTCGACGAAAACAAATCGCCGACCTATGAGGCAATGCCTAAAAGAACATTTTTTAACGGTCATATATGTCAAACCATCACTTTACAAATATCGTTCGTAAATTCTACAGGGTCTTTAATCGGCAACCCTTCGATTAATAAAGCTTGGTTATATAGTAAGTTCGTGTACAACTTCAACTTCTCTTCATCTGTTTCATACGCATTTTTTAACGCTTGGAATACGTCGTGATTCGTATTAATTTCCAATATTTTATCTGCTTTTACCTTTTGTCCGTCAGGCATTTGTTGCATCACTTTTTCCATTTCGATCGAGATGTCACCTTCAGTTGAAAAACAGACAGGATGTGAACGTAGTCGTTTCGAAGCTTTCACATCTTTCACTTTATCGCCTAATATTTCTTTCATTTTAGCGAACAATTCTTTATGTTCGGTAGCTTTCTTCTCCGCTTCTTTTTTATCTTCTTCCGTCTCAAATCCTAAATCGCCGCTAGACACGTTTTTAAATTCTTTATCTTTATAATTCATTAACATTTTAATCGCAAATTCATCGACATCTTCCGTGAAGTATAAAATTTCGTAACCTTTTTCCGCGACAATTTCTGTCTGAGGCAATTTAGCTATTCGCTCATTTGATTCTCCAGTTGCATAGTAAATATATTTTTGATCATCTTTCATTCTTGAGACGTATTCATCGAGTGTGACTAGTTTTTCTTCTGTCGATGAATAAAACATTAATAAATCTTTTAAATCGTCTTTATGTTGTCCGAAGTCGCTGTAAACCCCGTACTTTAATTGTCTTCCGAACACTTTATAAAATTCGATATATTTCTCACGATCCTTTTTCAACATGTTCAACAATTCCGTTCTAATTTTTCGCGTTATATTTTTCTCTATCAACTTTAATTGACGGTCATGTTGCAACATTTCTCGGGAGATGTTCAACGATAAATCTTCCGAATCGACCATCCCCTTGACAAAACTGAAATAATCAGGCAATAAATCAGGGCACTTTTTCATAATTAAAACGCCGTTGGAGTAAAGTTCTAACCCTTTTTCATACTCAGGTGAATAGTAATCGAAGGGCATGGTGGAAGGAATGTATAAAATGGCGTGATAACGAATCGTGCCGTCGACATTTGTATGAATGTATTTTAACGGTTCATCAAAGCCGTAATGTTTTTCATGATAGAAGTTTTTATAATCTTCTTCCGTTAATTCACTTTTATTCTTTTTCCAAATTGGAATCATGCTGTTAATCGTTTCTTCTTCCACATAATCGACATATTCATCTTTATCAACATCTTTCGGTTTGCGTTTCGTCACGTCCATTTTGATCGGATAACGGATGAAATCAGAGTACTTTTTAATAATTTCCCGTAAGCGGAACTCCTCTAAAAATTCGCTATAATTTTCTTCATCTGTATCTTCTTTTAATGTTAACGTGATCTCTGTACCTACTGTTTCTTTTTCGGCTTTTTCGATCGTATAACCGTCAGCGCCTTCTGATTCCCATTTATAAGCTTCTTCGCTACCTAACGCTTTACTTATGACGGTAACTTTATCGGCAACCATAAACGCGGCGTAAAAACCGACTCCAAATTGTCCGATAATATCAAAATCTTCTTCCATCTCATTTTCTTTTTTAAAGGCTAAAGAGCCGCTTTTTGCGATCGTGCCTAAGTTTTCTTCTAATTCTTCTTTCGTCATTCCAATCCCGGTGTCGATCACTTTCAATGTTCGGTTCTTCTTATCTGGAATGATTTTTATAAAATAATCTTCACGATTAAAAGTGAGTGAATCGTCGGTTAACGTTTTATAATAAATTTTATCAATCGCATCACTCGCGTTTGAAATTAACTCACGTAAAAAAACTTCTTTTTGTGAATAGATGGAGTTGATCATCAAGTCGAGCAATCGTTTCGATTCGGCTTGAAACTCTTTCTTTTCCAAGATCGATTCCTCCTTTTTTTATACTCATCCATATATATTTTAAATTGAACGACAGAAAATTCAACCATCGCGAATATGTCGTCATATGAATGAAATGAATTTTATTTATTGACAAGTCATCAACGGTTGAATGAATTTCGCGTAAAGGTGATAAAATATTAACGAAAAATTTTAAAAGAGGAGAGGAAATAAGTGATGCAAACACCTAGACCTTGGAACGGAAATGAACATCCGATCCAGCGTATTAGAAATGAAATCGATGGGATGTTTTCACGGTTTTTTAATGATACGTTTATGCCGACATTTTGGAATGATGAACACCACACGTTCATGCCGAAATGTAATATTGAAGAGAAGAAAGATCACTTTTTAGTCGAAGTGGAAGTGCCTGGTGTCGAACCGAAAGAAATCGATATTGAACTAGATGGGAATATGTTGACGATAAAAGGAGAGCGAAAAAGAGAAACTAAGTCTGAAGATAAAGATCATAAAATGCACGTATTTGAACAAAGTTACGGTTCTTTTTATCGTTCCTTTACACTTCCTAGCAATATCGATGCAGACAACATTAAAGCGGAAAACAAAAACGGAATATTATATATTGAAATACCTAAAAGTGAAACGGATCAACCGAGAAGAATTGAAATACAGTAATTGATAAAAAAAGCAAAAATACGGTTGCCTAGACGGGACTTTATCCTGTTTAGACAACCTTTTATATTATTGATGTTCATAATCGAACGTTGCAACGATACGCAATGAATCGCTATTTTGTTCGACCAATTTACCGATTAACTTTTCTCCGTTCTCTCCGTAATGTTCTCTTATCGAAACCCATTGTCTAAATGGATCGAATATAATTGTAAAATAAGCATCTTCCGAGTAGTTGTACTCGATTTTTAAATCGAACGTGCCATCTGGATTTACTTGCGTCTCATCGTCAGACAATGAGCGGTCCGAGTAATATCCGGAAATAACACTTCCTTCAAGTAAATTTGATTGCCCAGATACGTAAAAATACTCTCCGTCCTCGGTAATTTCATCTAGTTCGATCCATACTCGAGGATCACCGTAATCTTCTGGTCGTTCTTTCCATTCTGGTGCTGTCAACTCATACGTATTTTGTTCACTATCTGCTTCTAATAAGACACTTGCTTCTGCTTTTTTATTAATTTGGTCCGCTTCCCAATGTTCATCGATGTAGACGAATGGTCCTTCGAGATTTTCGCCACCTTCACCATAATGTTCGATAATATGTTCCTCTTGTAATTGATTTAAAAAATCAAACGTGACGATTACTTCTGCATCTCCATATTGATGATGGTCTAATTCCATCTTAAATCGACCTTTTTTATCAACTAACTCGGTCGCTTCTAATAACACTTCATCTTCGTTGACGATCACTTTACCGGTCACACGAGATTCAGGCAACAAATTCGTTTCACCGTTGATGACGATTTTGTCACCTTCATCGATCACTTCACCACCGAGATGGACTTCCATATTTCCTAAATGATTACCACAACTAGTCTGTATAATCGCCATCATTATGATGAACGGATAAAGGATAACGTTACGATATTTCGTCATTGATCATACTCCTTAATCTTCTTCCTCTTCAGTATTCGAATCTACATCTTCTTCCTCTTCTACGTCATTTTCTTCTTCACTGCTACTATCTGGTTGCGCAGACGTTTCATCCCACGAAATGACTTTTTCGATATATTGCTTATCACTAAAGCGATCTTGGACGACTAAGTTACCGACTAATTTTTGTCCTCTCTGACCGTAAGCTTCTTCTATTTCATTCCATTGAAAACTTGAAGGATCGAAAGTAATGACAAAATCACGGTCTTCTAAATATTCATAATCGATTTTGAAGTCGAATGAGCCATCAGGTTTTACTCGAGTTTTTCCCCGGTTAAATCGATACTCGACTCTCAGTTCACTTCCTTCTAACAAATTACTACGACCATGAATGTAAAAATATTCTCCATCTTCCCTTATTTCCACATCATCGATCCATACACGTGGATCGCCGTAATCTTCAGGCAAGTCATACCAATCTGGTGCTTTAATCGTCAAGTCGTTCGATTCATTAGGTAGATAAGGTAAAACAACTTCTGCTTTTTTTAAAATGCCGTCAAACGTTTCATGTTTATAAATAAACGGACCTTCTAAATTTTGACCTTTCTCACCATAATGCCTCTTAATTTCATCGTCTTGCACACTTTCAAAATCAAAACGAATGATGATCTTCGCTTCACCGTACTGGTGATGATCTAGTTCCATATAAAAACTGCCGTCATCTTGCACTAATTCAGAAACACTCGAATAAACTGTCTCTCCATCATCGACTATTACCTCACCTGTAAGTCGTGAACTAGGTAGTAGGTTACTTGTTCCTTCCACGATAAACTCATTTTCTTCTTCTTTTACTTCACCACTAAAAGTAACTTCATAATCACCTAAATCTGTCGACGCTTCTACTTCTTGTTCATCATGATTTTCTTGACGGTCTTCTTCCGCTGTTGTGGGTTCAGACTCTTCACTATTTCCACAACTTGCGACAAACAGAATAGAAACTACTACAACGATCAACCCGAATAACTTATTCTTCACGAATGCTCCCCCTTATTTTAAATGGATGACAATTTCTACACGGCGATTTTTCGCTTGACCTTCTTCCGTATCATTAGAGGCAATCGGTTTGGAATCGCCATAACCTCCCGTCGTAAAAGCAATGTTTGAACCTTCTAATTGATTTTCTAAATATTTTTTCACTTCCTCAGCCCGTTGTTTCGACAACTTTTTATTATATTCTTTCGAACCGGTATTATCGGTATGACCGTTAATCGTAATATCTAGATCTTTTTTATTAAACGAATTTTGTAATGTTTCACTGATTTCTTCCAACGTCTTTTTCGCATCTTCTTTTAAATCGTATTTATCGAAGTCAAATAAGATGTTGTCTGGTACGAGCATCGTCACGTCCGAACCGTCAATTTCTAATTCAACATTGTCAGGTACCTCTATTTCTTGTGATTCTAACTCGGCTTCATATTGAATAAATTGTTTATTATTAAACTTATTCGTTTCTACTAAATTACCGACTAGTTTTTGCCCTTTTGCACCGTAGGTTTCTTCGACGATATTCCACTGAAAATCATTAGGATCAAATTCGATGACGAAAGGAGCATCCTCTACATATTCATAATCGAATTTAAAATGGAATGAACCATCTGGATTCACTAACGTCTCTGCCTGTTGCAAGTTTTTCCGTTTGATCTCGATTCTACTGCCTTCAATTAAATTACTTCGTCCTGTGACGTAAAAATATTCTCCATCATCGTTAATTTCATCGACTTCGATCCATACGCGCGGATCGCCAATATCATCGACATCGGTATACCATTCAGGTTCTGAAAAGTGACGTACAGCTTTTTCTTCACCTGGAATAAAACTCGTTTTGACTTCTGCTTTTTTATAAATGTTGTCTGGACCACGACCACCAACTTCTCCTTGATGTTTATAAATATAAGGTCCTTCTAAATTTTGACCACGATCACCATAATGTCGGATGACATCATCGTTTTGTTGACCATCAAAATGAAATTTAACGGTTACTTCTGTTTCCGCATTCAAACCAGGATGTTCAATTTCCATATAAAAACTTCCATCTTCATCAACTAACTCACTCGTATCTGCTAAAAAATCATAATCTTCCACTCTCGGATTAATAAAGTACCGAACATTTTTCCCTACTGCTACCTCCCCGACGACACGCGAGCCAGGAATTAAATTACTTTCACCATGAATCATAATTTTATCGTCCGTTTCGATGACTTCTCCACCTAGATACACATTGTAGTCACCTTGTTTTGGCCGACTGTCATCGTTTTCATCCTCTTCCTCTTTCATTTCCTCATTCTCTGTCGTATTTTCATCATCCTCTTCATTCTCTTCAACGTTATTCTCTTCAGTTTCGCTTACTTCTTCCGTTTGTACTTCTTCTACATTTTGTTCTTCATCACCCAAACTTGAATCTACATTTTGTTGAAGATTACATCCGGATAAAAACAAAATAAGTAGAAAACTAACTATGTATAAAGTTTCCTTCATTCATATGCCCCCTCGTCACTGGATGCAAATTTCCATCTCATGACAACAAAATAATGTTCTTTCAACATGAGCATAATTACGCAAGTCAATTTCGTTAAATACCTATTTCATATCGTTTTTATAGGTTTAAAGTATGAAAGAATAATTTTATTAATCTATTATTGGTATTATTTTTATGCTAAAATTAGATATGTGACAAATTATTGTCACCACTATCTATCTTTCTAATCTATTGTCGGCATGAATCTTATACTTTTTTTAGATAAGGGCGTAATTACACTTTGGAAAGCTACCAGTTTTCATCTTGAAAGTGCTATGATGTAGTTGATGGGGGGATGGCGGAGTTGTCAATATTTATGTCAATTTTTAAAATGTTGCCTTTAATTTTGTTTTACGGACTCTTCATATTATTAATCGTTTTATACTTTAAAGATAAGTTTCAAAATCAGCACTCTATTTTAAAAACACATCCTATTTTAGGTAGATTAAGGTACATTTTTGAAATGGTCGGACCTGAATTTCGCCAATATTGGTTTTTAAATGATAAAGAGGGAAGACCAGTTGATCGCGATACAGCTGAGACGATCGCAAAAGCTGGAAAATATGCGAATACAGTCGTTGCATTCGGTTCAAAAAAAGATTTTTCTAAAACGGACTTTTATTTAACGAATTCTTTATTTCCATTAAATGTCGAAGAACTTAGTGTCGATAACTCAAAATTAATTCAATCGTATACGTACAAAATTGTAAATGAATCGATTACGAGCAGAAAAGAAAAACGAAATCAAGTAAAGCTCAAACCATGGTATTTAACCGATGAAAACAAAATCGTTATCGGTCCTAATAGAAAGCACCCGTTCCATATTAAAGGATTAGTCGGTGTCTCTGCGATGAGTTACGGCGCTCTATCTAAAAGTGCTGTCAAAGCGTTAGCCCAAGGTGTAGCGATTAGTGGCGGAAGTTTCATGAACACTGGTGAAGGCGGAATCTCGAAATACCATCTTTCACGCGTGTATGAAGTGATTGATGCAAACAAACCGTTAAAAGATAGATTGAGTGAAAAAATTGTCGATTTTATTTTGGAAAACCCGAACAGTTCTAACTTCGATCTTGAAGGAAAGATTCGGTAAAGCCTCTCTTTCTCATGTAGATGAATTAGTTGAACAAGGTGTATTGGAAGAGAAAAGACCAGATCTTATTTTCCAAATTAGTTCTGGACTTTTCGGTGCTCGGAAAGATGGAAAGTATTGTGAAGAAACGTTTTTAAAGAACGCGTTACGTTCAGAAGTAAAAGCGATCGAGCTTAAATTAGCACAAGGAGCAAAGGTTCGCGGTGGTAAACTTCCGAAAGAAAAAATTACGAAAGAAATTGCAGAAATCCGTGGCATAGAAATGGGAAAAGACGTAGAAAGTCCAAATCGGTTCCCATTGTTCTCAAATATGGAAGGATTGTTCCATTGGATTACACACTGGCAAGAAATCACTGGGAAACCGGTTGGAATTAAAGTTGTTGCTGGAGACAACAATTCGTTTGAAGATTTAGCTCGTTATATGGCTAAGACTGGCTTACATCCTGATTTTATTGCGATTGATGGCGCCGAGGGCGGAACAGGTGCAACATATCAAGAAATGGCAGACCGACTCGGATTACCGATTTATTCTGGCATCCAAATTTTAGATCAAACGTTGAAAAAATACGGTGTTCGTGACAAAGTGAAAATTTTCGCTTCTGGCATGCTGGCGACAGCCGATAAAATGGCGATAGCATTGTCATTAGGTGCTGACTTAATTTATGTTGCACGAGCTGCGATGAATACGATCGGGTGTATTAATGCAGGAAAATGCAATACAAATTTATGTCCTGTCGGTGTAACGTCTCATTTGCCTCATTTAGAAGCTGGATTAGTCGTACAAGAAAAAAGATTCCGCACTGCTAATTATTTACGAACGATGCGTGAAGGCTTATTTATGTTAGGTGCTTCTTGCGGCATCGATTCACCGACTAAATTTAATCGAGAGCATATCGCTATAAGAGAAGCGAACAACGAGGTTCATAAAATTAAAGACTTTGTAGATGTTGATGCAAATTTTAAAGTTTCAACTTCAAATGATAAAGTAAAAGAAAAGGAATTAATCAGTTAATGCATAAAATCTGTCTTAAAAATCATCCCGTTCTTGATTTTTAGGACAGATTTTTTAGTTTTACCGTTTAGTTATAGTTTTGTATTGGATACTAAACATTTCTTTTTTTACCTATATTTTCCTTATATTCATTTCTTATTGGAATCGACTACTTTATTTCATCATCGTACAAGTTCCGTACACGGACGTCCTCCTTATATTAGTAGAACGATGAAAACTACTAGTAAGTTTAAGAAACTAGATACTGTTCATTTTTCTTCCTAAACGTTTCATACATCGTTATGACCTCGTCCAAAATAATCTACTAATGTTTTATATTCTTCATATAATGATTGGTACTTCTTGTGATTTAAGTTGTTAGGTATGAAAACTTCACTGTAACTTGCTGCCATGTTTTGCGCAGCTTCTTGGATTGTATCGTATCCACCGTTATCAGCGCCAGCTGCTACTGCACCATACATCGCCAGCCGATCGCTGGAGTAACTGTACTATTAGAAATTTTAATTGGCATCCCCATTACATCAGCATAGATTTGCATTAATAATCGATTTCTTTGTGGCAAGCCTCCACACGCTACTAATTCTTCAATATTTATTCCATGTTCAATAAATTTTTCAATGATCATTTTTGTCCCGAATGCTGTTGCTTCTATTAATGATCGGTACATTTCTTCTGGCTTTGTAGATAATGTAAGACCTACAAACATACCTGATAAATTTGCATCGACAAGTGGGCTTCGACATCCATTATGCCAATCTAGTGCTAACAATCCATTAGAGCCTGGTGGCAATTTGCTAGCAAGTTGTTCCAAGTATCTATGAATATTTATTCCTTGTTTTGATGCATTTTCTTTTACATATGCTGGAACACATTCTCGTACAAACCAAGCAAATATATCGCCTACAGCAGCTTGACCAGCTTCATAAGCGAAATAGTTAGGAATAATACCATCTTTTACTACTCCGCTTATGCCATCGATAAATTTTTCTTTGTCGCTTAAAAGCATATGACAAGTTGATGTACCCATCACTAACACCATTTTGTTCGGTTCAGTGACACCGGCACCTGGTACACCTGAATGAGCATCAACCATTCCCATTGCGATTGGAATACCCGGAACTAAACCCATCCGTTTTGCAAATTGTTCAGTTAAATGTCCAGCTTTATTACCGATCGTTACGATATCACCAGATAGTTTATCCTCATATATGTCTTTTAAATGAGGATGGAGCGCCTGTAAGAAGGATTTGCTCACAAACCCTTCTTCACTACTCCAAGTTCCTTTAAATCCAGCCGCACAACTATTTCTTTTTAAAGTTCCTGTTATAATTGTTGTAATCGAATCAGCCGCTTAAAAAATATGCTGTTTCGTCATATAGGTCTGGTGATTCTTCTAAAATTTCTAAAACTTTCGGCAACATCCATTCAGATGGAATGATTCCTCCATACCTCGACAACCAAGGTTCATTTCGTAACTTTGCTAACTCATTAATTCGATCCGCTTGTTCCTGAGCGGCATGATGTTTCCACAATTTAACCCAAGCATCAGGGCTATTTTTCCATTTTTCATGGAAACAAAGTGGTTTGAAGTTTTCATCAACAGGTAACATCGTACAAGCCGTAAAATCTAAGCCTATTCCTATGACATCGTTTTTATTGATTTGCGCTTTACTTAAACTTTTCGGAATGGATTCTTCGAGTACATCGATATAATCTTGTGGATGCTGTAACGCTGTATCACGTTTTAATGTATGTTTAGAGTAAGGTAATTCATTATCAATCACACCATGGCGATACTCAGTTACATCTGTGCTAACGATATCACCTGTCTTTACGTCAACTACGACTACTCGACCTGATTCTGTACCGAAATCAATTCCAATTGTATATTTACTCACGTGGAATCATCCTTTATCATTTATAAAGTGGACCGAAATTTTGACAAGCATGATAATCTGCCGCTTCTTTATCTTGTGTTCCAAACATATTCCATGCATCTGGTCTAAATATTCTCTCTTCTGGAACGTTATGCATATTAACGGGGATTCTTAAAATAGATGCTAACGTTATTAAATCTGCACCAATATGTCCATAACTCATCGAGCAATGGTTAGCACCCCAATTATTCATCACCGAATACGTATTTGTAAACGCTCCCTTTCCAGTTAAAATTGGAGCGAACCAAGTTGTCGGCCATGTCGGATCTGTTCTTTCATCTAAAACATCATGTACTTCATCAGGAAGATCGACCGTATAACCTTCTGCTATTTGTAATACAGGTCCTAATCCTTTTACAATATTTATACGGCTAATTGTTACAGGCATTCCGCCTCTTGTTTTATAGTCTACAGAATAACCCCCTCCGCGGAAATACTCTGTAGAAGCAGGGCGCCAACGTACAGCTTCTAACGTACGTTTCATATCTTCTTCTGTTACTTCCCAATAAGGCTTAATGACAGGTTTATTATTTTCTGTAAGATGCTCTCCTGCGCCATCTAAAGAAGCTGGCCCAGAGTTTAACAGATGGATAATTCCGTCTTCTGCAATTCCAGTTAACTCATATCCTGTCACTCTTTTTACTGCTTCAGGACTCCAATACGTTCGAACATCGGCGAAAACTGAGATGTATTCGTAATTAAATATCCAAATAACATTGAAACAGCATTGAGACTATCATTCTCAGTTGCTAATAGATAAGGTGCACGTGTTCCATTCCAATCGAATGATGTATTTAATATTGCTTCCATAAAATCTCCGTTAGGGAAATGGTCTGTCCATTGCCGTTGCCCTTGAAACCCTGCAATCAGAGCGTTTCTACCAAAAGCTTCTTCTTCAAACCCTTTTTCAGCTAACTTTTCATTTCCAACCATTAAATCCCGAGCTATTAACGCCATCTTCACAGATGTTTTCCAATCTTCTTCTTTTTGTTCTCTCGTTCGTACAAAACCTTCTGGGTTATTATCTGGACCTTCATGACAATTTTCTTTCACCCATTTGTAAGCCCTCTCAAATTCTTCTTCATCATAAATTTTTTCATTAAATCTCCTAATAAATTCAGACATATCTACATATTCATTTCTCATACCTAAATATTCCTGGAAGAAATCTTCCTGCACCATGCTTCCGGCAATACCCATTGAAACGGAGCCGATAGAAAGATAAGATTTATCTCTCATCATTGCAACCGATAAACCAGCTTTTGCAAAACGTATAATCTTTTCTTTTACATCTTCGGGAATATTTGTATCTCCTGCATCTTGGACATCTTTTCCGTAAATCCCGAACGTCGGTAATCCTTTTTGATTATAAGCAGCTAAAACAGCAGCTAAATATACTGCGCCAGGTCTTTCTGTACCATTAAAACCCCATACTGCTTTCGGAATATGCGGGTCCATATCCATCGTCTCACTTCCATAACACCAACATGGCGTTACTGTAATTGAAACCCCAACTCCTCTCTTTTAAACTTCTCTCTTGCTTCAGCCGCTTCTTTCACTCCACCAATACAAGAATCTGCTATTACGACATCAACTGGCTCACCTGTATAATAAAATACATTTGCTCTTAACAAATCTTTAACAGCTTCCGCTAAACGCATCGTCATTTCTTCAAGCGATTCTCTTACACCTTTTCTACGTCCATCAATTGTAGGACGGATTCCTATCTTTGGTAAATTCCCTACATAACGTGGATCTTTTGTCAATTTAACCCCTCCATGATAAAATATTGAATAAATTTTTCGTAATTCTGTTCCCATTGCAGTTCATCAGTTGGTATATATTCAGATGTTACAAATGATTGTTGTACAGCCTTCCTAGCACTTTTTAAATTTGTAAATTGTTTTAGAGTTACTAGTTGGCACAATCCATTTCCAATCGCACTTGCTTCTATAGGTCCTGTTTTAACTAGTTTTTTTGTGGCATTTGCTGTAAATTGACAAAATATTCCGTTCTGTATTCCACCCCCAGCCATATGTATTTCGGGTATCCTCTGTCTTGTTAACTGTTCTAATTTTTCAATCACCCAGCGGTACTTTAATGCTAAACTTTCTAAAATACAACGCATCACTTCTCCTTTCGTTCTCGGTATAGGTTGTTTCGTTTCTTTACAAAATGCTTTAATTGCTTGCACCATACTTTTAGGATTAAAAAAAATATCGGCATCTGGATCGATGAAAGATTGAAATGGTGGAGCTTTTCGAATTAACACCTTCTCCAGCTCATAAGAAATGGTATCTCCTTCTTTTGCCCATTCTTTTTTGCATTGTTGTAGTAACCATAAACCCATATTGTTTTTTTGTAATCTAAACGTATTTTCAGCAGTACCTTCGTTCGTAAATCCCCAGTCATAAGCATCATCTGAAACTACTGGTTTCTCTACTTCCACGCCAATTAAAACCCAAGTGCCGCAACTCATGAACGCTGTTTCTTTTTCTTTTGGCATGGCCGCAATAGCACATGCCGTATCATGACCAGGAACATTTATAATGGGGAGATTATTAGGAATCTTTAGTTCTTTCTTAAGTTCATTTTTTAAATATCCATATATACTGTTTGTAGATTTAATTTTTGCTAATGGGAGACGTTCAGTAAAAATATCTTTCATTAATTGTTCATCCCAACTACCTTTTTTCCAATTTAATAGTTGCGTAGTTGATGCATAATAAATTCATTAAATTTCTCTCCCGTCAAAGAAGAAAATTAATTAAACTAGGTAATGTAAGAATAACTTCTGTTTTTCGTAATAATTCTGGATTATTTTTATAAATAGCGTATATTTGATAGAGTGTGTTTATATTGGTTGGTTCTACACCAGTTCTTTGAAATAGCTTTCCTTTCATTATATTTTTCATGTACTTCTTCCATGATGGTAAGTGTATGAGTATCTTCGATAAGAGTATGGATTTTGAACTAATTCATTTTTAGAAGATATTAAACCAAAATCAACTCCCCAAGTATCGACTCCGATACTGTCTAACGGTTCTTCGTATCGCTCAGTATATTTTTTTAAACCTATTATGATCTCGTTTAAAATATACGAAATATTCCAATATAAATGGTTGTTTCATTGATCGGTTCGTTTATGAAGCGATGAACTTCTTCTACCTTTAATCTGTTTTTTTCAAAAGATAATAATATTAGGCGACCGTTAGATGCTCCCAAGTCAATAGAGATTACTCTACTCATTGCTACACTCCTAATGAACTTTTATTCTTCTTTTAAAATTTGTGAACGATATGATTCTGCTTGACATTTCTAGTTCTTCACATTCTCGTTCGGTCAATATCTTTCGGTTCTCCAACCATTTTTGCGATCGCATATACTTTCGCTGCTTCTTCAATTAACTGCATGTAGGTAAATGCTTCTTTCATCGTACTTCCTACTGTTAAAACACCATGATTTCTCATTACAACTGTCTGATTTACTATAATTTCTTTAGCGATTGCATCTGCTAATAAATGTGTTGTTGGAATAATATAATCTATATATGCAATTTTTTTAATCATGGCTGGAAAATCTGGAAACATCGGTGGAATATTTTTGGCCAGTAGATGAAACAGCTACTGTATATGTTGGGTGAGCATGAAGTACTGCTTTAATCACGTCGTTCTTTCGATAACATTCTAAATGCATCAATAACTCAGAAGATGGTTTTAATTTACTATAAACTTTACCAGTTTCAATATTTACCCAAACCCAATCCTCTTCTCTTATATCTTGGAGGTCAAAACCACTTGGAGAGATATACATGTACATTCCATCTCTCATGCTTTAGTTCCCGCCTGCTCCTACGACTAAGCCATTCGTTACTAGTTTTTTGGCGTATGTTTCTAGTTCAAGATTTTATATTAGACATATCATCACTCCATGGTTTTATAAAAGGGGATCGTAAAGACGAATCCCCCCTCAATCTTATTCATAAATAGCTGCTTGTATTTCTGGATCATCTAAATTATTTGCATCATACCAGAAAAATCCCGTGTCTATTACCTCTGGAAGTTCTTTTCCTTCTAATGCTTCAACGGCAGCTTTTACTGTCTCATATCCTATACCGACTGGGTTTTGTGTAATCGCTCCACTCATTAATCCATCTTTAATCGCATCGATTTGTTGTTTGCCAGAGTCAAACCCGACAACGACAATTTCTCCTTCTTTACCCATTTCTCTTACCGCGTTAACTACTCCTATAGCTGATCCTTCGTTAGCTCCATAGATCCCTTTTAAGTCAGGATGAGCTTGAATAATTGCTTTCGTTAAGTCTGTCGATTCAAATGGTCTCCTCCACCATATTGAATATCTACAATTTCAATATCAGGATAATTATTTCTCTATTCGTTTCAACAAATCCATCTCTGTCGTTCAACACCTGTTACACTCGTTTGATCATGTACAATGACTGCAACTTTTCCAGATTCCGCCAATTAGTTCAGCCATTTTATCTGCCGCTAATGCTGCTGCACCATTATTGTCTGTCGAAGCAGTTGTAAGTGGAATGTCACTATCAACACCTGAGTCAAATGCAATAACTGGAATATCTCTTTCGATCTGTTTCTTCTAATAATGGATGAAGCCTGACTGTCTAAAGCGGCAAAACCAATTGCATCAGGATTTTTATCGAATGCATGTTCTTAACATTTCCATTTGCTTATCAACTTGAGATTCATTTTCTGGTCCTTCAAACGTCACTTCCACACCAAATTCTTCTGCTGCTTGTTCAGCGCCTTTTTTAACAGCTTGCCAAAACTGATGCTGGAATCCTTTTGAAATAAGTGCGATATATGGCTTATCACTTTCACCTTCGGAACTGTTCTCATCAGTACTCTCTGTTTCAGGTCAGTTTCTGCATCTGAACTAGTGTCTGAATCACCTGAACATGCACTGAATACGAATATAACTAGTAACCCCATTAGCAACATGAACAAACTTCTTTTCAATTTTTTCATCTCCTTTTAAATATTTATAGCAAACCCAATCATTGGGTATTGCATATTCAATGCATTTTTCCTTCTTCTAAGAACATCGATATAAACAGCGATAATTATGACAATTCCAATGACGACAGTTTGCCACTCTTGCGGAATAGAAAGGATTCGTAGTCCATTCGTCAAAACGCTCATAATGAGGGCCCCAATCATCGTACCTACGATCGATCCTCTACCACCACTCAAAGATGTTCCACCAATGACAACAGCGGCAATCGCTTCTAGTTCATAACCTTGTCCTAAAGCTGGTTGTGCTGAATTGAGTCGTGATGCCATTAAAACACCAGCGATACCTGTAAAACAACCTGCAAGCGTATAAATAATCATCTTCCATTTATTAACGTTTATACCTGAAAGTCTTGTCGCTTCCTCATTACTTCCTATCGCAAATGTATAACGACCGACTATCGTTTTTGATAGTAAAATTCCACCTATTATCACCATTAAAAAGAAAATTAAAATTCCATTCGGTAACGGTACACCAGGTATGATATCTCCGAGGGCTATTTTGTCAAATCCTTGTACATCATTAAAATAAATGGGAGTTGCATCTGAAATAACTAACGCTAAACCTTTCGCTACCATCATCATTGCTAATGTTGCAATAAATGGAGGAATCTTTAAGATTGATACTGAAAAGCCAGAAATAAATCCTATTAGAGCGCCGGTTAATATTCCTCCTAATACACCTACGATAATAGGAAGGTCTAAAAATACTAGAAAAACACCTGTCATCACTGCACATAATGTCATTCCAGTTCCAATTGATAGGTCAATTCCGCCTGAAATGATAACGAATGTAGTCCCTAACGCTAGATACACCTATTACTGTAGTAGAGAGCAAAATACCTGAAATATTAGACCACTGTAAAAAATTCTGAGAAGCAATGGAAAAAAAGATGATTAATAAGATTAGACTTGCAAAAGCTAATAATTGTTGTAGTGCTCGTTACCAAAGTTCTTTTTATCTATTGTCTCTTCTACATGAATCGTCATCACTATCCTCCTAACTTAAGACCCTCATTTTGTCGTCGTTGCATAATTCATTATTTTTTCTTGTGTCGCTTCTTCACTAGTTAATTCACCAGTAATTCTTCCTTCACACATGACGATAATTCGGTGGCTCATTCTTAATATTTCGGGAAGTTCGGATGAAATCATTATGATAGATTTTCCTTCTGCAGCGAGTTGATCTAATAGTTCGTATATTTCCCCTTTAGCTCCGACATCAATTCCCCGAGTAGGCTCATCAAAGATTAAGATGTCACTATCACGTAATAACCATTTTGCAATGACAATTTTTTGTTGATTTCCTCCAGATAAATGATTTACCTTTTGAAAGATACTTGGCGTCCTAATATCTAACTTCTCTTTATACTCTTCAGAAATTTTCTTAATAATCGATTCTTTTACGAATGGTCCTTTTAAATACTTGTTAATGGAAGAAATAAAAATGTTTTCGCTTACATTCATGTTGACCATTAATCCAAACCGTTTTCTATCTTCTGATAAATATCCTATACCTGCTTTTACTGCGTCACTCGGTTGTTTAATCGTCACTTTCTTTCCATCAATATATATTTCGCCTCGTTGTATAGGGTCTGCTCCGAAAATTGCTCTAGCTACTTCTGTTCTACCAGCACCGACAAGTCCTGCCAATCCTAAAATTTCTCCTTTTTTTAATTCAAAATTAATATCTTTTACATAATGATTTGTTAAATTTTTAACTTCTAATTTATTTACGCTATCTTCCTGTATTTGTCTTTTTTTCGATTCTCATAAATAACTCTCTTCCTACCATTAACGATACTACTTCATTTATGTCCGTTTTATCTGTTTGGAGGGTATCAATATATTGACCGTCTCTTAAAACTGTAATTCTTTCAGAAATTACTTTTAACTCTTCCATTCGATGAGAAATGTAAATAATTCCTACACCATTTTCTTTTAAACGACGGATGATATTAAATAAAGTTTCAATTTCGATTCCGTCAATGCTGCAGTTGGCTCATCCATAATTAAAATTTTTGCATTGAACGAAAGTGCCTTTGCAATCTCTACCATTTGCTGTTTTGCTACAGTCAACTTAGAAATTTTCGTCTCGGGGTTTAAATTTATATTCAATGATTCAAATAATTTGGAAGCCCTTTCATTTAATTCTTTTTCTTTTAGAAAAAAATTGAAACCGGTTGTTGGCTCTCTCCCGATAAATATGTTTTGGGCGACCGTTAAATCTTGCATTAAATTAAGTTCTTGATGGATGATACTAATACCTAATTCTTGCGCCTCTTTCGTATTTTTTGGAGTTATCGGTTTACCTTCAAAAATAATTTCACCTTCGTCTTTTTCGTATATCCCTGTAAGTATTTTCATTAAAGTAGATTTTCCTGCTCCATTTTCACCAACTAAAGCTAGCACTTCACCGTAATGTAAATCTAATTGGACATTTGTTAAGGCGTTTACTCCTGGGAAACTTTTTGAAATCCCTTTCATTTGTAATAGTGGTTTTCCCATCGTCACACCTACCTTTGTATATTTTGTTCTATTTTTTGTTTTAATCTGTGTTTTATTGTCTTTTCTTTTGATTATAGCAATAATTCAAAGAAATGCAATACTATTTATAAAAAATTAGGAATTATCAAAATAGTTTAGCGGATAAATTGCTGCCAATCTTCGTTGAATTGTATGATCCCTTGTTCAGTTAATGGAAATTGAAACATCTTCTCGAATATGGAAAAGGGTATTGTAATGGCGTCAAATTGTTGCAAACTTAAATCAACGACGATTTGTGTCGAACGGATGCTAGCACCTATGATTTTTGTTCTAGCTTCTAGCGCTGTAATAATTTTTTTTGCATTCGTTAAAAATTCATGTCCATTAAGTGTATGATCATCCAACCTTCCTATATAGGGGCTAATATAGTGAACATTAGCTTTAGCTGCTAAAAAGACTTGTGATAACGTATATATTAACGTCATATTAACTTCTATCTTCTTCTTAGATAATCGGTACGCCGCCTCAAGTCCTTCTTCGTTCATCGGTAGTTTAATTACTGGATTTTTCACCCACTTACTCATCTCTAACCCTTGTTGGTACATTTTATCGGCTTCATTTTCGGTTACTTGGATCCATACTTTCCCGTCTATCGTTGAGTCGATATTTTTTATGATCGTCTCAAAAGAGCCTGACTCTTTCGCAATAATACTTGGGTTAGTAGTTATTCCATCAATAAAACGATATCGACTAGCATACTTCACTTCTTCTAAATTTGCAGTATCTAAATATAGTTCCATAAAATGATCATTCCTTTTTATTGTATTTCATAAATGGGCTCTAACTTTTTATATAATTGCACAAATTTCTTTTGTACATTTAAATATTTTTTTACATTTTCGTTATTAGGCACATATTCATCTTTCTGTTTACACCAATCTTTTGCGATTGAGAAGTCTTTAATTATTCCGACACCAATACCTCCAGCGATCCCCGCTCCAACTGCTGTAATCTCGTCTACACTATAAGGAACGCGAATCTTTTTGCCGTATATATCTGCTAAAAGTTGACACCAAAATTTACTGTTCGCACCGCCTCCAAATAACCATAATTCATCAACTTTTTTTCCGTTGTCTTCAAAGGAATCTAGAATAAGTTTTAGATTTATTGAAACTCCTTCAATTGCAGCTCTTACGATATCACTTTTTTTATGTCTCATCGATAAACCGAAGAAAACTCCACGTGCATTTTCGTTCCACCACGGTGACCTTTCACCAAGTAAATAAGGTAAACAAATTAACCCATTTGAACCTATAGATGAATGAGAAGCATCTTCGTTCATTTGCAAATATACATCTTCAGTCGTGGACATATTTGATAAAATTGATTTTTGACCCATTCTAACGTTGCTCCTGCAGCTTGCATCGTGCCGGTTGGGACATATTTTTGATGATCTAAATGAAGGAAATTGAATGTCCTCATTTGTGGATCAAATAAAGGTTGTTCACTAGCAGTCGATATCCATGAAGATGAACCGATATAATTAAACATATCTCCTTCATTAAGTACCCCCGCTCCTAGAGCAGCACACGACCCGTCCGCTCCACCCATCACAACCGGTGTTCCTACTGCTAATCCTGTTTCTTTTGCAGCATGTTTATGAACGGTTCCTGCAACTTCTGTAGAAGGTAAAATTTTCGGTAATTTCTTTTCATCAATTTCAAATAAATTGACCAAATATGGAGACCATTCTTTCCGATGGATATCAAGTAAATTCGTTCCACTTGCATCTGAATAATCAGTTGCAAAAACGTCTGTTAATTTTGCAATTAAAAAATCTTTAGCTTGTAGAAACTTGTATGTTTTCTCATATGTTTGTTCATCATATAGTTTTAACCATCTTATTTTAGCTGCAGAATAATTTGCTGAAATTCTATTACCTGTTAAACTATATAACCCTTCTAAACTATTGTCTCTTAAAATTTTTTCCACTTCTTTTTCAGCTCTTGTATCTGCCCAAATTATCGCTCTTGTTAAAGCGTTTACATTTTTGTCAACAGCGACCAAACCCATCATTTGGCCGCTGAAAGTAACACTTGCGATATCTTTTGGATCAATTTTCGTTTTGTCAATTATATTTTTGGTCGTATGACAAACAGCATTCCACCAATCATTCGGATCTTGTTCGGCCCAATTTTCTTTTACATAAAAAGTAGAATAAGAACTAATTTCACTAGCAAGAATTTCCCCGTACTTATTCATTAAAGTAGCTTTATTCCCACTCGTACCTATATCGTGAGCTAATATGAACTTTCCCCTCACTTGTTTTTATCTCCTTCTTATAAAATTTTAACTCCTTGTTCTGCAATCTCTTTTAAATATTCACGATCCGTTTTACCATCCGTAATAAGGTAATGAATATTTTCAAAATCAGTTACGAATGAAGTAGCCTTTTTACCGATTTTGCTATAATCAACTAGTAAAAAATTTGTATCTGCTGTTTCGAGCATTTTCTTTTTCACCATCGCTTGCATATCATTTGCATCACTAATCCCCCATGATTTATCTAATGCTTTACAAGAAATAAATGCTTTATCGGCATGATAATTTTCCAACGATTTAATTGTAAGCGGTCCTATGAAAGACAAAGAAGTTTGTGATAAGTTCCCACCAGAACAAATAACGTGGATATTATTCTTTTTTCCTAGCTCCATCACAACTCTTACCGAATTTGTTATAACTGTTAGATGTATATTAGGCAGTTGTCGAGCTAAAAACCAAGAAGTTGAACTTGCATCTAGCAGTAAGCTATCCCCTTCATTCACATAATTTAATGCAATCTTAGCTATTTTTTCTTTTTCGGCAATGTTTACTGTTTCTCTCTTAAAATATGGAACATCGCTTTGTCCCTCTTGAACAGCTACAGCGCCACCATGAGTTCTCATTAATTTTCCTTCACGTTCTAACTTTTCTAAATCTCTTCTTATCGTCTCTTCCGTCAGTTCAAACATTTGACTTAGTTCAGAGACACGAACACTTCCTTGCTTATTTACAGTTTCTACAATCTTTTCATGTCTTTCAGCTACTAACATTTTACTTATCCTCTCCAAATAATATATTTATCTAGTAAAAGCAGCAGGTACTCCTCCATCTACTGCTAACATATTGCCTGTACTTTTTTTCGATTTATCCGAAGCAAAAAATAAAACGGCTTCTGCAATATCTTCTGGATAAATATTAACTAATAATGTCGAGCGTTTTTTATAGTAATCTTCTAGTTGGTCGAATTGATTCCATATGATTTTGCACGATCATTTCTCCAATTTGAATCCCAAATTGAAGAACCTTGCAATACTGCATCCGGTAATACTGAGTTTACCCGTATCCCATATTTTCCGCCTTCTGCTGCGATACATCTAGCTAAATGGACTTCAGCTGCCTTTGCTGTACTATAAGCTGATGCATTTTTTCCTGCATAAATAGAATTTTTTGAACCGATAAATACTTGACTTCCGCCAAGCTGTTGCTCTTTCATAATTTTAAAACCTTCACGTGCGACTAAGAAATACCCAGTAACTAATACGTTCATATTTAATTCCCATTCTTGTAAAGTCGTTTCTTCAATTGAACTAGATGTTGCTAGACCAGCATTATTTACGACAGTATCGATTCCGCCAAAATATAATATCGCTTGTTTATAGGCATTTTTTACTTCCTCTTCTTTTGTGACATCCATTTTAATCGGTATACACGTAAACGGGCCATAAGTTTCGTTTATTTCGTCAGCTACTTTTTGAGCACCTTCTTCGTTTAAATCTGCTATGACAATATGTGCGCCTTGTTCTGCAAATTTACGTGCACAAGCACTCCCAATTCCTCCAGCACCTCCTGTAATAAATGCTACTTTTCTTGATAATTCCGCTTCAGGTGGTAACAGAGTTAATTTATAAAGCTCGAGTGGCCAATACTCAATCTGATATGCTTCACGTTCAGTTAATGAAGTAAATTTACCTATAGTTGTGGAACCTCGCATCACGGCAACAGCTCGTTCATATAAATCTGCACTAATTTTAGCCATAAATCTATTTTTTCCAGTCGTAATCATCCCAATCCCTGGAATTAATATTACTCTAGGAGATGCATTTAATAGTTTGTCCCCATCTTGTTTATGTTTCTCAAAGTATTGTTTATACTCATTACGATAAGCTTCAATTCCTTCTCTTATTTTTTGTTTTAACTGTTCTTTATGATTTTGTTTACTTCCCAATCTATATACAAAGGTACTCTTTTCGTATGAACTAGATGGTCAGGACATGCTGCGCCAATTTGAGACAATGTTTTAGCTTCATAACTGTTAATAAATTTGTTTACTTTATCATCGTCTGTTACGTAAAGAATCGCTTGTTCCTCTACAGAAACTAAACCACGTATAAGAGGAAGAATTTCTATTAAAATATCTTCGCGGACTAAATCTATCTAGCATTTCATATTTTTGACCACCAAATAATTGTTCTTCTTTTACTCTACTTTCTATATATCGTTCTGCTTCATTAATAACTAAGATTGTTTTATGATACGTATCCTTCAGCTGTTTCTCCCCACGTAACTAAACCGTGTTTTTCCATCAACACTAACTCTGCTTTTGGATTCTTTTTAACTTCCTCTGCGATCATTTTCGATAAAGTAAAACCTGGTCGAATATAAGGTACCCACACAAATCTATCACCATATATTTCTTTCGCTATTTCTTTTCCGTTCGTTGCGCAACAAATACTGATAATCGCATCTGGATGAGTGTGATCTACATGTTTAAATGGTAAAAATGCATGTAACAATGTTTCAATAGAAGATTTTGGATGTTGATGGTCTATCAGACAATGTCTCAAGTATGTAGTCATTTCCTCGTCAGACATTCTGTCAAGTTTCATCAATTGTGTGACGTCATCAAGTCGAAGACCCGTAAATTGCTCTTCTGTCATAGTTGCTAGATCGGAACCGCTTCCTTTTACCCACATGACATTAATTTTATCGCCTTTAAAGTCAATTTCTGTAGTTTTCATAGATGTGTTTCCACCGCCCCAATTACAAACTGAGCGGTCTTTCCCTAATAAATTGGAACGATAAACAAGTTGTTGCAAACCTTGCTTTTCTTCATACTCGTCCGAATTCCATAAGTTTTGTACCATTTTAACTCACTCCAAATTTTTGTATATTATTTTTGTATACTTTTATTTATCTTTATTTACCTTGTTTTTATTTTATAATTTATTATAACAAAGGAAAACAAAAATTAAAGTATTTTTTTTATTTTCGGAAACTTTATTGTGTAAATTTTACTTGAAATGAGGTAAGCAAAAAATTACTATAACTATGGATGAAAAAACATGGGGTTAATGGAAGATTCAATAGGTAGGATAAATGAAGTTTTTTATCATTGTAAGTTATTAATTTTTTAACCGATGATCATATTTTGAGGAAAAGTATACGATTAGTTAAACTAACGATATTACTTAGTAAATAGATTAGCATGTAGAGATATTCGTTAAAAATTGATAAAACAATTGATGCGATAGGATTTTTATAAATAATGTCACTCCTTAAATCAGCGTTTAATGAAATCTCTATCACATCAATTGTTTAAGTTCTATCAATATGAATCGGTTCCCAAGTACTTAAACCACCTCTAACGTTCATTAACTTCGTAAAACCTTTTCGCTTAAGTCGTTTACATGCAATATTTCCTTGAGCACCTGTCTGACAAATGACGACCGTCTCTTTATCTTTTGATAAGTTTTTTGCTTCTTTACGGATA
Organism: uncultured Bacilli bacterium; assembly: GCA_963766835.1. Classification (GTDB taxonomy): domain Bacteria; phylum Bacillota; class Bacilli; order Bacillales; family Amphibacillaceae; genus Pseudogracilibacillus. The sequence continues at coordinate 159,470 of CAVYBX010000004.1, forward strand.
TCTTTCAATGGGATATTTTTAAATCCGTGAATATGAAATTGATTGTATTTAGACGGTGGTCGTACATCGATAAATTGAATCGAATCGTCTTTTAATTGTTCCCGCAGTTCATCAGCAGTTATTTGTTTCACACCACGTGCCGGTAAAATCCATTTAAAAATGGCTAAAACAAATATGACGGAAACGACGAATTGAAAAACGATGAATGAATTCAATATTACCCCTCCCATTTAGTCGTTCGTATCGATAAATAACGTCAGCACTTCTGCTCCTTCATTATCTACTGGGATAAATAAATGTGGTTTTTTCCCAGTAAAATAGGCGGTGTCGCCTTCTTCCATATAATACTTTCTTCCATCGTAATAAAGTTCGATCGCTCCTTTTAAAATATAAATAAACTCATCTTGTGAATGAGTGTATGCTTCTTCCCGCAAATTAATATCTTTCGGTGTTACATGAACGATCGTCGGTTCCACACCAGTGAACTGTGAACGGTTTGCTAAAAGTTCATAAGAATAACCCATATGTTCATCGCCAACTTTTGCTTGGCGTTCAGATTTAGGAAGCAGTACGATATCTTGTTCTGGAGTATCTTCTAACAACCATGAAAGAGGAACATCTAACGCATTTGAAATTTTCGATAATGTAGCGATTGCCGAAGAAGTTTGTCCGTTTTCGATTTTTGATAATAAACTTTTTGATATGTTACATTCGTCAGCAATTTGTTGTTGTGTCTTTTTTTGTCTTAATCGAAGTTGTTTAATTTTCTTCCCAATATTCTCTACACTAATGATGTTTCTCTCCCTTCAAGCATTTCTATCTTTCATCTTAACATAAAAATGAGCATCAATGTAGTTATGTGAAATTAATCCCGTTTAGTATACAAATCTTTTTAAAAAAGAAAACTCGCTGAGAAATGCTACTAAATAAGCATCTTTCAGCGAGTTTTCCCAAATGATTTATACTTTACTTCTTAACTTATCATATTGATTTTTAATAAAGAAATATATATACTCTCTCTTTCGTTGAGGAGTCCGTCGTTTTTCTGCTTGTTCGGCTTCGGAGATTTTTTTCATTTTATTCTGTCCTGTTACATAAGAGAGTGTTCTGCTTGGTAATTGTTTGTTTAATTTATCTTGTATAAATAAGGAAGCTTCTATCATTTTCTCTTCATCGATTCCTGTTTTAATTCCTAAACCGTGAAGGAGATATAAAACATCATCAGTTGCAACATTTCCAGCTGCTCCAGGTGCATAAGGGCAGCCGCCCAACCCACCTAAAGAAGAATCGAAGCGTGTAATGCCGTAATTTAAAGAAGTGACGATATTCGCGATCGCCATTCCACGCGTATCGTGAAAATGCATAATAATGTTTTCTTTATCATAACGTTTTAAAATTTCTTCCAGCAACTCCTCCACTTGTGACGGAACTGCTGAACCAATCGTATCACCTAAAGAGATATCATCGACACCGAGTTCAAATAAACGATCACAAACACGAATGACATCATCAATTTTTACTTTTCCTTCAAAGGGACAATCGAAAACTGTCGACACATATCCGGTAACACGTTTATTTTCTTGCTTTGCACCTTCGATCACTCTTTTTAAAACTGGGTAAGTTTCAGCAATTGACTTGTTTATATTTTTCCGATTGTGAGTTTCACTTGCAGACATAAAAACTGAGGCAACGTCAATTCCAGCTTCAAGCGCATATTCTAATCCTTTTTCATTGGGGACTAAAGCAGAGTAGGTTACAGCAGGATTTCGTTTTATCCTTTTACCAACTTCACGGGCATCTTTTAAGGCAGGGATCCATTTCGGATGAACAAACGAAGTATACTCAATTTCTTTTACACCTGTCTCTGACAACATATTAATCCATTTTACTTTATCATCTGTAGAAACCCATTCTTTTTCATTTTGCAAACCATCACGAGGACCTACCTCTTTTATTTGAACAAATTCTGGCAAACGCATTTTCATCCCCTCCTTTATATAGTAACCGTTTACGTAAACTTAAGTTTAATCTTATTCAACTTTGTTGAATTAACTATACAATAATTAATGATGTTTTGTCAAATCCATTTTCCACTTTATTCAAAATTAAAAACTACTTATTTTCATTATTTGTAATACAATATACAATGAAAGATAAAAGTGACACTTTTTAGGAGATATGATATGTTTCTGTTAAAAATCGATAAAACTTGTATTTACGTATTTGTCCGCTCGAGATGCAACTTTTCTTTTTCGCATAATCGACGATTTACGAGAGAATTTACGGAACTGGTTACCGTGGTTAAATGATATAAAGTTAGAGGATGAAGTTTAAGTTATAAAAAGTACGATCATAAATTTCGAACATCGTAATTACAGCAGAAATTGGGCTAGATAACCACTTAGTAGGAGTGGTCGTCTTTTTTACGATTTAGATTTTGACAATCATAAAGGAAAAATTGGTTACTGGCTCGGGGAAAAGTTCTAAAGAGGATTTATGACGAAAGCTGTTTCGGCTATGATTATTTACGGTTTTCATTTACTTTTATTGAATCGAATCGAAATGAGAATGAAAACAGATAGTTTAACGATTCAGCGGATTCCTGAAAGATTAGGTTTTAAAAAAGAAGGTCAGATTAGATAAGCACAATTACGAAACGATCGATACGTGGATCATAACGTCTATTGTTTATTAAAATCTGAGTGGAACATAAATTAATTCACAATCATATACACAATTATTATTCACAAACTTATCCACATACACACAAAGCAAGGATGTATGTAGACATTTTTAGATAAATTTCGTCAATATGAAGTATACGAAACAATTGTTCCACAAAGTTATCCACTTATTGTGTATAATTTTACGATTATGTGGATAATTTCTCCGTCGCTCCTAATTTTTTTGCACAATTCAAGCATATACAGACATTCGGTAAATTAAGTTTGTCTTTATCAACTTTCGGAAAAGAAAATTTCGTACACCAACAATCACGATCGTTATTTATTCCACAACGATTATCATCGTTACAAATTGGACATTTATTTTCCATGAGTAAATCTCCTCTTTTTTATAAATCGAGTAGGAGGAGGTGATTAACCTCCGACCTCTCACACCACCGTACGTACGGTTCGCGTATACGGCGGTTCAATTAAGATGGGTAACGCAAGACTTCCTTCCGCAAATAGCTTATCTTCTTATGCCAGTAGTCACTCCACCCTCCAAGAAGTCTTCTGCGGAATTCACCGTTTCCTTCCTCAAGTGAGGTACTACGTTTTCTGTGTTCATCATGACTGACTGAATAGAAAGGGCTATTCTCTCTTCATTGTTCGGTCCTTCCAAACCGTTCTAGACCGATTTGTACGATGACCTCTACTGACTTCTGATGGTTCAGCTACTCCTCATGAAGTAGGTTGTGAAGGGTACTTCACGTATCCATCAGACCTCCCTAGGTAAGGATGTAATCTTTCCTTCCATCTATCCGCTTCATTTTACTCTGTATCACCTTCGGCAGAAAGGATTTTGTTGTAAGCATACTCATCCGATGATACCTAGCCTTGTATGAAGTTCGTGTTCCTCGAGACCTAGTTTCTCAGCCCGCTTCCTTCAGATTCCGCGTCGCCACGGACACCCTTTTCGTTAAGCTAACCACTACTTCTCTCTTCGTGGCTCGGGACTCTCACCCTCTAGATTACACCCATGCCAGGCGCACATGGAAAAAGTAGAGATTGAGCATTCAACCCCTACTTTTTTAACGTACTATAATTTATCTTCCCCTAAAGTTACTGACGTTTCTTTTCTCTCTCCATCACGGTAATACACGATATCTACTTTATCGCCAACTTCTAACTCTTCATACAATATCTTTCTTAAATCTAAAATATCGAGCACAGGTTTTCCTGCTAATTCTGTAATGACATCTAATCGTTCTAATCCAGCTTCATCTGCAGGGGATAGTGGTTCCACACTCCAAATATATACGCCACCTTCAACTGAATCTGGAAGTTTCAATGTATTTTTCCATTCAACTTTCGGCACTTCATCTAACGAATAAATTTCAACACCTAAATATGGTCGTGTCACTTTTCCAGTTTTCTCTAGTTCCTCGATGATCGGACGTGCTGTATCAATCGGAATTGCAAAACCGATGCCTTGTGCAATCATTTGACTTATTTTCATCGAGTTAATCCCTATTAATTGTCCTTTCATATTAATTAAAGCTCCACCACTATTACCCGGATTGATTGCTGCATCTGTTTGAATTACTTCAGCTTGCCAATCAGGACGTCCATCTTGGTTAAAGTCTTGTGGAATCGTTCGTTGTTTCCCACTTATAATACCTTGTGTGACAGACCCAGCAAACATATGACCTAGTGGATTCCCAATTGCTATAACGGGTTCGCCAACTTTTAAACTTTCAGATGAACCCATTTCAATCGTCCTATCAATATTGTCGCTATCGACTCGCAACACAGCTAAATCCGTAAAAAGATCACTGCCAAGTAATTCCGCTTCTAAACTCGTATCATCATTTAACACAACTTCAATCATATCAGCTTTATCGACGACGTGGTGATTCGTCACTATGTATGCGTAATCATCGTCCTTTTTATAAATAACACCTGAACCAGTACCTGCTTCACTATCTGTTTCACCTTGTTGCCAAAAATCTGCTCGTCTTTGAATATTCGTCACACCGACAACAGCAGGTGATACTTCTTCCACAATTTCTGTAATTTGTGTCGACACTTCTATCGAAACTTGCTGTTCTACTTTATTAGAACTTTCCTCATCATTCTGGGTTTCTTCGGTATTGTCATCTTCATTTTCCTTTAGAACGACATTATTACCAGATAAACTTGGATAAATAACTAGCATTAATAAAGCACCGACAACAACTCCAATGATGATTGGGAGAATCCAATTTCCTCTTTTTTTCGGTGGTTCAGGTTTTTTAACATGATCATCATAATATCCCATGGAATCAACTCCTTTTATTAAGCAGAGGCTTGGAATGTGTTATACAATTTCAAGTTCATTATATCATTTACTATTTCGTTATATTTGGATAACTTTCAACATTTTTTCCAACTTCAAATAGTACAGTAGGTTCATTCGGATCTGTATCGAATAAATCCATCTCAATACCTCGTTCTCGCAATACTTGATCGACAGACATCCTCGCTAAATCTTTCATATTATTATCTTTGCTCAAATGTGCTAAATATACTCTTTCTGTTTTTTCTGTAATCACTTCACTTAATGCGAGACCACAATCTTCATTTGAAACGTGACCTGTATCTCCTAAAATTCTTCTTTTCACACTCCATGGATAATTTCCCATTTGTAACATGCCGACATCATGATTTGCTTCAAAGATAAAAGCATTTGCACCTTCTATCGTCTTTTTTATTTTCTCCGAAACATAACCTAAATCTGTCACTAGAGCTACCATTTTTTTACCTTTTCGAAACGTGAAAAACATCGGGTCAACTGCATCGTGCGAAACAGAAAAAGATTCAATTTCTATATCGCCGAATGATTTCACACTATTTGCTTCAAAGTGAAACTTTTGATCTAACGATATGTCACCGACACTTTTTTCCATCGCTTTCCACGTTTTACTGTTCGCATAAATTGGTAAGTCGTACTTCCTCGCTAAAACTCCTAACCCTTTAATATGGTCGCTATGTTCATGGGTTACTAAAATGCCAGAAATTTCCCGGGGATCGATTTGAATTTTAGCAAACAATTCGTCCATTTTTTTCCCGCTTAATCCGACATCTACTAAAAGTTTTTGTTCATCTGATTCTATATAAAACGCATTTCCTGTACTGCCAGAAGCTAGTACGCTAAAGCGTAATGACATCTCCTATTCACCCCGTTAAAGTTACCTTAGTTGTTTTAACTCGTCTAACATATATTCAATCGATGTCGTGTTGTTACGTTGAACTTGTAATTTATGAATCGCTGTATCGATAAATTCTAATAAAAAATCTTGCTCGTTCGCAGAAAAAGTAAATCCTTCAATCGCATTGACGAAAAAGTCTTTTTCTTTATTGACGTTTACTTTCCAAATCGGTGCAAACACTTGAACGTCGCCTTCGAAAGGAACTCGAGTGTAAAAGCCGATATTAACATTCGTCACGATATCTCCAGGATGAAGTTCGTTCGCCATATATAACGTCTCAATCGCACGTATCGGCTCGATTAATTTTCCTTTTTCCGCTAACGTCTCCGTTTCCCCTAACATCGTCTGTAAATAAAATGTAATTTCATTTTCATCGTTTAAAAAAAGTAAAACGAGTCCGTTTTGGTTATAGTACACAGGACGGTCTAGCTTTTTTTGGAAGAAAATAATGATATTTAAATCTTCGTTCCAATTCCAATATTCGTATTCATCAGGGAAATAGACGATATCATTGAACAGTTGTGCAATTTCTTCTACTGTTGCACCTTTAGGAATCTCCATAGGTTCTTCTAACTGAGAGGCAATAAAATATTGATCGATTAAATATGTCTCCTGTTCAACTTGCACATCATAATTCGACAGCTCCTCTTCCGTGAACAATTTCTGCTGGACGGAAATATACGTTTCTTCCTCTGTTTTTTCAGGCAATTGTTCGATCGTAATCGATTCAGCGCTTAGTTGTTCTTCTATGGTGGAGGGTTCTTGTTCTAACACTGCAAGGTCAGCTTGCTCTTTTTTTTCTAAAAATTGAGCGAACAAATAGATGTCCAATATAAGAAAGCTAAGAATTAAAATCGTCTTAATTTGACCCCATTGCATCATGAACCCTCCCTATCATTGAAATAAGCTTCTTCATCTTGTGCAAAATCGTATCTAATCCATTCATTACCGTATAAAATAAACCAACTCGGTTCTAATATTAAACTATGGTTATCGTCAATATAACTTAGAAAATATCCAATTTCTATCGCTCTGACATTTTCCAAATCGTAATTTTTATCTTCTTCCAATAATTCGATCATTTCCTCTCCTGAAGGAAGTTCAACTTCTTGAGAATTCAACAAACTACCTATTTGGATGAGCGGACGTTCATATTCATACAATACTTGGTCTCTCCACGATTGTTTCATCACTGAAAGCGAATAATGATCAAAAATCGGATACCCGTCATAATGTAGACGAAATTGAATATAACCGGCATTTTTATCTATTTCTTCAAATAAAAAACTGTTCGTCCATCCTTTATGTTCGTTAATGTTCGTAATACTTTTAGCGATTAAATCTTCAGGTAATGTTTCGTCATCCTCAGATTGAATCGGGTTGATAAATTCTAACTTCCGTCCTCCATGGACAACTCTCATCCCTCTTTGTCCGTCTGTAAAATATGCTTCTTTCATATTCGGGGTCACTAAATTCGGATTCGCAAATAATGCATTGATAAACAGTTCCGGATCAATTCGAATGGCAACTAACGTTTTGCTAGATAGTTGTACTCGGTTTTTCGGAATGTAAATCGGGTCTTCTTCACTACCGAACGCAATAAATTCTTCTAACGATTGATGTCCGTCCATATAATCGAGCAACAGCTCATATGTTTCTGATTTTTCAATTGAAGCGGTCATTTCATTTCTCTCATCAGCAGATATAACCGTTAATTGTAACGTTCGCGCTTCGTCATTAAACGTTAAAAACATACGTTCAAACGACCAATTAGGTGGGAGCAAATCTTCTTCGAACGAAAATAAACTCGTCAAAATTTCCGCTGGGACAGGATTAGGAAATACCATTTCAACATATTCATCATGCGTAACGTCAGGTCGTTCTGTTAACTCAGAAACGTTCACATCGTATAACACGACAGAAGTAATATCTTGATAAAAACTTTCTCGCTCTAAAGGATTGGTAAAACTAAATACTTTATCATCACTACGGAAGACGACTTCAGTCGGTTTGAATAAATCATTTCGCGTATTCTCTACTCCACCGATATCAACCTCGTTTACATAACTAGCATCATAAAAATAGTCGTAGTTCGGTTGATAGCTCCACAATATAAACGAAAGCAAAAAACTGATTCCGACCAATACTACTAGAATGAATGATTTGATTGTTTCATAATTCATGCTTCTCGCCTCCGCTTATAGTTAATGAGCGGTAGAGTAAAGTATATCGTTGTTCCTTTTCCTTCTACACTATTCGCCCAAATTTTTCCGTAGTGAGCTTCCACTAATTCTCTTGTGATCGCTAAACCTAAGCCTGTCCCCCCTAATTTTCTCGTCCTTGCTTTGTCGACACGGTAAAAGCGATCGAAAATTTTATCTAGTTTATCGTACTCAATTCCGATCCCTTCGTCTTCAATACTAACGACAATTTGTCCAATCTTTTTTTCTACTTTACACGTAATCGTTCCGCCATCTGGAGAATATTTCACCGCATTTGAAATGATATTATCAAGTACTTGCGTCATGCGGTCTTTATCGATCCATACATAAAATGAATTATTTGGAATGATCCTTCTGAATTCGACGTTTCCGTCTTTTTCTTGCATCTCAAACCGATCGATGATTTGATGGAAAAATGGAACGAAATCGACATTTTCCCTATTCAACGACAACTCTTTGTTATCCATTCTCGACAACTGTAATAGACTGTTGACCATCCTGATCATTCGTTCCGTTTCATTTTGCGTGACCGTCAAGAACTTCGGGGCAATTTCCGGGTCTTTCCACGCACCGTCGATTAATGCCTCAATATAACTTCTTAACGTTGTAAGCGGCGTTCTTAATTCATGGGAAACGTTGGATACAAATTCACGTCTTTCTTGTTCTACTTTTTCTTGTTCGGTAACATCACTTAACACCGCAATTAAACCGCCTGTTTGACGATTAGGTTCGTCTTCATCATATATCGTCGAAAAAGTGGCACGAACGAGGAAAATTTCATCATTATCGCTGAAATCTAATATGACTGAACCGATATTTTGTAAATCGTGAAAGTCATCAATTTTTTCCTCTAAGTCTAACAACTGCAATATATCTTTACTGATTAAACTGTTTGGATTTTCGTTGAAAAACCTGCCAGCCGCTTCGTTAACTAGCGTAATTTCTCCATTTTTATCAGTTGCAATAACACCTTCAGACATATTTTCCAACACGGAGCTTAATTTCTTCTGCTCTTGTTCAATCGTCGCCATCGAATGTTTCAACCGATCGTTTAAATGGTTAAACGTAACAGCTAATTGACTAATTTCGTCTTGTCCATAAACATTTACTTTCTGAGAAAAATCACCACGAGCCATCGTCTGCGCTTGTCTACGCATTTCTACGATCGGCTTCGTAATCGCACGTGCTACTAATATTCCTAATAAAGCACTAACTACTAAAGCGATCATCGAACCTTTTAAAAAAATTTCATTGATTTTCTGTAATTGGTCATAAACACCTTCTAATGACGTTTTTAAATAAATGACTCCAAGTACAGTATCATCATGGTCGATGATTGGTTCGACACGCAAAAAAACACGCTCTCCTGTTTTACTATCTAATTGAGACGTATCTAAAGACGTTCGAAATTTAATCGATTTTTGCACGATATCTTCCGTATTTTTCTTACCGATAATATCTTGATTTAAATAATCGTTCGTTCCAAGTACTCTTCCTTGGCTGTTGATCACTTGAATCGTCGATTGTTGAGAACGATCAACATCGACGACGATACTTTGGATTTCCTCTTGTAAAGTTTGCTCAGACGGGTCTTCTGTCCTTTCCCTTTCAAATGCCTGTTCTAAATTATAACTTAGTAAATCGATTCGATCATTGATTGTATCTTTAAAATTGTCGAGCAGCTCTGATTTCTAGTTCGCGTGCTACGTAAGAACCGATTACTTGTATCGCGATTACTAGAAGTAGAATATAAATGATAATGAATTTCAGTTGAATGGATCGAAAAAAACCGACTTTTTTCATTTAAAAATTACTCCTCGTCCAAGTTCCGTAAATAATAGCCTACTCCTCTTCTTGTCACAATCCATGTCGGATTACTTGGATCTTCTTCAATTTTTTCACGTAACCGTCTTACAGTCACATCTACAGTACGTACGTCACCGAAGTAATCGTAACCCCATACCGTTTCAAGTAAATGTTCGCGCGTCATCACTTGGCCGATATGACGTGCTAAATAGTAAAACAATTCAAATTCACGATGGGTTAAATCGATATGCTCTCCATCTCGAGATACACTATATGCTTCAGGATGAATCGTTAAATTACCGATATGAATTTCTTTCTTCGGTGCTGTCGTTTCCTCTTTCACTTGTTGTTGTCTACGTAAGTTTGCTTTTACCCGAGCGATCAATTCTCGGTTACTGAACGGTTTTGTTACGTAATCATCAGCACCTAGTTCAAGACCTAACACTTTATCAATTTCCGAGTCTTTCGCTGTGAGCATGATGATCGGCATATTTTGCGTCTTCCTAATCTCACGACAAACTTCATTTCCATCTTTTCCTGGCAACATAATATCTAACAGAATTAAATCTGGTTTTTCTTTTTCCGCTAATTCAATTGCATCATTTCCATCATGTGCACAAATCACTTCATAACCTTCTTTTTCTAAGTTAAATTTTAAAATTTCAGCAATTGGTTTTTCGTCGTCTACGACTAAAATTTTCATTCCAGACCCTTTCCTTTCTTTCATTTTTTATCTATGTTAAGTAAATGATATTATTTGTCTTTATCTATAATATTTTAACGCATTTTTTTGCAATTGTCTTTCACCCTAACTTCATCATATAAAAAAGAAGTCTATTCACTTTTATTTGTGAAAAGACTTCTTATTATTTATTATCTATTATACACACTTCTTACAACATTCGTCTGCGAACGGTCAGGTCCAACGGAGAAAATCGATAACGGAATTTCCGTCAATTGCGAAATTCTTTCTACATAATGACGAGCATTTTCCGGAAGTTCGTGTAAACTTTTTACCCCTGTAATATCTTCCGTCCAACCTGGCAATTCTTCATATACTGGTTCACATTTTGAAAGAATATTCAAATTCGCTGGGAATTCTTTGATCAACTTGCCGTTATATTTATAAGCAACACAGATTTTTAACGTTTCAATTCCGGTTAAGACGTCTAATGAATTTAGTGATAAATCGGTAATACCACTTACACGTTTTGCATGGCGAACGACGACGCTGTCAAACCAACCGACCCGTCTCGGCCGACCTGTCGTTGTGCCATATTCGCGACCGACTTCACGAATGCGATCGCCGATTTCATCTTTAATTTCGGTTAAGAATGGACCATCACCTACTCTCGTCGTGTATGCTTTAGATACTCCGACAACACTAGAAATTTTCGTCGGCCCTACTCCAGAACCGATCGTCACTCCACCAGCAACAGGATTCGATGAAGTTACGAATGGATATGTCCCTTGGTCGATATCTAACATGACACCTTGAGCACCTTCAAATAAGACGCGACGTCCTTCATCTAACGCTTCGTTTAAAACGACAGATGTATCACAAACATACTTCGCCATTTGTTGACCGTATTCATAATATTCTTCTAATATATCGTCAAAATGAAGTGGTTCTACTTCATACACTTTTTCAAATAAACGGTTTTTCTCGGCTAAATTTTGTTTTAATTTTTCACTAAACACTTCTTTATCGAGTAAGTCAGCAACTCGAATACCGACACGTGCTGCTTTATCCATATAAGCAGGACCGATTCCTTTTTTCGTCGTTCCAATTTTATTGATTCCTTTTTCTTCTTCTTGAAGCATATCTAATTTAATATGATACGGTAAAATAACGTGGGCACGATTACTAACACGTAAATTTTCAGTAGAAATATTGCGATCATGCAAATATTTCACTTCTTCTACAAAAGCTTTCGGATCAATCACCATTCCATTTCCTAATACACAAATTTTTTCCGGAAAGAAAATCCCAGAAGGAATTAAATGCAATTTATATGTCACATCATCAAATACGATCGTATGACCTGCATTATTTCCACCTTGATAACGTGCTACTACTTCTGCATTTTGGGATAGGAAATCGGTGATTTTTCCTTTCCCTTCATCACCCCACTGAGTACCAACTACAACTACTGAGGACATCGTGCACCTCCAAAATTTTAAAATCAATTATCATAATTACATTTGTAAGTTTATCAACAATAAGTAAGTAAGTCAATCAAATTTACGAACAATTCACGGTTTTTTCTTTTTTAATGTTCGTATTTTACGATAATCCTACACTGGAATTGGAGGTGCATCTTCTTCATCGTAACGAAATTCTAAATCGACAAATTTATTAAATTCTTTGACAAAAGCTAGTTCCACCGTTCCAGTTGGACCATTTCGCTGTTTAGAAATAATAATTTCGATATTTTGATTTTCTGAATCTTTGTCATAATAATCTTCACGGTATAAAAACCCAACGATATCAGCGTCTTGCTCGATACTTCCGGATTCTCTTAAATCTGACATCATCGGTCGTTTATCTTGACGTTGATTCTACACTTCGCGATAATTGCGATAACGCAATGACAGGAACTTCTAAGTTCACGTGCTAAACTTTTTAATGAACGTGATATTTCCGAAACTTCTTGTTGTCGGTTTTCTCGTAAACGTTCACTTCCTTGAATAAGTTGTAAATAATCGATAATAATCATTCCTAATCCATGTTCTTGTTTTAACCTTCTGCATTTAGAACGGATATCACTCACACGAATACCTGGGGAATCATCGATATAATATACCTGCATGCGACAGGCTCCCCATCGCCATCGTTAGTTTACCCCAATCTTCTTGTTCTAATTTTCCTGTACGAAGCCTTTGCGAGTCGATATTTCCTTCGGCACATAACATCCTTTGAACTAATTGCTCCGCTCCCATTTCTAAACTAAAAATCGCAACATTTTCGTCCGTATTAATTGCGACATTTTGGGCGATATTTAAGGCGAAAGCTGTTTTTCCCATCGAAGGACGTGCAGCAATGATGATAAGATCGCTTTTTTGAAATCCTGAAGTGATGCGATCTAAATCGCGAAAACCAGTAGGTATACCTGTGACATCGTCTTTAGCGTGGTGCAACTTCTCTATGTTGTCATAAACTTCAATTAATACATCTTTAATCGGTTTGAAAGAGGTAGCATTTTTTCGACTAGAAACTGCTAATATATTTCTTTCTGCTTGGTCTAATAATTCTTCTACTTCGTCTTCACGATTATACGATTCCGTTACAATTTCTGTTGCCGTTTGGATAAGACGTCTAAGCAGTGCCTTTTCTTCAACAATTTTACTATAATAATCAATATTAGCAGCTGTCGGTACACTGCTTGCAAGATCTGTTAAATACGGCACACCTCCCGCTATTTCCAGCTTATTAGAGTCGGAAAGAAGTGTCGTTACTGTGACAAGATCTATCGGTTCTCCTTTTTCAAATAACTCTAACATCGCTTCAAAAATGACTTGATGTCCGGCTCGGAAAAAATCGCTCGGGCCAATTCTTTCTGCAGCTGTTGAAAAAGCTTCTGGTTCTAAAAAAATGGCACCAAGCACAGCTTGTTCTGCTTCGATATTATGTGGTGGGACACGTTCTTGTAACATCGTATTCACCATTTATTCCTCCACAATATGAACGTTAATCGTTCCTGGTACTTCTTGATGCAATTTAACCGGTACTTTATGGTGCCCTAATGATCGTAACGGATCTTTTAAGATCAATTTTTCTCCGGTCTACTTCAATCTTATAAGTTTTTTTCAACTCATCAGCAATTTGTTTACTCGTTACTGATCCGAACAGACGACCATCTGCTCCTGATTTTGCTTTAATTTCGACAGTAATGTCGTTTAATTTATTTTTTAACTGTTCCGCCTGTTTGATCTCTTCTTGCCTTTGTTCTGCTTCTTTTTTTTTTTGCGCTTTTAATTTCTTTAAGTTCGCAGGTGTCGCTTCTTCAGCTAAGCCGTTTTTAAATAAATAATTCCTTGCATATCCAGGAGATACTTTTTTCACTTCACCTTTTTTCCCTTTACCTTTCACATCTTTTAAAAAAATAACTTTCATTTTACGATCTCCCCTCAAAATATGATTCAATTTTTTCGATTAATTTTTCTTCCACTTCAGCGATCGTTAGTCCTTCAATTTGCGTAGCAGCGTTCGTTAAATGTCCGCCACCTTCCATTTCTTCCATGATGATTTGGACATTTATATCACCTAGAGAGCGCGCACTAATTGATACCGTTTCTTTATCTTTATGCGCGATGGCGAATGATGCTTTTACACGATCGATTGTCAGTAACGTATCTGCAGCTTGTGCAATAATGATTTGATGATAAATGTCATCATCAGCTGTTGCAATCGCGATGGAATCACGATAAATATAAGCTTTTTCGATTAATTTATTTCGTTTAATTAACGTATCTAAATCTTCTTTCAAAAACTTTTGAATTAAAACCGGGTCTGCCCCTTTCGAACGCAAATATGATGCTGCATCGAAAGTGCGCGAGCCTGTTCGTAAGGCAAAGCTTTTCGTATCGACGATAATACCAGCTAATAAAGCTGTCGCTTCCATCGGAGTTAATTTTTTCTTCACTGGTTGATATTCGATCAATTCGGTTACTAATTCTGAAGTCGAAGACGCATATGGTTCCATATAAACTAAAGTCGGATTATCGACAAATTCTTCGCCGCGTCGATGGTGGTCGATGACGACTTTATACTCTGCTTTTCTTAACAATTTTTCATCAGCAGCAATGGACGGACGATGTGTATCTACTAATACGACTAAACTTCTACTCGTATAAATTGCTCCAGCTTCTTCTTTCCCGATGAAATGTTTCCATAAACTTTCATCTTCTTTTATTTTATCGATGACACGGGTTATTCCTGTCGTCACATCGTCCTCGTCAAAGATAATATATCCTTCCACATCGTTCGATTTAGCAATATTTAAGACTCCGAGTGCAGAACCGAGCGAATCCATATCGGGTGTTTTATGACCCATAATGAGGACATTATCGCTTTCTTTTACTAAATCAGTTAAAGCATGCGAAATAACCCGTGCTCTAATTCTCGTACGTTTTTCCATCGGATTTGTTTTCCCGCCGAAAAAGCGGACTTTTCCCGTTTCATCACGAATCGCCACTTGGTCACCACCGCGACCGAGAGCTAAATCTAAACTAGATTGTGCTAATTTCGCTAACTCTGAATCGGAACATTTCCCGAACCAATTCCGATACTTAAAGTAACTGGACTTCGTTGTCCTTCTTCTTCAATACTAATCGTTCGAACATCATCTAAAATTTCAAAACGTGATTTTTCTAATAAAGATAATGTTTTTTGTGTTAATACACCGATAAACCGATCTTGTGACGTTCTTTTAATATAAAACTGATAATCGTCCGCCCATTTATTCAACGTAGCTGTAATCCGAGAATTTAATTGACTTTTCACGTGGTCACTCATATTGCGAGAAATTTCTTCATAATTATCTAAATAAATATTTGCTAAGACTACTTGCTCTTCTTCAAATAATTTTTTTATCCGAGCTTCTTCCGTTCGATTGAATAAATATAACGTTCGATTTTTCCGATCGATGAACGTTTTATAATGAAAGTGTTTAATCGTAACCCATGTTTCATCTTCATCATCTTTTATTGCTGGGATTAACTCTTCAGAGTATATATCTAACGACTTATTAACGACTGAATCTTCGCCGTCTAGTTCTTTCATGTATGGATTAACCCATTCAATTTCAAAATTTTCATTGTAAATAATAATGCCGATAGGTAGATGAAAAAATGTTTCTTTCCCAGCATTTTCGATTTTGTAAGATAAGGTCGCAATATGATGATTCAATTTCTTTTGGATCACTTTTTCCTCTCGTTTTACAAAGTGAAAAGACAAAGCAAAAAAAACTGCGAATACAAAACCTAATATCCAATGGAAATAGAAAAGGATACAGATTGCAATAATAGAGAGAACATAAGTAGTCCATATATGTTTGTTTACAATTTTAGAACGTTGAAAATAATCCAATATGTTCAACTCCTACATCCTTTTTATTTCCGTCACTTGCTACTACTGTTTGCTAATCGTTGTTTTAAAGAAAATCCTAAGTCAATTATACCAATAATTCGGATAAGGAACAGAAATAAAAATGGGATGATTAATGAAATGATTAAAATCGTAATCGGGACTGCTTTATGTAATTTTTTATGATCAGCGTAAAAGAATATAAATGAATACCCTTGTATCGTCACAAAGACCGTAATTAACGATAGCACATTGGCGACGACTAAATATAAACCACTATTCGTATCAAGTTCGATTAACGAAAAGATAATTGCGAAGAAATATATCCAAATAATTACAACTGGGAAATTTAAATTTTTAAACGGTGGAAATGCTAACTTTTTCTGTTCAATCCGATTGATAATTTTGTAACTTAACCATTGACTAACAAAAGCAAATAACATACTGACGATAGCGATACTCGATGGTAATAAATCTTTAAAACTATTCAACTGTTCTTCAATTAATTTTAATTGGTCGTCCGTATTAGGTAGCCCCATTTGTTCCATCATCAATTTACTCATATTTAATGATTCAGATATAAACATATCTATTTCCTGATAAATGTTTATATCTAATAAAAACTGAAATGCCAAAATAATTAGGACGAAACCAATGATAAAACCTAACGACCCACGTGCTAACGTCTCATAAGGGGTTAAATTTCGATGAATACATGTTCCGACAAATATGCCACCGATGCCTGCAAGCAATGTAAATGGTAATGAAATGACCGTTGCGAAAATATACGATAACATCAAAGCAACGATCAACATCATTGATGCTGGAACAACATCGTGTTTAGCTGTATAAATAATAAAAGGGATCGGCAACGCAAAAATACCAAAAACACCGATAATCGGAACGAACATGACGATAAACAAGAGAACGATGTAAATTCCTATTAGTAATGCACCTTCAGTAATTTGCTTAGATTGACCCATTTAAACACCTCGAGAAAGAAAAGTCATTCATTCTTTTATGATAACAAATTTAATTGATAGAAACATTGATTATATTGTAAAACTTCCACAATTTTGATCATTGTTTGAACAATTTTTAACTCCATTTTCTATCGTTGCTTTAAAAAACATGTTATAGTAAAGCTGGAAAGAAGAATTGTTATACCTTGAGGGGATATAGATGAAAAATTTATGGATCACATTTCAACATAGTTTAAAACTTCCGCAAAAAAACGCTGTCTTTACACTTAATCGAATTAGAATGGATACGACCGTATTTTATCTATTCATTTTACTAGCAATCGCATCTTTACCTGAACTTGTCAATCAAATTTTAGCTGATGATACCGCAGGATTTAATGTGAACATTTTCTTTTTACTCATTTATTTTTTTATTTTTTACTACTTAATGTTAGTATTTATTGTCTTTACAATCTTATCCATTATCGCATATATTAGCCTTATTATTTCCCGGGGATTAAAAAGGAAATTACATTATTCTATTTTATGGAAAATGAGTGCTTTTGCAACAACGGTCCCATTTATTTTATATACGATTATCTCCTTTTTTTATTCATTAAGTTATTTATTTTTAACGTTAGCCACTATTTACATCTTCTTCATGATCGTAAAAATCATTCTCATCTATCCAAAGAGGAAATAATTTTCAAATAAAAAAAGTAGAGGTAATTTTCTTATCCTCTACTTCATTATTTTAATCGCTAACGTACGGCAGTAAAGCCATCTGACGTGCACGTTTGATCGCTTTTGTCAACTTTCTTTGATATTTTGCTGAGGTACCAGTTACACGGCGAGGTAAAATTTTTCCACGTTCAGAAATAAATTTTTTTAATAAATCGACATCTTTATAATCGATATGTGTAATTCCGTTCGCTGTAAAGTAACACACTTTTCGACGTCTTGCACGACCACGTCTCATGTTATCTCCCTCCTTCTATGAAAAATATTTATTTAACATTTATTGTTTTATCGTTAAAATGGTAAATCGTCATCCGATATATCAATTTGTTCTCCATCTTGTTCGAATGGATTAGACGGTTGTTCTTGTGTCGGTTGTGATGGAGGAGGTGATTGTGCTTGATGTTGAAAAGAGCCCCCACTGTAATCAGCTTGCTGTCTTTGTTGCGAAACGCCTCTAGGTTCTAAAAACTGAATGTTTTCAGCGAGCACTTCGGTAACATATACCATTTTCCCGTCTTGTCCTTCGTATGAACGAGTTTGTATTCTTCCTTCCACACCAATTAAACTGCCTTTTTTCATATAACTTGCTAGGTTTTCTGCAGTTTTTCGCCAAACTACACAATTAACAAAATCTGCTTCTTGTTCCCCTTGCTGATTGCGGTAAGGTCGATTGACAGCTACTGTAAAGTTAGCTACAGCAATGCCGCTTGGAGTATAACGTAAATCGGGATCTCTCGTCAGTCTTCCGACTAATATCACTCTATTCAACATCAAAATCACTCCCTATTATTCTTCATCTAAGCGAACGATGAGATGGCGTATAATGTCATCAACGAATTTTGCTTGACGATCAAATTCGTTTATTGCTTCTTTGATCACCTTTGAAATTAACGACAACGTAGTATCCGTCTCGATATTTTTTAATTTCATAGGCTAGACGACGTAAACCCATCTCGTCGACTTTTTCAATCGTAGCCCCATTATCCGTTAAAATCGAATTGAAACGTTCAATCAATTCTTTTCTCGCTTCTTCTTCGATATCTGGACGGATGATATACATAATTTCATAATTTCTCATTTATCAAGCACCTCCTTTTGGTCTATGCGGCCCCTTTTTTTACGGAGCAAGGAGTAATTTTTACATTACCCACAGAAGAGAATTATATCAAAGTCAATTTTAATTGACAACTTAAATCATTCCGGTTTACGTTATATTTATCATACATTAAAACGAAAATGGATGACATCGCCGTCTTGAACGACATAATCTTTCCCTTCAAGGCGAATTTTCCCATTTTCTCTCGCCTGTGCCATCGACCCTGCTTCCATCAAATCTTCATAAGACACTGTTTCTGCGCGAATGAACCCTCTTTCAAAATCAGAGTGGATAATTCCGGCTGCTTCCGGTGCTTTCATTCCTTTTTTAAATGTCCAAGCTCGTACTTCTTTTTCACCTGCAGTGAAATAAGTAGCTAATCCTAACAAGTCATAAGCAGCTTTTATTAATTGATCCAATCCGGATTGTTCAATTCCTAATTCACTTACATATAACTCTTTTTCCTCAGGATCAAGTTCGGCGATTTCTTCTTCTATTTTCGCACTAACGACGATTACTTTTGCATTTTCTTTAGCAGCGTATTGTTTCACTTTTTGTACATGTTCGTTGTTTTCAATATCTGTTATATCGTCTTCACTTACGTTAGCAACATATAATACCGGTTTTGCGGTTAAAAGATGTAACTGTTTTGCTAATTTTTCTTCTTCATCCGTTAATTGTACCGATCTAGCTGGTTTTTCAGCTTCCAATACATCTTTTATTTTTTTGACGACATGATACTCTTGTATTGCTTCTTTATCTTTTTGTCGCGCTAACTTTTCCACCCGTTCATACCGTCGATTTACTGTTTCTAAATCCGCTAAAATCAACTCTAAATTAATCGTTTCAATATCATCGATTGGGTCGACTCTTCCCGATACGTGCGTAATATTTTCATCTTCGAAACATCGGACGACATGACATATCGCGTCGACTTGTCTAATATGTGATAAAAATTGGTTACCTAACCCTTCTCCTTTATTGGCTCCTTTTACAATCCCAGCAATATCAGTAAATTCAAAAGTTGTCGGTACTGTTTTTTTCGGTTTGACGACTTCCGTTAGCTTTATTAATCTCTCATCAGGCACTTCAACTACTCCGACGTTCGGATCGATCGTACAAAATGGATAGTTTGCAGATTCTGCTCCTGCTCTTGTAATCGCATTAAATAGAGTGGATTTTCCAACATTTGGTAGTCCTACGATTCCTGCTTGTAATGACATTTAATTTCTCTCCTTACAGCTCACTTGCTTGCATCAACATAACTAAATTATAAACTTCTTTTTAATGAAGTACAAATTGCTATTTTTAAATTTTTAATATACGTATAGCTTAAAAATTTAATTTTCCTTCACGAATTTTTGAAAATTTAATGACTCGATGATTCACTTTCTGCTTTTTCAATGACACGTTTCATCTTTTTCGTAAATTCATTTCTCGGCAAAAGCACACTTCTACCACACCCTAAACATTTGATACGGATATCAGCTCCCATTCTAATTATTTTCCATTTATTTTCTCCACAAGGATGTTTCTTTTTCATTTCTACGATGTCATGTAATGCAAAGTCTTTGTTTTTCATTTCCATCCCTCTTTTTAAGATTTTACCTTTACAAAAATTATTGAAATGAACAACTTTTCTATCTTCATTTTGATAGTAAATGATTCTTTGATCCTTGTAAATTTTTTCATGTATATTGTTTCAACTTTTTACGTATACTATTTAAAACTACTTAGGAGTGAGACTAATAACGATGCATGAAGTATCCCATCGTGATGAAATATGTTACGTACATTATGAGGATCCTCTCGTTGTAAAGAAAATATTTGATCAAGCGATTACTCTTTTCCCTAAACAGATTCCCGAAGTAGTCGCATTTTGCATCGGCACTGATCGCTCGACGGGAGACTCGTTAGGTCCATTGACGGGTACTTTTTTATCAAAATTTAAACCTAAAAACATACATGTTTACGGTACGTTACATAACCCGATCCATGCAGTAAACTTACAACAATATTTACAAAAAGTTGAAGAAACATATAAAAATCCGTTTATTATTGCGATCGATGCATCGTTAGGAAAAAGATCATCCATCGGTTATTTCATTAGTGGAATTGGTCCTTTATCTCCTGGTGCAGCTTTAAATAAAAAATTACCACCTGTAGGCGATATGTATTTAACAGGTGTCGTCAACATCGGTGGTTTCATGGATTATACAGTTTTACAAAGTACGAGATTATCAGTCGTCCATGATATGGCATATAAACTTTCACTCACTTTATCTCGTTTAGATAATTGGTTAACTAGATATCATGAAAACCAATTTAAATAAATTGGTGATACACCGCTAAAATAACTCCGACCATAATCAATGCTGGCAGTAAATTAGAAACCCTAATTTTCGTTAATTTTAATATATTTAACCCGATTGCTACGATCAATAAACCTCCAACCGCGGTTATCTCTGTAATCATTTCATTAAATAAAACTTCAGGTATCCACTTTTCTATCTGTGTTGCGAATATCGTAATCGCACCTTGATATAAAAATACAGGTATAATCGATAAAATGACTCCAAATCCTAATGTTGTCGTCAATACAAACGCAGTGAATCCATCGAGCATCGCTTTTGTCACTAAAATTTCGTGATCGCCTCTTAATCCACTATCTAACGCTC
Source organism: uncultured Bacilli bacterium (assembly GCA_963766835.1). Lineage (GTDB taxonomy): Bacteria > Bacillota > Bacilli > Bacillales > Amphibacillaceae > Pseudogracilibacillus. Next base: position 180,977 of record CAVYBX010000004.1, read on the forward strand.
CAAGTATCGCCATCGCTCCAACGACAAATATTAATGAAGCTGTGACGAAAGCTTGAGCGACGTTCGTATCGTTAGATTTTGATCGAAACTTACTACTTATCCATTCACCTAATTGATTGAGTAAATCTTCTAATTTAAAAAACTCTCCAATTGCAGCCCCAGTTAATATACTTAATAACACAATGATAATTGAATTCGTTTCGAAAGCCATTTGCAAGCCGATTAATATGACAGTTAGTCCAATCCCTTGCATAATTGTTTCTTTATATTTTTCTTGAATGTTCGTAAAAAACAATCCAATTAAGCATCCAATTATAATCGTTATTACATTGACAATTGTACCGAATAATACCATCGCTTTTTCCTCACTCATTTTTCCAATGTTCCACGTGAAACATTTCTTTTATGAAACATTTATTCAAGTTCTATCAATGAAAAAGACTGATTACAATTTTTATTGTAATGTCAGTCTTACATATCAAACTTATTTCTATTTCCGGAGTAAATTTATTAATCGTGTCAATTCATCATTCGAATAAAACTCTATTTCAATCTTTCCTTTGTTTTTATTTCGTTTAATATGGACATTCGTTCCTAAAACTTCGCGTAATTCTGTTTCCTGTTGTTGAATAAATATATCTTTCTTCGGTTTTTGTTTTTTTGGTTTTTTCTTTTCTTTATTCAGTTCTTGTATCATTTTTTCAACTTGACGAACGTTAAGATCTTCTCTTCTAATTTTTTCAACTAACGGTCGTAAATGTTCTTTGTTTTTTAACCCTAATAACGCTCTTCCATGACCCATCGTTAATTCGCCATTACTTATATATACGATAATATCCTCTGGCAAAGATAGTAGTCGCATCGTATTCGCGATATGAGAACGACTTTTGCCAATTTTTTTTGATAATTCTGCTTGCGTTAAATTAAGTTTTTCAATCAAATTTTTGTATGCTTGAGCTTCTTCGATTACCGTTAAATCTTCACGTTGTAAATTTTCCAACAAAGCGATTTCCATCATTTTATTATCATCATAATCTTTGATGATGACGGGTATCTCTTTTAACCCGGCTTCTTTAGCTGCTCGAAATCGTCTTTCACCTGCGACAATTTCATATCCTTTAATACTTTTTCTTACGATTAACGGTTGAATAATACCATATTCTAATATCGATGTTTTTAATTCTTCTATCGCATCAGCATCGAACGTTTTACGCGGTTGATACGGATTCGTACGACATTGGCTAATCGGTACTTGCTCAACCGTTTCTTCATCTTCAACGTTAATTAAAGCACCTAAGCCTTTACCTAACCGTCTCCCCAACTTTCATCACTTCCTTCGCAAGCTCAAGATATACTTCAGCTCCTTTAGATTTAGGGTCATATATAGTAATCGGCTTTCCATGACTCGGAGCTTCACCTAATCTTACATTTCTCGGAATGATCGAATTATACACTTTATCTTGAAAATACATTTTTACTTCTTCAATCACTTGTATACCTAAGTTCGTCCTTGCATCTAACATCGTTAACAGTACGCCTTCGATCATTAAATTTTTATTTAATTGTTTTTGTACTAAACGAATCGTATTAAGTAATTGACTTAACCCTTCCAATGCGTAATATTCACACTGTACAGGGATAAGTACACTATCTGCACTAGTTAATGCATTTATCGTAAGTAACCCTAATGAAGGTGGACAATCGATTAAAATGTAATCAAATTCATCTCGTATTTCTTCGATAGCTTTTTTTAGTTTTACTTCTCTTGAAATAGTAGGTACTAATTCTATTTCTGCTCCAGCAAGTTGAATCGTAGCAGGGATGATATATAGATTATCTATTTCCGTACTAACAATTACTTCTTTAGCTGGATAATCTTCCACTAATAAATTGTAAACACATTTATCTAAATCACCTTTATTGATTCCGACCCCACTTGTAGCATTGCCTTGTGGATCAATATCGACTAAAAGCACTTTTTGCTTTAATAATGCTAGACTCGCTCCTAAATTCACCGTCGATGTCGTTTTCCCTACGCCACCTTTTTGATTCGTAATTGCAATTATTTTACTCATAATGGCACCTACCTATTGTAAGCTAGTATTTTCATCTTGATGTTTGTTTTTTCGGAACTTTAATCGTAATTTGATAGTAATCTTCAAAATCTTCTTCCTCTGTCTCAACTTTTATCCCACTATCTTGAATCATTTTTAACGATCTTCTAATCGTATTCGTTGCGATACGAATATCTTTACTAATAAACTTTCGCTTTGGTCGTTGCTTTTTCTCTGCTTGACCTTTTTCTAAAAATTGCTTAATCATTTCATCCGTCTCACGAACGTTTAATTGTTGTTCAATAATTTTTTGATAAAACTTTAATTGAAGATCCGCTTCTTTTAACTTTATTAATGCCCTTGCATGTCGTTCAGTAATCACACGATCTATTAACCCTTGTTTTATTTCATCTGGTAATGATAACAGGCGAAGTCGATTGGCGATCGTCGATTGGCTTTTACCTAAACGCTGTGCTAGTGCTTCTTGCGTTAATGAATGCATTTTAATTAATTGCTGATAAGCTTGAGCTTCTTCAATAACAGATAATTCTTCACGTTGAATATTTTCAATTAATGCAACAGAAGCAGTTTCTCTATCTGTTAAATTCCGAACAATTGCTGATATAGTTTCCCATCCAAGTAACTTGGCAGCTCTTAATCTCCGTTCTCCCGCGATTACTTCATATTTGTCGTCATTTTTTTTCCTTACGACGATCGGTTGAATCATACCATGAGTTTGCAATGTTTGCGCTAATTCTTTTATTTTCTCATCATCGAATTTCGTCCGTGGCTGAAACTCATTCGGTACAATATCGTCTACTTTTAATTGAACGACATCTTCGTTCAGTTCATCTGTCGTTTCTTCCTTACTACTACTCGTAAATAGACGATTAAAGGACTGCAACATAATAAACATCACCTTTTAAATCATTATATTAATTGTTCCACGTGAAACAATTTTCGTATTCTATTAAAAGAAGGATTAAATGAGGCCTTTTCATAGACGACTTGGTTCAACAAATAATCGAATGTACGGAAATTGAGGAGTTACCAAGCCATAAATGGCAGTTACAATTTGAACAGTCATTGGAAAATTGCTATTGAAAGAAAGAAACTTAACTATATTCTTGTATAGTTAAGTTTATCATAAAATCAATATAAAAAGTATCGATTCAAACAAACTTCTTCTAACAAATAAGTTAAGTTAGTGGATTTTTTTGTGGCAACCCAGCTTTTCTCGGATATTTCTTTTTCGTTGCATGAACTTTATCGACAACGACAATTGTTCTTTCACTCTGTTCGATCGGTAAACGAAAATGATGATGATCGATTAACTGTCCACCTAAAAGTTTTATCGCATTATTCGCTTCGCTTAATTCTTCTTCTAAGTGTGCACCTTTTAAAGCGATAAATGTTCCACCAACTTTCGTTAACGGCAAACAATACTCAGCTAAGACAGCCATTTTTGCGACAGCCCTAGCGGTAACAAGATCGAATTTCTCGCGATACATTTTTTGTTGACCGGAGTTTTCAGCTCGTTCGTGTACTAATTCGATATCGTTTAATTGCAATTGAGAAACGAGTGTTTGCAAAAATGAGATTCTTTTATTTAAAGAATCGACAATTGTAACGTGCAAGTGTGGAAAACATATTTTAAGCGGGATACTAGGAAAACCAGCACCAGCACCTACATCACAAACAGTCTGAACTTGATGAAGATCGAAAAAGAAACTTAATGAAATTGAATCAAAAAAATGTTTTAAATACACTTCTTCTTTTTCAACGATCGTTGTCAAGTTCATCTTTTTATTCCAGTCGATTAAAAGATCATAATACAATTGAAATTGATTCATTTGATCATCATTCAGATGAATATCACGCTTTTTTAACTCTTTGATAAATGTTTGTTCATCCATGTAAAAAAAGCTCCTCTTTTCACGATAGTCCATGAACCATTAACTTGTCTTCTTTATTTTTCCTTGTTCAATATAAACGAGCAATATCGATATATCCGCTGGGTTGACCCCTGAAATTCGCGATGCTTGACCGATCGATAACGGACGAATTTTTTTCAATTTTTCTTTCGCTTCAGCTGCTAAACCGTGAATATCGTCGTAATCGATATTTTCCGGAATCTTTTTATGCTCCATTTTTAACATTCGTTCTACTTGTTCGTTCGCCTTTTTTATATACCCTTCATATTTAATTTGTATTTCAACTTGTTCTTTTACAGCATCAGGTAGATTTTGTTCACCTACGATTTTTTCGATGATTTCGTAAGTTATTTCAGGTCTTTTCAATAAATCTGTAGCTCGAACAGCATCTTTCAATCGAGATGATTTATTTTTTTCTAATATAGTCTGTACATCTTCGGTCGGTTTTACGATCGTTTTAAATAAACGGTCTTTTTCCTCTTCGATTAAACGTAATTTTTCTTGAAACTTACGATATCTTTCTTCAGAAATAAGTCCAAGTTTATATCCTAATTCGGTTAAACGGATATCAGCGTTATCATGACGTAATAATAGACGGTACTCCGCACGAGATGTTAACAAACGATACGGTTCTCTCGTACCTTTCGTCACAAGATCATCGATTAAAACACCGATGTATGCTTGTGAACGATCGAGAATGAACGGTTCTTTCCCTTGGATTTTTAAAGCAGCGTTAATCCCAGCAATAATTCCTTGACCAGCTGCTTCCTCATATCCTGAAGTGCCGTTGATTTGCCCCGCAGTATAAAGGCCTTCAATTTTTTTCGTTTCCAATGTAGGCCATAGCTGGGTTGGCACGACTGCATCGTATTCGATCGCATATCCTGGTCGCATGATTTCTGCATTTTCTAACCCGGGAATAGTTTGTAACATTTCATGTTGAATGTTTAACGGTAAAGAAGTGGACATTCCTTGAACGTAAACTTCCTCCGTTTCTCTTCCTTCCGGTTCTAAAAAGATTTGATGTCTCGGTTTGTCGTGGAAACGCACGATTTTATCTTCAATCGATGGGCAATATCTAGGCCCTGCTCCTTTCATCGCTCCAGAATACATCGAAGATAAAGTTAAATTATCGTTAATCACTTTATGCGTTTTTTCATTCGTATACGTTAACCAACACGGAATTTGATTTTCGATAAACTCTGTCGTCGCGTACGAAAATCCTTGAGGTTTATCATCACCAGGTTGGATTTCTGTTTTTGAATAATCGATCGAACGACTATTGACACGAGGTGGTGTTCCTGTTTTAAATCGGACGAGCTCAAATCCTAGTTCTTCAAGATTTTCCGATAGTTTCTTTGATACTCTCTGATTATTCGGACCACTTTCATATTCCAAATCCCCGATTAAAATTTTCCCGCGCATAAATGTACCAGTCGTAATAACGACAGCTTTCGCATAATAAGCTGCATTCGTTTCGGTTATGACACCTTTACATACGCCATCTTCGACGATCAGTTCATTTACCATCGCTTGTTTTAGCGTAATATTTTGTTCTTTTTCAAGTACTCTTTTCATTTCCAACTGATATAAAGCTTTATCTGCTTGAGCACGTAACGCTCGAACTGCGGGACCTTTTCCAGTATTTAACATACGCATTTGAATGTAAGTCTTGTCGATTACTTTCCCCATTACGCCACCGAGCGCATCGATTTCACGAACGACGATTCCTTTCGCTGGCCCTCCTAAAGATGGGTTACACGGCATAAAAGCGATCATATCCAAATTCAACGTCAACATTAATGTCTTCGAACCCATTTTTGCAGCTGCCATCGCTGCTTCACAACCAGCATGACCAGCCCCAACAACGATCACATCGTATTCTCCAGCATGATATATCATGTTTTTCACCCTTTCTAAACGTGATTATTTTCCTAAACAAAATTGAGAAAATAATTGGTCAATTAAACTTTCACTCGCTGTATCACCGATAATTTCCCCTAAATATTCCCACGTTCTTCTCACATCGATTTGTACCATATCTAACGGTACACCCATTTCTAACGCATTCATCGCATCTTCTAAAGCTGATTTAGCTCGTTTCAACAGATGGATATGTCTCACATTCGATACTAATGTCACATCATCAGAATATACATCTTTCGTAAAGAAAATAGCAGCGATCGCTTTTTCCAATTGATCGATTCCTTCATCCTTTATTAATGAAGTCGTAATTACAGTCCGATCTTCGACTAAGTTCTTTACTTCATCGAGATCAATTTTTTGCGTTAGATCAGTTTTGTTGATAATTACGATATAATTAGTATCTTTTAGAAGAATCGATAATTTTCCGATCATCATCAGTAAGTTCTTCGTTATAATTTAGCATAAATAAAACGAGATCTGCTTCTTGTAAAATTTTATGTGAACGTTCCACACCGATCTGTTCAACTAAATCTTTCGTTTCTCTAATTCCGGCTGTATCGATTAATTTTAACGGAATTCCACGGACATTGACGTACTCTTCGATAATATCACGCGTCGTTCCTGGTATATCAGTAACGATAGCTCTCTCCTCTTGTACGAGCGCATTCAATAAGGAAGATTTACCTACGTTCGGGCGACCAATAATGGCAGTTTTAATACCTTCCCGTAAAATTTTTCCTTGATTAGCTACTTCGAGCAATTTTTCAATTTCTGCATGTACGTACTTCGTCTTTTCTTTCATCATGTCATGACTCATTTGTTCTACATCGTCATATTCAGGGTAATCGATATTTACTTCGACGTGCGCGATCGTTTCAATTAACTCTTGACGAAGTTTTTTAATAAAACGAGAAAGTTTACCATCTAGTTGTGTGACGGCAACTTTCATCGCTTGTTTCGTTTTCGAATTGATAATATCCATCACTGCTTCTGCTTGAGAAAGATCGATCCGACCGTTTAAAAAAGCACGTTTCGTAAATTCACCTGGTTCTGCTAAACGTGCACCGTTTTCTAACACTAATTCTAAAATTCTTTTTACTGCGACATGACCACCGTGACAATTTATTTCAACGACATCTTCCCGGGTAAAAGTTTTTGGAGCTTTCATGACAGAAACGAGCACTTCATCAACGACCTCTTCCGTCGCTGGATCGATCAATTTCCCATAATGCAACGTATGACTTTTTACTTCATACAAATTTTTCCCCGTCAATAATCGATTCGCTATATCGATTGCTTCCTCTCCACTTAAGCGTACGATGGAAATGGCCCCTTCCCCTACCGGTGTCGATATTGCTGCGATCGTATCAAACTCCATTATTGTTCACCTCCTATCACATCTTTTTTAATATATAAACGACCATCATTCGATCGATTTTCTTCATTAGTGAAAACTTCACTAATAAAACAGAATAACATAATATAGGACAAAAATAAAGTTATCCACAATGTTCATGAACGAATCTGATTTTAATATTTACTAACATGTTTATAAATATTTTTTATATCTTTTTCAAAAAGAAAAAATCGTTGAATTGGCCGAATGCTAATTTTTATGAATTCAGTCGACTAACAAAATCCATCGGTAAAGCCATTTCAACGATTTTTCATATTTATTTTTATCATTCATGTTAATTTGAGTTCGGTTTGATGACGATATGTCGATGTGGCTCTTCTCCGTCAGAGTATGTAGTAACTTTATCTGAATGTTGTAAAGCACTATGAATTATTTTTCTTTCATAAGCCGGCATCGGTTCAAGTGCAACTTTTCGGTTTATACGAACAGCTTTGTCCGCCATTTTATGCGCTAACTCAATGAGTGTTTCTTTGCGTCGTTCGCGGTAACCTTCTGCATCGACAGTAACTGAATAATATTGATCACCGCTTTTATTAATGACGAGATGTGTTAAATATTGTAAAGAATTTAACGTCTTTCCTCTTTTACCGATTAATAATGCAATATTTTCTCCAGATAATTGATAAATGACATGGTTATTGTCAACAGTTTTCGTTACCGTTACATCTACACCCATATTTTTTGCGATGTTTTCTAGAAATGTTTGTGCTTCCAAAATTTGATCTTTTTTCTCTTTCACTTTTACAATTGCTCGAGAAGCTCCAAATATCCCTAAAAAGCCCTTTTTACCTTCATCGATAATTTCGATTTCAACTTCGTCTCGAGAAAGCTTCAATTGATCTAAAGCTGATTGAACCGCCTCATCTACCGTTTGACCACTGGCAGTTACTTCTTTCACTTTTTGTCGCCTCCAGTACTTGCTTCTTTCATCATCGGCTTATTAATGAAAATCGTTTGAAAGATCATAAAGAAGTTCCCTACAACCCAATATAACGCTAATGCCGCTGGAAAGAAAAATGCAAAAACAGCAATCATAATCGGCATCATGTAAAGCATAGCGACCATTTGTGGATTTGTGCTGCTGCCGTGTTTCCAGACATCATTAACCTTTGTTGAATGAAAGTAGTTATTCCTGCAATGATCGGCAAAATATAATCCGGTGAATCAAGTGCAAACCATAGGAATTGATGCCCTGAAATTTCTTCTGTCCGCATGATCGCATGATACATTGCGATCAATATCGGCATTTGGATGAAAATAGGTAAACAACCAGCTAAAGGATTTACTCCGTGCTTTTGGAATAAAGCCATCGTTTCTTGTTGTAACTTTTGCTGTGTTTGTGCGTCTTTTGAACTGTATTTTTCTTGTAACTTTTTCAATTCAGGTTGAATATCTTGCATCGCTTTTGAACTTTTTAACTGTTTAATGTTTAAAGGTAAAAGTAAAATTCTAATAATAACAGTTAAAACAATAATCGAAAGACCATAAGCATAGCTGGAATTGAAAAGATCGGCAAAGTAAATAATTAGCCATGATAAAGGATAAACGAAATATTGATTCCAAATTCCTTCGCTATCTTCTGTAATCGGTTCATTAATTTCTGTACATCCGGAAAGTAAAGCAAGTACTCCGATCAATACGAATATCGTTAACCATCTTTTACGCAAACGGCTTCCTCCTAACTCTATGCAAATTCGCTTTCATTTTATCTATTTTTAATAAACGTTGTTTTCTTAATAAATGTAATAAACTTTGTTTCACTTCATTACAATTTAATCCGACGACAGACTTTCTACCAATGATAATTATATCAACTTCTGGAACGATCGTCTCCTGTAATTGCCTAAAAGATTCACGAATACACCGTTTCACTCGATTTCTCTTCACAGCATTTCCTAACTTTTTTCCGACAGAAATACCGACACGAAAATGTTCTTGATTCGGTTTTTCTTTATAGTATATGACTAGTTCACGATTTGCAAAAGATTTACCATTTTGAATGATATCTTGAAACTCTTCATTTTTTTTAATCCGATAAGCTTTTTTCATTACGTCATTCACCTTATTGAACGAAACTATTTAAAACTGAAAAAGACCACTGACGTTTTTCAGTGGCCTAAGCTGATAATACTTTTCTCCCTTTACGGCGACGGCGTGCAATAATTTTACGTCCATTTTTCGTACTCATACGTGCTCGAAATCCATGATCCTTTTTACGTTTACGGTTATTCGGTTGAAATGTTCTTTTCATTTCAAAGCACCTCCTCTTAAACTCCTTGATCAACAAGAATCTTAAATTTTTGATTTAGGAGAAGTAGTTTACAAATTATTTATCACTACTTTTCATCTAATGTTCTCGTCTAAAACCGTCTTGATAATTATACGTAAAGTAAGATTATTAGTCAACAAAGATCACGAATGAATAAAGAGAAAAATTAAACTTCAAAATTAAAAATAATTCAATTATTGTTTCAATACGAAAGTAAAAAACTTTCCACAATCATTTATCATTTCTATACACAAATTATTTACATAAACGATCATCCACAAATATATTTTCTATCAATTATCGACAAGTTTCTCACAAAAATAACAATTGTTGATAATTATTTTACACATGTAGGATAACATCTTAATATTCTCGATTAATCATTGCAAAATCTATCAAATTTTGATATTCTATTTATGCTTTAACATGTGAATAACTTTAAATTCACCTTTGATTATCCACAAATTGTGGAAAAGATGTTGACATCATCAATCTCCTGTACATCGTCTTACCCACATTGTGAATAAAAAATCCCTTTTCATAAAATTAAACATTATTCACAATATTTTATATACAAAATGATTATTCCTTTCTTTATATCTCGTTTTAGAGAATTAATAGAAAGGAATTTATCCTCTATACGACTAAAATATTTGAATCAAAGAGGTGTCTCTCTTGGAAAATATTGGCGAATTATGGCAGAACATACTTAATGAAATGAAATCTAAAATAAGTAAACCGAGTTATGAAACTTGGTTAAGTCATACGACTGTGAAAGATTTATCGGATGGCGAATTAACTGTTTTAGTTCCAAACGAATTCATTAAAAATTGGCTCGATCAACGATATAAAGAAGTCATTGATACTTTACTCTATGAAATGACCGGAATTGATCTAACTGTTAAATTTGAACTTGAAGATAACAGGAAGAAATAAAAACTGACTGAAAATAAAATGATCCAGACGATAAACAAAGACGATCAAGAATATGCACAAATGTTAAATCCAAAATATACATTTGACACATTCGTCGTCGGGGCAGCAAATCGCTTTGCACACGCCGCATCACTCGCAGTTGCCGAGGCACCTGCAAAATCATACAATCCTCTTTTCATTTACGGTGGTGTAGGTTTAGGAAAAACACATTTAATGCACGCGATCGGTCATTACGTTATAGAAAACAACCCAAATTAAAAGTCATTTATTTATCTTCAGAAAAATTTACGAATGAATTTATTAACGCAATCATGGACAATAAAGCCGAGATTTTCGTAACAAATATCGAAACGTCGACATTTTATTAGTAGATGATATTCAATTTTTGGCTGGAAAAAAATCAGACACAAGAAGAATTTTTCCATACGTTCAATACATTGCATGAAGAAAATAAACAGATCATTATATCCAGTGATCGACCACCTAAAGAAATTCCAACTTTAGAAGATAGATTAAGGTCGAGGTTTGAATGGGGGTTAATTACAGATATTTCTCCCCCTGATTTAGAAACGAGGACTGCGATTTTATCAAAAAAAGCAAAAGCAGAAGGACAAGATATTCCTAATGAAGTTATGTTGTACATAGCAAATCAAATCGATACGAATATACGTGAACTAGAGGGAGCACTGATCCGTGTAATTGCCTATTCTTCACTGATTAATCAAGATATCGATACGCAACTTGCTGCTGAAGCTTTAAAAGATATTATACCGAGCAATCGACCGAAAAAAATTACGAATTAGTCTAATCCAAGAAATGATTGCAGAAAAATATCAAGTGACAGTCGATGAATTTCTATCAAAAAAACGTACAAAAACGATCGCATTTCCTAGGCAAATCGCCATGTATTTATGTAGGGAATTGACGGAAATGTCGTTACCTAAAATCGGTCAAGAATTTGGTGGAAGAGACCATACAACTGTTATCCATGCGCATAAAAAAATATGTGAAATGATGGAACAAGATCCGCAATTTAAAAGAAAATAATCGCACATAGAAGATATTAAAAGTAAAATATAAACATGTGAATAAATGTATAAATTATTTCAAGGTCATCAACATGTTAATAACATCGAAAAGAATTGTCATTTTCACTTTTTCACATATTTATCCACATATCAACAACTGTTATTACTGATACGACTATTTTTTATAAATAAAATAAATAATAACGTTTCGTT
>CAVYBX010000005.1:0-42861 GCA_963766835.1 uncultured Bacilli bacterium
AATTAGTTTATCAAATTATCGCGAAACAACGAAAGAAGAAAGCATTGTATGAAAAAATGCGTATTGAAATTTTACCGAACGATAACGGTTTTCCACTTTCTAAATCTACCGCTCAAATGTTGGATCAAGTAAAAGAGTACATCAGTGAATCATATGATACTACGCTGTCAATTCCTCCATACTTTAACGATAGTGCTAGCGTATGGCAAGAAATTATGTCGATTGACGGTGGAAAAGAAATTAAAGATTTAGCTTTTAACACAGACCGAGCAAATGTTTGGAAATATTATATGAAAGAAAGATTAACGAATAAAACGACGACTCACGTATATTTATCATGGGCGTTAATCGGAGCAAATTTATTTAAACCGTCACAAAAAAGGATAAAAGAAATCGAATCTTTTATAAAAGAAGGCGACCAAACTTTAAACAGTTATTTACAAAACCGTCTGCTCATTTTTCCAGTATATCACCGTTCGGCTTTAAAACATGGCGAATTATTTAAAGAAATTTTCTCCATCAATAAAACATTTAAACTGTATATGCCATACATCGCATATGCAAATGTTTGGGGATTGCCGTCTTTAACCGTTCCGATCGGATTTGACGAAAACCATTTACCGATGGGATTTCAAATCATCAGTAAAGTCGGGAATGAAGATGCAATTTTTAAGCTCGGGAAAAAATTAGAAAATAAATTCGGTGGATATATCCGGAGTACGAAATGATTAAAATGGTAAACGTTCGTTTTACCATTTTTTTATGCTCATACATATCCTTTCTAAATAGAAAAGCTAAAGATAGAAAGGGTGAAATGCAAATGGGTAAAAGAAAAGAAATCGGAAAATTTGATAACCGCTTTTCCGAAATTTCAACAGTGGACGAACGGCACGACGTGTTAATTCCTGAAGAATTTCCTGAAGGAGCGTACGGATCACCGATTAATCAATATGCGAAAGTCGAAAGTAAATCGACAGAATGGGAAAAAGGTCAACATCGTGCAAGCAACTTCGTCTATCCAGATAAAGAACAACATGATGATTTACCGCGACAAATGCCAGGTGCTCATCCACTACATGATGAATAAATGATTAAACAAATCGTTGAAATAGCAAAATATTGCGAATGTTCTTTCATTAAAAAACCGTCTATTTCAACGATTTTTTATGTAGACAAATTAATCGACTTTTTTTAAGACGAAATAAGCGCAACCGAAGTTACAGTATTCATATAAGTAATCTTCCAAAGCATCGATCTTGTATCGATCATGCTTTTGCATCTGAATGATAAAAACCTTTTAATCTCAATTGATTATATCCCCAATCACCGACGATATAATCATATTTTTTTAAAATTTCTGCGTACCGCTCTTTCACGACATCTTCTTGAAAACCATCTTTAATATTGGTAATTAATTCATATTTCACACCGTGTAACTCAATCATTTTAACATCCCTCCAATTCACCGTTTAGTTTATCATATTTTCTACATGATTTACATGTATGAATTCATGCAAATACTACACAATATGTTTTAAAGCATAGTTATATTTAAAGGAGCTACTTAAAGTTGAGGAACAAACTTTTCCGTATCGTGACGTATGTAGTATATTGTTCGGACTTTCCCTAATCACTACATCGGGCATATACGCTGAAGATGAAGATGATATGAATATATATGATGAACGATTAGCTTTGTATAAAAAGACTGCTGCGATCACAAACGTTCCATGGTACTATTTAGCAGCAATGGATCATTATGAAAGAAATATACAACAAACATCTCCTGAAGAGGAAGATATTATTTCGATTCATTTGAACCGGAATTATGGTATGGCCCTGGCAATATTGATTTCGATGCAAATCTAACAAGTATCGATTTATTCGGTGGTATAGGAAAAGACGGGGATGGAGACGGAAAAGCGAGATTCGGATGATCCTGAAGATATTTTACTTACTGCAGCATACATTCTTTCAGAAAATGGATTGACTGATGAAGATATTAAAATAAGTTTATGGAATCATTATCAACGGATTTATCTGTCAAAATCAATTCAAAGTACCGCAAATGTATTTAAACATTTTAAAACAATCGAACTAACAGATCGAGATTTCCCTGTCGACATCGGTTATAATTACAGCTATCGAAGTACTTGGGGTAGTGGTAGAGGTTTCGGCGGACGAAGAATCCATGAAGGAACGGATATTTTCGCTAACTATGGTACACCCGTAAAATCAACGACTTATGGGGTCGTCGAATTAAAAGGATGGAATCTTTACGGTGGTTGGCGAATTGGAATAAGAGATATTTATAATATTTACCATTACTATGCACATTTGAATAGTTATCATGAAGATATCGAAGTTGGCGATATCGTCAAACCTGGTGATATTCTTGGAACAGTAGGTGCGACTGGTTACGGGCACGACCTGGAACATCAGGTAAATTCCCACCCCATTTGCATTATGGAATGTATAAAGATAACGGACATAATGAATGGTCGTTTGACCCATATCCATATTTGAAAAAATGGGAAAGAATCGCAAAAGAGAAGCGACAATCGCAATAATTTTGTGGATTGATGCGTGCGCCGCTGAGTTAGTTTTAGCAATAGCCACGCATTTTTAGTGGGAGCGTTTACGAACCAGATTTAGCGGGAGCGACGCAGATTTAGCGGAGCCACGCAGAATTAGATCGAGTTACACAGTTTAAGCAAGAACGACGCAATTTTAGCGCACGCCATGCAAAATTAGCATACACCAAAAAAGGATAGAGTATACATCTATCCTTTTTTATTTAATCGTTCTATTGATCACTTTGTCTCGGCACAGGCACAGATATAGAAGGTCCGTCCGTACCACCAGCATTATAAAATTCTGGTACATCTCCCATAATGACTCTCGAATCAACAAATACGCGCGTACTTACTTCTGCAGTAGAAGTTGAAAACGGAATGACGATTTGAATATTTACTGTGACAGGCATATAAATTTCAATTAACGCAGCATTCACCCCAAATTCTTTTACTTCATGAACGATATCTGTTTCGATACTTCCGACCATTTCAAAATGAACAGGAATTTTTGGACCTAAGTTAGCTAATACCGAGTTACCTGTCGCTTGCCCGATCGGGATTTCTACGACGGTCGGATCTCTATAAGCTAAATCTCCAAGTGTGTCACCAAATTCGATAGAATCTAAATCAGGATCATCTAAATCAAAATATTCTCCTCGATTCATGCCAAATAAGAAATATTCTGCCCGTTCAGTCGCTTCACGTAACGCGTGATTAGCTGCATCAGAATCCCAACCTAACGTCGATACGTTACCGTTATTGTCAAATTGTATGTCGACTAAATCATCGAAACTAATATTTTCTGTCGATTTTACTGCTGAATTGATCGTTCTCGTCGCAAATTCAATCGTTTTTAATTCCGCGATATCCATCGATGCGGGACGTATCCCTCTATCTATAAGCCAAAAACTTAAAAAAATAACGAAATAAAAATAATGGAAGTAAGTAACAATAAATGACGGATTGGAGGCGGTCGATTTTCTTGGCGGAAAAAAATTTGGTTCGCAACAATAAAACCCCCCTAAAACAATGTATGATTGTTATAAAGGGGTTAGACTAGTTGTAAAAGAAAAGTGTTTTTCTATGCAATTTTAAGTAACGCATCTTTTCCTGTCATGCCGACCGTCCATCCATAACGCTCAGCTGCATCGGTAATACTTTCTAACGGTGCTTCTAACAATTGATCGATCGTTCTCACACCTACTGCTCGACCAGCGATGATATTTCTTTCTTTTAGTTTTTCATTTAACAATTGTACGTCTAAAGCGGCACACATAATATAACCGATTTCATTGCTTACGATTAACAAATTAGTTTTGGGCAATTCCACTTGAATCGCCGTGAACATATGTCCTTCGATTTCAATCGGATTAATCGTAATCATTTCACCACCCCTTCTAGCATTTCAATACAAAATATGCATAGAAGGGATATTTGACACTAAGTACAATTTCACTAAAAAGAAAGATGCATGAAACAGCGATATTAATCATCATCTTCCTGATACTCCAACAAAGTATCAACTAAAATTTCACGAATAAATTCAGGTAAAAACAATTTTTTCTGTTCTGATTTTGCAACTTCTGGCAACAGTCTGCCGAACGTGAACGTATCTGCAGTAACGACTGTATATTCACGATTTGCTTCTAAAGGTTCGTCCTTGAAAAGTATTTCTCGCACATATTCCTGACCGTTTTCATGATAAGCTGTACGTACTTCTAAATTGTCAAAAACCATTCGACCAATAACTTTCCCTCGGAAACCAAATCCTTTTAATTGAAAGTTCATAAAGTTTTCAGTGAGAGAAACTCTTACAACTTCTTGTAACTCATCACCTGTTAACGTCACGACACAAGGGTTGATCGGATGAGGACAAATCCGATGAACGTCCCGATACGTAATATTTCCGGTAGGGAAATGATCCATTAAAATCCCTGCATTTAACATCGCGCAGTCGGCTTTCGTTCATTCTCGTAATTTTTTCGTTAAAAGTTTCATTATTTTCGTTTCTTTAAACCAGTCGACTTTAATCGGTTCTTTTACGTGAATAATTTTTTTATCTAAAATAAATGCGGCAGCTTCTTCTAATTCTTTTAACCGTTTTCTCGTAGCGATATTCGGATAAAGATGTGTAATATTCGTCGCATAGGCTTCCTTATTCGTTAATCTGTTTCGTTCGATGATCCCATGTTAACATAACTTCTCCAACATAAGCACAATGTTTACCGGCAGCAGTTAGTAACGAGTTATTCACTCTTTCTCCCGTGCGAAGTAAATGATGTGTATGACCTCCGATGATCACATCTATTTCTGGAAATTCATTTGCAATCGCTTCGTCTTCATAAATGCCTAAATGAGACAATAAAACGAGTATATCTACTTTACTATTTAACTGTTTTAATTGCTTTTTAATCGTTTCAAGAGGAAATTCAATATTCCAATTTAATAAATTGTAATATGGATTAAACGGCGCAGTAAGCCCAATAAAGCCGACTCGTACTCCCACTTTGATGTTAATATTTTCGAGCGTTGTAAGCCAACGTGGGACTAGCATCCGTCATACTATATAAATTTGAACAAACGACATCAAATTTCGCATCATTGATACAAGTGAAATAAGCTTTCATGTGATAAAGTTAATTCCTTCATTATTTCCAAATGGTGACGACATCATAATCTGCATCATTCAATAGTTCCACATTTGCTTTTCCCATCGAAGCTTCCGTAATTGGATGAACCCGATCAATATGATCACCGATATCAACCGTCCAATAGTTTCATCACGAGTTTCACAATCTTGTCGTTTTTCTTTTAAAAAAGCGACAACTTGTGGCCAATGATCAAAGTAACTATGTAAATCATTCGTATAAAAATATGTAATTTTCTCATTAACAATTCAGAAAATGACAATGCCACTTTAAGAAAAGCGTCCTACCAAAGGTTTACACTCTCTCACCTCCCTAAAGATACTCTCAACATTAAACGAACTAGCAACGATGAGAATGACGATTCGTAAAATCCATTCTAACGTTTTTCCTTTTAATAATTTACTCGTTTTTGCTCCGATCGTTCCTCCTAAATATGAACCGATAATGAAGAAATATGACATACGCCCAAACGATATGTCCTAAAATGATATGTGTCGTTGCACTAAAAATACTAATAAAAAAGATCATAAACATCGAAGTCGCAACGGCAACTTGCACAGGTATTCCGAAAAAAAGCATCATCGCTGGAACACTAATCGTCCCACCACCTATACCGAATAAGACCTGATAGCACTCCGACTATAAAAGATAAAATAAATGCAGGAATATATGAAACATTATATTGATAAGTTTCTCCATCTAATTCAAAATATCTTGTATGTTTCGTCTCTTGAAATGGTTTATTTTTCACTAATTTATTTCGATCAATGAAGCATGAGTGAAAAATAATCACCATTAAAATACCGAAATATAATGAAAAGTCTCCTGAATCTAATTTCGTATTAATCCAAGAACCGAATAATACTTCCTGGAATACTCCCAATTAAAAAAATAACACCTGTTTTGATGTCTACTTTTTTTTGTTGATAATAAGCGATCGTAGACGATAAACCAGTAAAGACCATCGTAACGAGTGAAATTCCTACGATCGCTTGTGGGTTTGCCCAAGAAAACCCTACAAAATGATCATATAAAAGTAACATGTACTGGGACTAAAATAATTCCACCACCAAGCCCTACTAAACTTCCGATAAAAGCGGATAAAAAACCGATAATTAAACATAATAATATGACCAATTCCATCACTAATCCTTATGTAATATACTTTTAATAGTAGCATTCATTAAAGTTAATTTCTAGAAATGTATATTATCATGGTGAAATTAAACTTCGATAAAATATTTCGAAAAATTGTGTTAGAAACGAGTCAATATAGCATAATGTGGGATTTAATCGAAAAGTGTATATATGTAAAGATGAAGTTCTACTACATATTTGAAAGAGGAATTATTAATGAATGCTACAGAAGAAAAAGCAATTGAATTTCATAACGTCTATTATTCAGATGGACAAGTTAAAATTATAAAAGGTATTACAGGATCTATTTCTAAAGGCAAAATAACAACACTCGTCGGCCCTTCTGGTGCAGGAAAAACGACTATTATTCAAGCTCATTAATGGGCTTATTTCGCCATCGAAAGGAGAAATCCGTATTCACGGAAAACATATTCAAGAATACGATCCAATTGAATTGAGAAGAAATGTTGGACTTGCTTTACAAAGTGCTACGATGTTAAGTGGAAATGTTTATGAAAACTTAGCAGTCCCAAAAGTACTTAAAGGAGAAACATTATCGGAAGAAGAAGCTATTGAACTGATGACATCTGTTAATCTTGAAAAAGATCTATTAAAAAGAGATGTAAAAGACCTCTCCGGTGGACAAAAACAAAAAGTATCGATCGCAAGAACACTCGTCAATCGACCGAAAATTTTATTGCTCGATGAAATTACTTCTGCACTTGATCGCGTATCAAGACAAGAAATCGAAGAATTATTCGTTCAAATTAATAAAAACTATGAAGTGACAATGTTTTGGATTACACATAATCTTGAACAAGCTAGAAATATTGGAGATGAAACGTGGGTGGTCATGGACGGGAAAGTGATCGAATCTGGGAAAAGTAGCTTGCTCGATCATCCGAAAAATGAACTTGTAAAGCGGTTTATAAAGGGGGAATTAGAATGAGCTATTTATCATTAACTTTTAGTCTTAATTTTCGTCCTCATCCCCATTATCTTATCAAAAACGTTAAAACTTGAGCTAGAAAAAGACGTCATCATCGCGACGATTCGTTCGATCATTCAATTTTTATCGTCGGTTATATATTAACATTTGTCTTTGAATCGGAAAACTTTATCTTACATTATCTTATGGTTGCTCTTATGATTGGCGCAGCAACTCAAAATGCTAGAAAAAAAGGCGCTCAATCAAGGGGATAACGTGGAAATTATCGTCACTTTCGTTTTTATCCAAGTATTAACACAAGCCATTTTACTTGGATTACAAATCATTCCTACAGAGCCGCAATATATTATTCCTATTAAGCTGGAATGGTCATCGGAAACTCGATGGTTCTTATCTATTTTATTCTTAAATCGTTTTACTGCTGAAGTTGAAGCGAGACAAGATGAAACAGAGCTAATTTTATCGTTAGGTGGGACACCGAAACAAGCGATTCATACTTCATTAATTACGTCGATTAAGGCGAGTATGATTCCAACGATTGAAAGTCAAAAAACAATCGGACTTGTTCAACTTCCGGGGATGATGAGTGGACAGATTATCGCTGGGGCTGACCCCTTACAAGCCGTGTTTTTTCAATTATTAGTTCTCTTCCTGTTACTTTCGACAGCTGCGATGACTAGTATTTTACTTAGGATTTTTATCATATCCGACTTTATTTAATAAACGGATGCAAATGTTAAAAATTGAAAAATAGTATAAATGCGGGGCTGTTTGGAAATGAACAGTCCCCAACTTATCATCATTTTATTTTATCGGCAATTGTTCGAGGCGATGATACATTTTAATGAAATAATCTTCATAATATGGACCTTCTTTTCTCCTGAACTTATCAAAAGCTGTAACGATATCATCCCCATCTATGAGTGGTCGATGTTTAAAAGACCTTAAAATATCAAATAAACATAACTCGCAAATATGAAATTCTAACGTTTCTTCATCAAATGGACTACTGTAACCGAAATAAATATTTATTCGATGATATAAATTTCCTAAAAAGTCCATTACATTTTTCTCTTCATGAAAACGACCACACCGAGCACAGAGAAATTTCCGAGTTTCCAAGTAATAATCACCTCACCATATTTCTTCATCAAAACTACAAAAATACTTGTCAGTAAAATGATCGTAAACGCATGACAAGCTTGATATCATTTATAACTTATTTTTTATAGTGATTCAAGTACTTATAAGTGTTTAAAATGTGTCACGTGAAAAGTCTTTACATAAAAATACAATCCCTTGTCACTAACATTTGTGACAAGGGATATATTATTAACCAATAGAACCTTCCATCTCGTACTTGATAAGGCGGTTCATTTCAACTGCATATTCCATCGGCAGTTCTCTTGTAAACGGCTCGATAAAGCCCATAACGATCATATCTGTCGCTTCTTGTTCTTCTAGTCCTCTACTCATGAGGTAGAATAATTGTTCTTCTGATACTTTAGAAACTTTCGCTTCGTGCTCCAGTGAGATATTATCATTATAAATTTCGTTGTATGGAATCGTATCAGATGTTGATTGGTTATCTAAAATGAGCGTATCACATTCAATATTTGCACGTGCACCGTCTGCTTTACGTCCAAAATGAACGAGTCCACGGTATGATACTTTTCCACCATCTTTAGAAATCGACTTCGAAACGATCGATGATGAC
The DNA here is from genome assembly GCA_963766835.1 of uncultured Bacilli bacterium. GTDB lineage: Bacteria > Bacillota > Bacilli > Bacillales > Amphibacillaceae > Pseudogracilibacillus. Next base: position 9,028 of record CAVYBX010000005.1, read on the forward strand.
GTATTTGGTGCTAAATGATACATTTTAGCTCCTGCATCTTGGTGCTGGCCTTTTCCGGCAAATGCGATCGAAATCGTCACTCCACGTGCACCTTCTCCACGTAATAAGACAGATGGATATTTCATCGTTAATTTCGATCCCATGTTTCCGTCGATCCACTCCATCGTAGCGTTTGCTTCACAAGTTGCACGTTTCGTCACTAGGTTGTATACGTTGTTCGCCCAGTTTTGGATCGTCGTATAACGGCAATAAGCGTCTTTTTTGACAAAGATTTCAACGACCGCACTGTGAAGTGAGTTCGTCGTATACACTGGAGCTGTACAACCTTCTACATAGTGGACGGATGCACCTTCATCAACGATGATTAACGTTCTTTCAAATTGTCCCATATTTTCCGAGTTAATTCGGAAATATGCTTGTAATGGAGCTTTCGCTTCTACTCCTTTCGGCACGTAGATGAAAGATCCACCAGACCAAACGGCCGTATTTAACGCAGCAAATTTGTTGTCTGAAGCTGGGACGACCTTTCCAAAGTATTCTTTAAAAATTTCTTCATGCTCTTGTAACGCTGTGTCGGTGTCTTTAAAGATAATTCCTTGTTCTTCTAAGTCTTTCTCTAAGCTTTGGTAGACTACTTCGGATTCGTATTGTGCAGAAACTCCTGCTAAATACTTTTGTTCTGCCTCCGGAATTCCTAAACGGTCGAACGTCCGTTTAATTTCTTCCGGTACTTCATCCCACGTTCTACCTTGTCTTTCCGATGGTTTTACGTAATAGACAATTTCATCAAAATCTAATTCAGATAAGTCTCCTCCCCATTGTGGCATCGGCTTACTGTAAAATATTTCTAACGCTTTTAGGCGTTCTTCTAACATCCATTCAGGTTCATTTTTCATGCGAGATATTTCTTCGACGACTTTTCTCGTTAAACCTCTTTCAGTACGGAAAACAGAAACATCTCGATCTCGGAACCCATATTTATATTCACCTACGTCAGGTACTTGTTTCGCCACTCGAAAAACCTCCTTATGTGTTTTAGTAAGAAATGAACATTTTCTTACCGCGTATGAACTCGCTCCGAGCTTCGTTTAAAAACTTTGTTAACAAGTTCTGTATGAATTTAAAAAATTTATATGAACGTGTTCCCCGAATTAATCTTCTTTCTGTTTCATTTTCTCCATCGCTTTCCAGGCAAGTGTAGCACATTTGATTCTAGCAGGAAAATTAGCTACACCTTGTAAAGCTTCGATATCTTCTAGACCGAATTCTTCAAAATCTATTTCTTGACCGAGCATCATTCGTGAAAATAGTTCAGACATATATAATGCTTCATCGATTTTTTTGCCTTTTATCGCTTGAGTCATCATCGAAGCTGAAGCGAGACTAATCGAGCATCCTTCACCAGTGAATCGTACATCTTCCACGACATCACCGTCCAATTTAAATTGGAGGTGTATACGATCGCCACAAGTTGGGTTATTCATTTCAACGCTTAAATGGTCATCATCGAAAGTTCCACGATTTCTCGGATGTTTGTAATGGTCCATAATCACTTGACGATAAAGTGTATCCAAATTAATATGTGACATTACCAAAATACTCCTTTGTTTTTAACAGACCTTCTACTAAACGATCGATATCTTCTTCCGTGTTATATAAATACATACTTGCACGTGCTGTTGCAGAAACGTTTAACCATTTCATCAACACTTGTGCACAATGATGTCCGGCACGAATCGCAATTCCTTCTGAATCGAGTACCGTTGAAACATCATGTGGGTGAATATCACCTAGATTAAACGTCACTAATGCCGCACGTTTTTCAGGACCGTAAACCGTTAGGCCGTCAACTTCACGTAAACGTTCTAACGCATAAGTAGCTAATTTTTCTTCGTGTTTCGTAATATTGTCAAATCCTACTTCCGTTAAAAAGTCTATCGCTGCTCCAAGTCCAATCGCACCAGCAATGATCGGTGTCCCACCTTCAAATTTCCACGGTAACTCTTTCCAAGTAGAGTCGTACTTCTCTACGAAATCGATCATTTCACCGCCGAATTCGATCGGTTCCATTTTTTCTAAAAGGTCTCGTTTACCATATAATACACCGATTCCGGTCGGAGCACACATTTTATGTCCAGAAAAAGCGTAAAAATCACAATCCAATTCTTGGACATCGATTTGCATATGTGGGGCACTTTGCGCACCGTCCACAACGATAATCGCACCGTGATCGTGGGCGATTTTAGCAATTTCTTTGACTGGATTGATCGTTCCGAGTACGTTTGAAACGTGTGCGACGGCAACGATTTTCGTTTTATTCGTCACAGTCTTTTTCACATCGTCAAGAGAAATCGTTCCATCTTCTTGAAGTGGAATATATTTTAACGTGGCACCCGTTCTTTTCGCGACTTGTTGCCAAGGGATGATGTTACTATGGTGTTCCATCGGCGTAATGACGATTTCGTCATCAGCGGTCACGTTGTCTAAACCGTAACTGTGAGCAACTAAGTTCAAACCTGTCGTCGTACCACGGTTAAAGATGATTTCTGCTCTACTTTTCGCATTGATAAATCTTCTTACCTTTTCCCGTGCTCCTTCGTATAAATCGGTCGCACGTGAACCTAACGTATGGACGCCACGATGGACGTTTGAATTGTGTAAACGGTAATACTCATCTACAGCTTCGATTACAGAAATCGGTTTTTGCGACGTTGCTGATGAGTCAAGATATACTAATGGGTGTCCGTTCACTTCCTGATCTAAAATCGGAAACTGTTCACGAATTGCCCGTACATTCATTAGTTCAATTTCCCTTCAATTAATTGTGTTAATTGATTTTTAATCGTTTCAATCGGTAATTCATTGACAACAGGTGCTAAGAAGCCATGAATGATAAGGCGTTCTGCTTCTTCTTTCGTAATGCCGCGACTTCTTAAATAGTAAAGTTGCATTTCATCGATTCGTCCAACAGAAGCAGCGTGTCCCGCCGTTACATCGTTTTCGTCAATTAATAAAATTGGGTTTGCGTCACCACGTGCATCTCTACTTAACATTAACACACGTGATTCTTGCTCAGCATTCGATCTTGTCGCACCGTGTTCAATTTTACCGATTGCATTGAAAATAGCTGTCGTCTGATCACTTAACACACCGCGTTGTAAAATTTGCCCATCAGTATCTAGTCCAACGTGTACTGTTTTCGTCGTGAAGTTTTGCGTTTGTTTTCCACGACCGACTGTAACCGTTCTAGCATTAGCTGTAGAGCCATTACCGATTAAATTCGTAATATTTTCTGAAACTGTATTGCCTTCGTTCATCTGCCCAAGCGCCCAATCGATTGTAGCAGCGCCATACGCAACCCCACGACGGTTAATGTATGACGTCGTTCCACCAGCAAAATGGTCTACCGCACCGAATGATACTTTCGCATTTTCGTGCGCGAACACTTCAGTCACGATGTTTGAAACCGTCGTTTCGGTTTCGTTATGTGATAAATAATTTTCCACATACGTCACGGAACTATTTTCATCCGCTACGACGATGACGTGGTTAAATAATGCTACTTCATTATCTTCTTGCCAAAATAATGTTTGTAGTGGAACATCGACTTCAACATTTTTCGGTACGTATAAGAAAACGCCACCGTTCATTAGTGCAGCATGTAACGCAGTCAATTTATGTTCGTTCACAGCTACACCATCTGTCATATAATACTTCTTCACTAAGTCAGCGTGCTCTTGTAGCGCAGTGAAAATATCAGTGAAAATTACTCCTTTTTGTTTTAAATCTTCGCTTAACGCTTGATAAGCGACAGATTGGTTACGTAGAATGACGATATTTTCCGGTACATTTTCTTGATCGACAAAATCTTGTAGTTGTTCCGGAATTTCGTTCAAATTAGTGGTCTTTGCTCCATCAGCTGTATGCTTAAACTGTGTAAAGTTCCAACGATTAATATTCGTTTTATCTGGTTTTGGCAATTCTAAAGAATTTGCTAAGTCTAATGCTTCAAGTCGTAATGTTGTCATCCAGTTCGGTTCATTTTTCTCTTTTGAAAACTGTTCGACATATTTATGATCAAATGGTACTTCAGTAAGTGTCGTCATTGGACATCCCTCCTAACTTCTATGCATTTTGACCGACAGTTTCATCTTCGATTCCTAGTTCTTCTTTAATCCACTCATATCCATCTTTTTCAAGACGCTCTGCTAATTCTGGTCCGCCAGATTTTACGATACGTCCTTGCATGACGACGTGAACGAAATCAGGTTTGATGTAGTTAAGCAAACGTTGATAGTGTGTAATGATTAAGCAACCTAGTCCTGTTTCTTCACGTACTTTGTTCACTGCGTCAGAAACTACTTTTAAAGCATCGATGTCTAAACCAGAGTCAATTTCGTCTAAAATTGCAATTCCCGGTTTCAACATCATTAATTGTAAAATTTCGTTACGTTTTTTCTCTCCTCCCGAGAATCCTTCGTTCAAATAACGTTGTGCCATATTTTTATCCATTTCTAACTCGTCTAATGCAGTATCCATTTCTTTAATGAATTTCATTAAAGAAATTTCGTTACCCTCGCCACGACGAGCATTAATCGATGAACGTAAAAAGTCAGAAGTAGTAACACCGCTAATTTCACTCGGATATTGCATCGCTAAAAAAAGACCTGCTCTTGCACGTTCGTCTACTTCCATTTCGAGAACATCTTCGCCATTTAAAGTGATGCTACCTTTCGTTACTTCAAACTTCGGATGTCCCATTACAGCAGCAGCGAGCGTTGATTTTCCAGTACCATTCGGTCCCATTAACGCATGGAACTCACCGCTTTTTATCGTAAGGTTAATACCCTTTAATATCTCATTATCTTCAATAGAAACGTGAAGATCTTTAATTTCTAAAGTGTAATCTGACATATCGATACCTCCAAATATTTATTGGCTTAATTGTTAAACCGGTTGTTATTTTATTCTCAGTACAATCTTAGCTGATTAAACATCATTAATCAAATAATTCGGTTCGGAAAATATGTATTTCGCTTGATTTTCGCGTTATCAAAGGCAAAATCGATTTGTTTAAAATTGGAATCGTCATTCTCAATTACAGCCTTTTTATTAATAATGATTCTCATTTAGTAATTATAATTCAGTTTAGATGAAAATAAAGAAGCTGTCAAATGAATTATTTTGCGATACTCATCTGACAGCTATCATTTTATGAAAGATTGATTCTCATCTTTATCAATTAGTTGACAGGAACGACCGCTCCGTCATAATTTTCTAAAATAAAGTTTTGGATTTCTTCAGAATGCAATACTTCTACTAATGTTTTTAAAGCTTCATTATCTTCATCTTCGGAGCGAACAGCGATGACATTCACATATGGTGAATCTTCACCTTCGATAAATAGAGAATCTTCAAGTGGATTTAATCCTGCACTGATTGCGAAGTTTGTATTGATGACGACTAGCGCATCTTCTTCCGTTTCATATAGTTCTGGTAAAAATGCTGGATCATATTCAGGAGTAAATTGTAAGTTTAACGGATTTTCAACAATATCATCGATCGTCGCACTTGCAACATCGACGCTATCATCTAATGTAATTAAACCTTCACTTTGGAAAAGTCCTAAAATACGTCCATGGTCGGAAACAGAGTTACTTAAAATGACTTCTGTCCCTTCAGGAATAGAATCGACATCTTCAATCCCTTTCGAATAAACTCCCATCGGTTCAATATGGATTCCACCGATATGTGTTAAGTCGTATCCTGTATCAGCAATCGTTTGTTCTAAAAACGGGATATGTTGGAAATAATTTGCATCTAATTCACCGCTAGCTAAGTCATCGTTCGGTAATACGTAATCTTCATAAGGTTCAATTTCAAGTATAATTCCTTGTTCTTCGAGAAGTGGCTTTGCTTCTTCTAAAATTTCAGCATGTGGTACACTTGATGCGCCAACTTTAATCGTCACTTCTTCTTCTGTTTCAGTTGCTCCTTCTGAACTTTCATCAGTGTTTGACTCTTCAGAACTTCCTCCGCATGCAGCTAACAGTAAAACGAATAAAATTGAAAATAATGTAAGTAGTTTTCTCATCCTTTTTAACGCTCCTTTACCTTTTATCTAATTTTCTAGAAATATAGTCTCCAATAAATTGGAAAATAAATACGATAATGACGATTAATACGGAACAAATAAATACGACATCAAATGCTCTTCGTTGGAATCCTGCATAATAAGCGTAACTTCCAAGCCCTCCGGCACCGATCGCTCCTGCCATCGCGGTATAGCCGATTAAGGCGATTGCAGTAACGGTAATCCCGGATACTAATGCTGGCATCGATTCAGGCAACAACACTTTAAATATAATCGTACGTGTCGTTGCACCCATCGATTTCGCTGCTTCGATGACACCTTTATCCACTTCATTTAACGCGATTTCTACCAGCCTTCCATAAAACGGTGCAGCTCCGATAATTAATGCTGGTAAAGCTGCGTTCGGTCCACGAATCGTACCAAGTAAAAAGTAAGTGAACGGAAAAAGTAGCAATATTAATATAATGAAAGGAATCGCACGGAAAATATTAACGATACTAGCAACGATAAAATTAATTATTTTATTTTCCCAAAGTCCATCTTTCGCTGTTAAATATAAAAGTAATCCGAGAATAATTCCTAATATAAAAGTTCCGGTTAATGCGATCAATGTCATATAAAACGTTTCGTACGTCGCTTCTATTAATTTGTCTACGTCGAGATTGGCAAAGTTTAACGTCATTTTCGGACCACCTCAACTTGAGCAGCAGCAGATTGTAGAAACGAGATCGCTTTATCCGTTTCTTCACGATTCCCGATCAATTGGATTTTAAACTCTCCAATCACTTCATCGTTTAATTGATCAACTTTTCCTTCTAACACATGAATTTGAACGAAGTATTTTTTGACGATTTCGCTGATGATCGCTTCATTCACTTCTTCATCTTTTAATTTAAATTTAACGACAATGCCGTTTTCTTCAGCTTTCGTTTTTACTTGGCTAACGAATTTTTTCGTAATTTCTTGTTGTGGATTAGAAAAAATATCATCTACTGTACCTTGTTCGACAATTTTTCCGTCTTCCATGACGGCTACTCGGTCGCATACTTTTCTAATGACGTGCATTTCGTGAGTGATCATAATAATCGTCAAGTCGAATTTCCGATTAATATCGACTAATAAATCGAGAATCGCATTCGTCGTATCAGGGTCGAGCGCTGAAGTTGCTTCATCGCAAAGCAACACTTTCGGCTTGTTCGCCAGTGCACGTGCAATGCCAACACGTTGTTTTTGACCTCCGCTCAGTTGACTCGGATAAGCTTTTTCGCGTCCGGAAAGACCGACTAAATCGATCAATTCTTGTACGCGTTTTTTGCGTTCTGCTTTTCCAATTCCTGCAATTTCTAACGGGAAGGCGATATTTTCTTCAACTGTTCTCGACCAAAGTAAGTTAAAATGTTGGAAAATCATTCCGATATCTTGTCGAGCAAGGCGCAACTGTTTTCCTTTTAATTTCGTCATTTCTTTTCCATCGATAAAAACTGTTCCATCCGTCGGTTCTTCTAAACGATTCAATAAGCGAACGAATGTACTTTTCCCAGCTCCACTATACCCTATTACGCCAAAAATCTCGCCTTCACGAATATCTAGTGAAATAGAATCTACGGCTGTAATAGATTGTTCTTCAGTTGTAAAAATCTTTTTTAATTGTTTAATAGAAATCAACGTACAATTCCTCCTTAGCATTCATTCGGGAAAAGTAATTCGCTATACTTTAAAGAATGAGAATAAATAAAAAAGCCTTTCTGTAAAGAGAACAGAAAGACTTACTAGTCAATTAAGTAATTCTTGTTCTCTCATTTTTCAAAGCAGTCGCTTTGCAGGAATTGGCACCTTTCAATCGACTAATCGATTGATGGTTGCCGCGAATTCATCGGGCCCGTCCCTCCATCGCTCTTAATAAGAGTTAAGACAGATTCAATTTTTACGATGCCGTGCTTTAAATGTTAGCATTCTATATTTTTATTGTCAACTAAAATTTAATTATTCTTGAAATAGTTCACGTTTATAAGTGTATAAATATTGGTATATATTTGGGATCGAATAAAATGTGTAAATTTTTTCTTTTATTTCGTCATTCTCTCGGATGAGTAAACACGGTACACTTTCGATTTGATATTTTTGCATAAACTCTGGATATAAACTCGCATTCATTTCAAAAAAGATCGTTTGTTTGTGTGTCTGTTCAATTTTTTCTAAAAATGATCTTGCAACGTGACAAGTTCCACAAAACGGGGAGTATATAAATAAAAGGAAATCATCCATTTTTTCGATTTCATTCGCTGTCGTTGCTTGCAAATAAATCACCTGTTCTATTATAACATTAGGTAAATAGGTTTTACATGAAAATGATTTTGCACTAATATTTGTGCAAGAATATTTTCCGGTGTACGTTCCACTTCCTGATAATTTTCTGGGACATACATATGGTATGCAGTAGGTAATTCTGCAGTCAATTGTTTTCTTAATTGGACGCCGGACTCATCCGCATCGACGAATATATAAACTTCACGATGATCCAAATCATATGTTTCCAGCATTTCATCGAACTTTTCAACACCAAAAGTGCCGTATGTGCAAACGATATCCACTTCTTCGCGAAGAATTTTTTGCAACACTTGTTTATCAGCCATTCCTTCGACGATAATAATTTTATCCATAACTATTCAACTCTTTCAATTCAAGTTAATCAATAAAAAGCTGACTGCTTATTAAGCACAATCAGCTTTTTATCATACTATTCAGATACGTATGACTGATAATCTTCTGCAGACATCAATTCATCTAATTCTGCATCATCAGAAGGTTCTACGACGATCATCCATGCTTTTTCATAAGGTGACTCGTTCACATATTCTGGGTTATCTTCTAAATCATCATTTACTTCCACAACCTTCCCGCTTATCGGTGCATAAAGTTCAGAAACTGTTTTAACTGATTCTACGCTACCGAAAGGCTCGTTCGCTTCAATCGTCTCCCCTTCTTCTGGCAATTCTACAAATACGATGTCGCCTAACTCTGATTGGGCGAAGTCAGTAATTCCGATCCGGATATCACTTCCTTCTCTCCGAACCCACACGTGTTCATTTGAGTACAATAAATCTTTTGGAAAACTCATCATAAACTCCTCCTTACTTTTTACCCCATGTTTTTTCAAATGTTTCTTCTTTGAAGCCGACGGTCACTTTTTCACCATCAGTTACGATCGGACGTTTAATTAACATTCCGTTAGAAGCTAGATACTGGACCATTTCATCTTCCGTTGCATCTTTCAGCTTTTCTTTCATATTCTGTTCACGATAAACTTTCCCGCTCGTATTGAAAAATTTTTTAGCAGGTAAGCCACTTTTTTCGATTAAATCTTTCAACTCATCTTCGTTCGGCGGCTCTTCTACAATATGTATTAATTGATAAGATATGTCGTGATCGTCAAACCACTTACGGGCTTTTTTACACGAGCCACAATTCGGATACCAATACATCGTTAATGACATAGGCAAATCCTCCATTTTTGATAACCTTTACGAAGATTATAACAGATTATGAGCATTTTAAAAAAGAATCGAGTAAAAAATAGCCCGGTAAGTGGGCTATTTTTTTATACGACATATTTTTCTTCCGCGATGATTTTAGCTGCAATTTCACGTTTTTTCTGAATGACGTTCACTGGATCGTGACGAGTCAATTTTCGAAGTGCGGATAACATCATTCGTAATTGATCGCCTTCTTCTACCGCGATTAAAATTTCTTTCGCATCGGCTTCGATTCGGTTAAATGCTTCTTGTACGTACACTTCCGTATATAACAATTTTTGGCGATGCTTTTCGAATCCGTCTCGATTGATCGCTTTTTCCGTTCGTAAAATTGCTGATTCCATATTGTAAATTTCGGCGACCATATCGGCTAAATTCGCTAAAATTTCTTGTTCGTGTTCGATCTTTTGCATATATTTTTGCGCAGCTAAACCTGCAGTAAGCAAGACGATTTTCTTCGCATTTTTCACTAAATATTTTTGCAGTTCTAACGGCTCATCACCAATTTCAGTCGGCATCATCATAAGTAATTCTTCTTGCATTCCTTGTGCTTTTTCAAGCAATGGAAGTTCTCCTTTTAATGCTTTTTTCAGTAGTGTCCCTGGTACGAGCAATCGGTTAATTTCGTTCGTTCCTTCAAAAATACGGTTGATGCGCGAATCGCGATACATCCGTTCTACTTCATATTCTTGCATATATCCGTATCCGCCGTGCAATTGGACCGCTTCATCAACTACGTAGTCGAGTAGTTCTGTACACATAAATTTATTCATCGAGCATTCGATTTGGTATTCAGCGATCGCTTTTGCAACTTCTCTACCATCTTTCAACTGTTCTTCTGTCAAAGAGCCCATTCTTTGTTCAAACAGTCCTACCGTTCGATAAACCGCACTTTCATTTGCGTAAATCGCTGCTGCCATAGTACCAAGCTTTCCTTGTGTTAACGTAAAACTAGAAATCTTTTGATTAAATTGCTCCCGTTCATTGACATATTTCGTCGCTATTTCTAGCGCTACTTTCGCACCGCCGACACCGCCAATCGCTAATTTATATCGCCCGACATTTAAAATGTTAAATGCGATAATATGGCCGCGCCCTTTTTCACCAAGTAAATTTTCAACTGGAACTTCCGCATCTTCTAAAATGAGTGTTCTTGTCGACGAGCCTTTAATTCCCATCTTCTTTTCTTCTGGACCAACAGACACGCCTGGAAACTCTCTTTCTACGATAAAGGCGGAAAAATGTTCCCCATCGATCTTTGCATAAACGACGAATATATCGGCAAACGCGGAGTTCGTTATCCACTGTTTTTCACCGTTTAAAATATAATGTGTTCCTGCCTCATTTAACACTGCGGTCGTTTTCGCCCCTAACGCATCAGAACCTGAACTCGGTTCGGTTAACGCATATGCTGCAATTAGTTCCCCAGTTGCTAATTTCGGTAAATATTTTTCTTTCTGCTCCTCATTACCGAAAAAGACAATCGGTAACGTTCCGATTCCGACATGCGCACCGTGTGTAATCGAAAAACCGCCAGCACGGACGAACTTTTCCGCAATTAACGATGAACTAATTTTGTCTAAATTCAATCCACCATACTCTTCAGGTATATCCGCACTTAAAAGCCCTAGTTCTCCTGCTTTTTTTAATAAATTGACAGAATGTTCAAATTGATGGTTTTCAATTTCTTCAAGATGAGGGACGACTTCTTTTTCGACGAATTCTTCCGTCGTTTTGGCGATCATTCGATGTTCGTCCGTAAAATCTTCCGGCGTAATGATATCTTCCCCACTTAAATCTTCTATTAAAAATGCGCCGCCTTTAAACAATTTCTCAACAGTCATGATGAATCATCCTTTCGTCTTAAATTTATTCAAAAAACTATGAAACTAGTTCAAACACTCCTGCAGCTCCCATCCCCCCGCCGATACACATCGTGACGATACCGAACTCGACATTTCGTCGTTTCATTTCGTACATGAGAGTGAGCGTCAGTTTCGTTCCCGTCATACCGAGTGGATGGCCAAGTGCGATCGCTCCACCGTTGACATTGACGATTTCATGATTTAAACCGAGTTCGCGGATCACTTGAACAGATTGGGAAGCGAATGCTTCGTTTAGTTCGATTAATCCGATATCAGAAAGTTCGAGTCCCGCGAGTTTCAACGCTTTCGGAATCGCTTCGACAGGACCGATGCCCATTACTTCTGGTTCGACTCCTGCTACCGCGAACGAGCGAAATTTCAGTATCGGTGTCAATCCTTCCGCGACTGCTTTTTCTCGATCCATAATTAATACCGAAGCAGCTCCATCACTCATTTGCGAAGAATTTCCGGCTGTCACCGTTCCATTTCTTGAAAAGGCAGGACGTAATTTCGCTAATACTTCTAACGACGTATCCGGACGTACGCCTTCATCTGTATCAAAAACGATTTTTTTCTCTTCAATTTTGTTATTTTTTCCGACAAATCGTTCCGTCACTTCTACGGGAACGATTTCATCTTTAAATTTTCCTTCTGCGATCGCTTTTGCTGCCCGTTTATGACTTTCGACAGCGAAGGCATCTTGGTCCTCTCTTGAAACACCATAACGTCTCGCCACTTCTTCCGCTGTATGGCCCATCGACATATAGTATTCCGGGGCATGTTCTACTAAAGTAGAATTCGGCTTAATGACATGACCACCGATTGGGATTAAACTCATCGATTCCGCACCACCGGCGATGATCGTATCACTATGACCTAACATAATTCTTTCGGCAGCATAGGCGATACTTTGTAAACCAGATGAACAATAACGATTGATCGTAATCGCTGGAGTTTCTTTTTTCAAGCCGGCTAGACCAGCGATATTGTTTGCCATATTCATTCCTTGTTCCGCTTCTGGAAATGCATTCCCGAAAATGACATCATCGATATTGCCATCGTAATTGTCGGCTCGTCTTAACGTTTCTTTCACGGTCAAAGCCGCTAAATCGTCAGGCCTTACGTTCGTCAATGTCCCTTTGTTCGCCTTACCGACAGGAGTTCGCGCTCCTGCTACAATGACTGCTTCTCTCAAACTTCTTCTCCCCTTTCATTTAGTTACGCAACGGTTTTCCTTTGAGCAACATATGTTGCATGCGCATCTGCGTTTTCGGTTCACCGATTAAACTTAAGAACGCTTCTAGTTCCAAGTCGAGCATCACTTGTTCATCGATCAACGTTCCTTCTTTAATCCTTCCGCCTGAAAGTACGTAAGCTAATTTTTCCGCTATTTTCATATCATGTTCAGTCGCATAGCCACTTAGTTGCATTTGTTTTGCACCTAACATCATCGCTGCATACCCAGCATCACCGACAACCGGAATCTTTTCACGTTTCGGTGGTTGATAACCTGTTTTTGCTAACGCTAATACTCTCTGTTTCGCATCGTAAAGCAAATGATCTGGATTCACGCTGATCCCATCGTAACGATTTAAATAACCGAGTTCTCTCGCTTCTTCAGCTGAAGTCGATACTTTAGCTGTCGCGACTCTTTCAAATACGGCATTCGCAACTTTCGTTAAATCAAAGTCAACACCTTCAGGCATACCGCGCAACATCTTTAAATACAACTCTTTCGTCCCGCCGCCACCAGGAATAAGTCCGACACCTACTTCGACTAAGCCGATATACGTCTCGATCGACGCTTGCACACTTGTGGCAGGCAACGTCACCTCCGCTCCACCACCTAACGTCATATTAAATGGTGCTGCAACGATCGGTTTTTCGGAATATTTAATGTTCATCGTCATATTTTGAAATTGACGGACGACGAGTTCTAACTCAAAGAAATTATGATCTTGTGCTTCCATTAACATAAGCGCTAAGTTTGCACCGACACAGAAGTTTTTCCCTTGGTTGCCGATGACGAGACCTTCATAATTTTTTTCTACTTCTTCGATCGCGTAATTGACCATTTGAATGACGTCGAGGCCGATCGCATTGTTCGGTGACGTAAATTCTAATAATGCGACACCATCTCCAATATCTATCAAACTAGCACCAGAATTTTTCTTAATGACACATTTTTCTTCTTTTAATCTTTTTATATGAATCTCTTTTTGATTAAAATGTATTTGTTTATACTCTCCATCAGCGTAGAAGTAAACGTTTCCATTTTTAGATTGATAAAATGTGTCATTCCCATCCTCTAAAAATTGTTCGAGCCACGCTGGAATTTCAGCACCTTCCTTTTTCATCCTTTCGACAGATTTCTGAACGCCGATCGCATCCCACATTTCAAAAGGACCTAATTCCCAGCCGAATCCCCATTTCATCGCATTATCGATTTGGGTAATGTCGTCCGCGATTTCACCGAGTAGTTCTGCTGCATAAAGGAAAGTCGCTTTCATGACGTTCCATAAGAAATCGCTCGCTGGATCTCCAGATTGTAAAATGAGCGTTTTCACTTTATTTTTCGTTCCTTTTTGTTGCTTCGCCATTTCTACGCCTGGAGTTTTTAATTTTTTCCGTTCTTCGTATTCAAAAGTGTTAGGATTTAACTCTAAAATGACACTTCCATCTTTACCTTTCTGCTTCATGTAAAATCCTTGATTCGTTTTCGCACCTAACCAACCTTTTTCATGCATTTTTTTCATAAAATCAGGAATTGCAAAAACTTCTTTTTCTTCTCCTTCGACTTGATCATAAACAGTTTTTGCGACATAAATGAACGTATCTAAACCGACGACGTCCAACGTTCTAAATGTCGCACTTTTCGGTCTACCGATCAATGGTCCAGTAATGGAATCGACTTCTCCTATCGACAGACCAGCTTTCAACATTTCTTGAACGGTCACCATTAAACCGTAAGTTCCGATTCGGTTGGCGATGAAGTTCGGTGTATCTTTCGCAATGACGACACCTTTTCCTAAAACGTTTTCACTAAACTGTTTCATAAAGTCGACGATGTTCGGATCCGTATGTTTCGTCGGGATAATTTCTAACAGTTTTAAATAGCGGGGCGGGTTAAAAAAATGCGTACCGAGAAAATGTTTTTTCATATCGTTTGAACAGTCCGCAATCATCGCTTCGACGGAAATTCCTGAAGTGTTAGAGCTGACGATCGTTCCTTCTTTTCGATGTCGGTCAACTTGTGATAGGACCTGTTTTTTAATTTCTAAATTTTCGATGACTACTTCGATGATCCAATCGACTTCAGCTAATTTGTCCATATCGTCTTCCATGTTTCCGATTTCAATTAAATCTAACGTTTTTTTCGATGTAATCGGAGAAGGTTTCTGTTTTAACAACGCTCGTTTATTGTTAGAAACAATTCGATTTCGAACTATCGGATCTTGTAATGATAAACCTTGTGCTTTTTCATCATCAGTCAATTCTTTCGGCACGATATCTAACATCAACGTCGGTATGCCGATATTTGCTAAATGCGCCGCAATCGCTGAACCCATCACTCCAGATCCTAACACAGCAGCACGTTTTATCGTTCGACTCATTTCATATCCTCCTTATCATGTCGTTTTGTAACAAAACTTCGAAGTATTTTGAATGAACCATCATTCAATTTTCGGGTAAAAAAATATACTTGATACTATCATAGATGATTTTTTATCATTTAGCAATAGTATTGAAAGAAAATTTATAATATTAGTTATTTCGTTTGAAATGAAAAGAAATCAGAGCGATTTTTTCAAGAATTCGGGAATGATTAAGGCTATTCATTCCCGTTAGCTCTTGAAATCGCTTCAACTACCGTTAACAACGAAAACTCATACTCCGGGGTACTTCAGATTCACGAAGCTTATTCTACCAAATTAAGATTGTAACATCCTCTCCAATTGTAGCAATCCATTATTGTATATGCAAGTTGCAAAACATACCACTGCATTTCCCGACCCGACTACAATCTTTCATAAAAAATTAATAAAAGGGCGCCTGAGAGGTCAGTGCAAAAATCGACCTTTCTAGACAGCCCTTTATTTCAACGGACTAATTTTTATTCATGAAACAATTGATCAACTGCTTTAGAGATTGTGATTTTCCCGTCAATAATTTGCTCTTCTAATAATTTCACTTTTTCTTTTCTTCCGGCTTCATTAAAAAAGTTTTCGATTAAACGGTCGTGGATCATATCGTGGAACCAACTCGTTAATTGTTCTTTCCGACGTTCATTCCAATAGTTGCTTTCCAACATCTTTTTCTTAAATGTTTGGATAATTTCCCACACTTCGTCATGACCTGTTTTTAATAAAGAGGATACTGCAATTGCCGTCGATTGCCACCCTGGTGTTGCTGGTTGGAGATGGTGTAAAACTTGTTTATATTCACGTACCGTACGCTTAGCAGCACGAATGTTGTCTCCATCTGCTTTATGGACGATGATTAAATCGGTGATCTCCATAATACCTTTTTTCATCCCTTGGAGGTCATCACCAGCTCCGGTCAATGCAAGCAGCATAAAAAAATCAACCATGTTTCTAACAGCAGTTTCACTTTGACCGACCCCAACCGTTTCGATTAAAATAACATCGAATCCAGCCGCTTCACAAATTAACATCGTCTCGCGCGTTTTTCGGTGAACACCACCTAACGTACCTGAAGACGGAGACGGACGGATGAACGCATTCGGATGGTTCGATAATTTTTCCATCCGCGTCTTATCCCCTAATACGCTTCCGCCTGAAATCGTCGAACTCGGGTCAATCGCAAGGACAGCGACTTTATACCCTTGTTCACAAAGCATCAACCCGAACGTTTCGATAAAAGTACTTTTCCCCGCCCCAGGTACTCCGCTAATACCGAGCCGGATACTATTTCCTGTATATGGTAATGCTTTTTGCAACAATTGTTGGGCATATTTTCGGTCTTGTTTTTTCGTACTTTCAATGAGCGTAATTGCTTTTGCTAATTGTTGGCGCGACCCGTCCATCATCTCTTTAAAAATTTCATCGACGGGAACAGCAGACTCTTTTTTCACGAATCTTTTACGAGAACGTTTTTTTATCCCATCGTGTGTGCTAGCGATCCCTTTCATGACTTGGAGTGCCGTCTGTTTTGTATCGTCTTTTTGGGTCATTCTGTCACTTCCTCATAACCGAGGCTCTTATAAATTTCTTCGATCACTTTTTGTGCTGCAACAGGGATATTCGTTCCTGGACCGAAGATGGCTACCGCTCCACTCTTACGCAGTTCATCATAGTCTTGTGGTGGAATGACCCCGCCGACGATAATTAAAATATCGTCTCGGCCTAACTTTTCAAGTTCCTTCTTCAATTGCGGCACGAGCGTTTTATGTCCAGCTGCTAAAGAACTGACACCGACGACGTGGACGTCATTTTCTACTGCTTGTTGTGCTGTTTCTTCCGGTGTTTGGAACAATGGTCCGATATCGACGTCAAATCCTAAGTCTGCATAAGATGATGCGACGACTTTCGCGCCACGGTCATGTCCATCTTGCCCCATTTTAGCAATGAGAATTCGTGGACGACGACCTTCGTTTTCTAGAAATTCATCCGTCATTCGTTTTACTTCCTCAATCTCTTCTTGGTCAGAATAGTTCGAACTGTACACTCCACTCACTGATCGAATCACCGCTTTATGACGCCCTGATACTTTTTCGATCGCGTCTGATATTTCACCTAAAGTCGCACGCGCTCTTGCGGCATCAACGGCACATGCTAATAAATTTTTATTTCCAGTTCTAGCTGCTTCCGTTAGCTCATCTAAGAGTTGTTGTACTTTCGCTTCGTCACGCGACTGTTTCACTTGTTCGATCCGTTCAATTTGTTTTTCACGTACGAGCGTATTGTCGATATCTAAAATATCGATCGGTTCTTCTTCTTCTAATTGATATTTATTTACTCCGATAATCGTCTCTACACCTGAGTCGATTTGCGCTTGTCGTTTCGCTGCTGCTTCTTCAATTTTCAATTTCGGAAGACCTGTTTCGATCGCTTTCGCCATTCCGCCTAATTCTTCGATTTCTTCGATATGCTCCCACGCTTTTTTCATTAATTCGTCGGTCATTTTTTCTACATAATACGAACCGCCCCATGGATCAGCAACTTTCGTCATCATCGTTTCTTCTTGTAAAAACAGTTGCGTATTTCTAGCGATACGTGCAGAGAAATCTGTCGGCAGCGCGATCGCTTCATCGAGTGCGTTCGTATGCAAACTTTGCGTATGACCCATCGCAGCCGCGTTCGCTTCAATTAACGTACGCGTCACGTTATTAAACGGATCTTGTTCCGTTAAGCTCCATCCAGACGTTTGTGAATGTGTTCTCAGTGCGAGTGACTTCGGATTTTTCGGATTGAACGACTTCATCATTTGTGCCCAAATTCTCCGTGCCGCTCGCATTTTCGCAATTTCCATGAAGTAGTTTTTGCCGACCGCCCAGAAAAATGATAATCTCGGTGCGAATGAATCGATATCGATTCCTGCTTTCAAGCCAGTTCGGACGTACTCTAAACCGTCGGCTAGCGTGTATGCGAGTTCAATATCAGCTGTTGCTCCTGCTTCTTGCATATGATAACCAGAAATTGAAATCGAGTTGAATTTCGGCATATATTTTGACGTATATTCGAAAATATCGGCGATAATTTTCATCGACATTTCCGGTGGGTAAATATACGTATTTCGAACCATATATTCTTTTAATATATCGTTTTGAATCGTACCAGATAATTGCTCAGTCTTTACTCCTTGTTCTTCTGCAGCGATAATATAGAATGCCATCACTGGTAAAACGGCCCCGTTCATCGTCATCGATACGGACATTTGATCGAGCGGGATCCCGTCGAATAAAATTTTCATATCTTCCACTGTATCGATCGCAACACCAGCTTTTCCTACATCCCCGCGCACTCGTTCATGATCGGAATCATACCCGCGGTGCGTCGCTAAGTCGAACGCAACAGATAACCCTTTTTGCCCCATCGCTAAGTTGCGTCGATAAAAAGCATTACTTTCCTCTGCAGTGGAAAAACCGGCATACTGTCTCACTGTCCAAGGCCTTGTGACATACATCGTCGGATACGGTCCACGTGTATTCGGTGCAATTCCAGGGTAGTCGTTTAAATGTTCGAGTTGTTCCACATCTTTTTCATCGTATACATTTTTTATCGGAATTCCTTCGTTCGTTTCTAAGACATTTTCCGCTTGTGTTTCTAGATTGAGCGGTTTTATATTCGGTTTGATTTTGCTAAAATCAGGCTTCTTCATGTTGTGCCACCTCTTCCCAACGTTTTTGAATCGCTCGCAACTTTTCAAGTTGGTCTTGACCTTTAAAAATAAAATCTGAAATACCTGCTTTTCTCCAAGCTGCCTCTACTTCTTCATCGTACTTTCCAGCAACATCGATCCACTTATTTGTAGGGAAATCTTCGATAAATTGTTCCATCACGGCATCTATTTCATCTGGGTGTACACAAATGACACCGTAGTCGAAATCATTTTCAGCGATCCACTCATTCGCTTCGGCAACAGATTGAAACGTTGGAGACCATTCTGATTTAATGCCGGCAGCTGCTAAAAATCCAGTGACAAAATCAGCACGCGCTTTAAAATCTTTTAACTTACCGAACGTTAAGAGCACTGTTTTCGGTTGACTCTTTTCAAAAGAAGCTCGCAATTTTTCGTACGGTTCGGCTAATCGACCTTCTACTTCAACTGTCGGTACGAGGTCTTCTAGTTTATCAGTTAAGTCCGCATAAATATTCGTTCCAATTAACGATTTTTCACCTTTACTAATTTGTTTTAATCGCCCTTCATACAGCCGTTCTAATTTTGCATCAAGTTTCCCCGATTCTACATATACACTGTAGCCACCTGCCGCTTCGATTTCTTGGAAAAAGCTCCAAGCTTTATCGACGATTTGCTTCGTTAACGTATCGATAAAATACGAACCTCCAGCTGGGTCTAATACGTATTGGACGAATGTTTCCTCTTTAATAATTAGTTGAATATTGCGTGCATGACGAATCCCTGCTTCAGTGACAGTAGATACGACATCATGTGGATGTACTGTCAAAATATCTGTGCCACCTAATACAGCTGAAAACGCTTCATTTCCAGCACGTAATAAATTGACGTAAGGATCTAACTGAGAATATGTTCGTAATGACGTTTCTGAAAAAATCGGCACACGGCTTACTCTTTCCACACCGTAAGCTTGTGCAAAAGTTTGCCACAATATCCGAAACGCTCTTAGTTTTGCAATTTCCAAGAAAAAGTCCGTATCGATCGCAAATTTAACTAAAAAACGGTTTTCAAACTGTGTAAACGATTGAAATGATTTTGGACTTTTCTGCAGCGATTGCAAGTGCTACCGCCAATTCAGTGACGACGTCCGCACCTTTTAAATGAACGTCGATCGTATCTGCACAAGAAGATCGTAGCAAACTATATCCTTCAGGTAATTGGACATTTCCTATTACTGCACCTTTTATTTCTTTCCGCTTACTCTCTTCAATCATCGAAAAAATGTTCAAAAATGAATCATCTCGTTGAACGTGAAATGCATAAATCGGATAAGTTTCTATCAATTCAGCCAACTGTTTTAAAGCGTTATCCGTCCAAGCAACCTTTCTTTTTCCGTCATAGCAAATCGCTTCATTTCCTTTTTCAAGCGCTTCCTTTACTTCCGATACAAATGTCTCTCCGTCGGTTGCGTACGATTGTTGTGCGATCGTCCAGTCAGACGTTTTCATCCCTGCACGAATCGTTTGCAACAAAGCGTCTTGATCAGGTAAGTCTTTTGTTACTTGTTCTTTCGTATAAAGTGGTCGGATGTCAATTCCTTCTAACGTTTTCGTAAACAGTCGTTCAAATGGAAGTCCTCGCAATGATTTAATTGCTGCTTCTTTCCATATTGCATCATTTACTTCTTTAAATTTAGTTTTTTTCATTTCCGTCATCATTTGCAATTCACTCCTATCTAATATAAAAGTATATCATCCTCAGATCTGTTCCTTCCATTGAACGAACAATATTAGTACACAATTTATGTTTATGTTTTAAATTGTTCAATCCTTTCTTACTACCTCCCACCTCATCATTTATACATTTTAACCAGAATGAGAAGTCTTTTATTATTTTGTCAATATATTGTTTATTTTTTCTGTTTAATTGACAATAAAAAAATTGATGCAACGTATTAAACACATATACGTCGCATCAATTTTTTAAAGTATTATCTATTTACATCATAGCCGAGATCTTCAATCGTATTGCAAATTTCATCTAAAGTAATAACGGCCTGGTCATAGTTGACATCGACTTTCCCGTCATCTAAATGAACTTCTACTTTATTTACTCCGTTTAAATTTGACAACCCATCCTTTACTGTCTTTTCACAATGGCTACAACTCATTCCTTTTACTTCTAAAACTACATCCATTGAAATTCACTCCTATTCTACATTTATATTCTAACAGTTTTTAATCGTAAAGCATTTAATACAACACTTACAGAACTAAACGCCATCGCAGCACCTGCGATCCACGGTGCTAATAACCCGATAGCAGCGATCGGAATACCTATCGTATTATAAGCGAATGCCCAAAATAAGTTTTGTTTAATGTTGCGAATCGTTGCACCACTTAAACGAATTGCTTTCGGTACGAGTAGTAATTCGCCTGCTAAAATCGTCACATCAGCCGCTTCGATCGCGACTTCGGTTCCAGTGCCGATCGCAATTCCGATATCAGCTGTCGCTAATGCTGGAGCGTCATTTATTCCATCTCCTACCATCGCTACTTTTTTTCCTTCTGCTTGCAGCTGTTTAATTTTTTCCGCTTTTTGCTCTGGAAGTACTTCGGCGATGACGCGGTCAATTCCAACTTCGTTCGCAATTGCACGAGCAGTTCTTTCATTATCGCCTGTTAACATGACAAGCTCCATCCCCATCTTTTTCAATTGCTCCATCGCAGTTTTTGCCGTTTCTTTCACCGTATCAGCGACGGCGACTATACCAGCAAATTTCTTATCGACGGCGATGAACATCGCCGTTTTCCCTTCATGCTCTAACTGATACATCGTTTCTTCCTGTTCAGCGGTATCGACACCGTGATCACGCATTAATTTTCTCGTACCGATGAGCACTTCACCTTGAGGAAAAGTTGCACGAATACCGTGTCCGGGTATCGCTACAAATTGTTCTGCATCAATGAATTCGATCTGTTTTTCCTCAGCATAACGAACGATCGCTTCGGCTAACGGGTGTTCTGAACTTTTTTCTGCACTTGCAACGAGTTGAAGTAATCTATCGTCTCCGATAAAGTCGGTTACTTCAGGCTTTCCTTTCGTAATCGTACCCGTTTTATCGAATACGATCGTCGTAAGTTCATGTGTCTTTTCTAAATGTTCTCCCCCTTTAAATAATATTCCAGTCTGTGCGCCTTTACCCGTTCCGACCATAATCGATGTCGGTGTCGCTAGTCCTAATGCACAAGGGCACGCGATGACAAGTACTGCAATTGCTGCAGTTAACGAAGATTCAAGCTCTCCTGGTGTAATGAACGTGATCCAAATAATAAATGTAACGATCGCAATACCGACGACAATCGGGACAAAGTAGCTTGATATGACGTCAGCCATTCGTTGGATCGGTGCTTTATCACCTTGGGCATCTTCGACAGCTTGTACAATCGATGCGAGCGCCGTGTCTTCCCCGACTTTCTCCGCTTCCATCTCGATCGTCCCATTTAAATTCATCGTCGACCCGATTACTTTCGCACCTACTTGCTTTTCAACTGGAATCGATTCACCAGTTAACATCGATTCATCAACTGATGTCGTTCCTTTGACGACGACGCCATCAACAGGTATTTTTTCACCTGGTTTAATAATCATACGGTCTGATACGACGACTTCTTCAATCGGAATCATCATTTCTTTGCCGTCACGAATAACGCGCGCTTCTTTCGCTTGTAATTGTAACAACTTCTCGATCGCTTCGGTCGTTTTTCCTTTTGCATTTTTTTCCAAGTATTTCCCGAGCAATATGAGCGTAATTAAAATAGCACTCGTTTCAAAATATAAATGCGGCACATAACTCGGATTTCCAATCGTAAGGATTGCTTCATACAAACTGTAAAAATAGGCAGCGCTCGTTCCTAGTGCAACTAATACGTCCATGTTTGCACTTTTCGTTTTTAAATTTTTATACGCACTCACGTAAAACTGCCAACCGATAATAAATTGGATCGGCGTCGCTAAAGCAAATTGAAACCACGGATTCATAAAAATATTTGGTACAGCAATTCCAAATAAATGGTCGAGCATCGTAAGGAGTAAAGGAGCTGATAAAATTGCTGATATGATCAGTTTCCATTGCATTTTTTTCATTTCTTTTTCTTTATGTGTATCGGTGCTTGCTTTTTCGTTTCGTACTTTTGCGTCATAACCGATCGCTTTAATTTTTTCAATGACATCTCGTTCGGTCACAACGTTGCGATAGTATGTCACCGTCGCCGTTTCATTTGGTAAATTAACGACTGCTTTTACGACACCATCCATTTTAGAAAGCACTTTTTCGATACGGCTCGAACATGCAGCACAAGTCATCCCATAAATTGCAAATTCCAATTTTTCAGTTTCGACGTCATAACCGATATCTTTAATTTTCTGAATGACATCGGTAGGTGAAACTTTTTCGGCATCGTAAGAAATTTTCGCACTTTCTGTCGCTAAATTCACTTGTGCTTCGACATCTTCCATCTTATTTAACACTCGTTCTACGCGAGCAGAACATGCGGCACAAGTCATTCCTTCTATCTGTAACGCGATTTGTTTATTGCTCATTTCGTTCACCTTTCCTATTTAGAATACTGTTTCATGACAGTCAGTAATTCTTGAACTGCCTTGTCCCCTTCACCAGACTCGATCGCATGTAAGACACAATGTGACGCATGGTTTTCTAATAAGTTAAAACCTACTTGTTTCAGTGCTGCATTAATTGCATTTATTTGAATAATAATATCGATACAATACCGGTCATCTTCGACCATTTTTTGAATTCCACGAACTTGTCCTTCAATTCGTTTCAATCTTGTCAATAATGCTTTTTTATTTTCATCAGGTCGAATCGTCTTCCTGTCACTATTTGTCATAGGCAATCACCTCCTTACTATATTATACTATACCCCCCTATTGTATGCAATAAACTTTCACTTAAAATAAATTTTATAAATCGTAATCATTACGGTTTACAAATCGAAATCATTACGATATAATGTTTGCCATAATAGGAGGCGCGAAAAAAAGTGAAATTAAAAAACTTCGTTATGATTTTAAGTGTATTTTTATTTTTCATCACGGCATGTCAGGAAAGTTCTACTGACAAATCTTCATCAGAAGGAAATTTACTCATTTACACTTCTGTTTATCCACTTGAATTTATCGTCGATGAAATCGCTAAAGATGTTGCGACAGTAAAATCAGTTTACCCTCCTGGTGTAGATGCACATACATACGAACCTAGTTCAAAAGAAATTACTGATATTGCAAGAAGCGACGCATTTATTTATTTAGGGGCAGGGATGGAAAGTTTTTCAGAGAGTATTGCTGAATCGTTGTCAGCTTATGATATTTTGTTCATTGAAATAGGACAACATGAACAACTTTTTTTAGAATCTAGCCACGGCGAACATCATCACGATGATCATCACCACAGAGATTTCGATCCTCATATTTGGCTCGATCCGCTTAGGATGATCGATGTTGCTGAAATCGTTACGACGCAACTTAGTGAGTTAGACCCAGACAATCAAACTTTTTTCGAACAAAATTTTAAACAATTAGAAGAGAAGTTGCGCACGCTCGATGATCAATTTAAACAGACGTTAGAAAATAAAGAGATGAAAAAAATAATCGTTTCTCACGCTGCTTATGGATATTGGGAAGATCGTTACGGAATTGAACAAATTTCAATTAGTGGCCTTTCTTCATCGGATGAACCATCGCAAAAAGAGCTCGCACAAATCGTGAAATTTGCTGAAAAGGAAGAAATTCAATATATCATTTTTGAACAAACTGGTTCAAATCGTTTAGCCGAAATTATTCGTGAAAATATCGATGCGGAAAAATTGTTCATTCATAATCTAGAAGTATTGACAGATGAAGATATTGAAAATGGCGAAGATTATATTTCTATCATGGAACGAAATTTACAAACGCTCGATGAAGCGCTGAAATGAGGTGATGTTTTGTCTGATACAGTCATTCGGCTAGAGAATGTCTCTTTTTCTTACGGCGATAAACAAGTTTTAAAAAACATCAATTTTTCCATCGAACGTGGTATGTTTATGGGACTTGTTGGACCGAACGGAGGAGGGAAAACGACGTTAATAAAAATTATTTTAGGGCTTATTAAACCTGATGAAGGATCGGTCTACTTATTAGACAAACCGATCGATACGTTTAAAGATTGGAATCGAATCGGTTTCGTTTCTCAAAAAGCAAATACATTTAACAGAGGATTTCCTGCTACCGTATTTGAAGTTGTAGCGATGGGATTAACAGCGAAAATCGGCTATTTCCGGTTTATGAAAAAAAATCATAAAGAGAAAGTGCTCGCGGCGATCGAACAAGTAGGGATGAGTGATTACGCTTATCATAATATCGGCAATTTATCTGGCGGACAACAACAGCGAGTGTTTATCGCTCGTGCATTAGTTAGTGAACCGGAACTACTTATTTTAGACGAACCTACCGTCGGCATCGATTATAAAAACGTCGAACGGTTTTACGACTTGCTTCACGAGCTGAACGTGAAAAAAAATCTTACGTTACTACTAGTGACCCATGATACTGGAGCAATGACGAAACATGCTACAAACGTCGCTTGTTTGAATCAAACGTTACACTTTCATGGGAAATCTGAAGAATATACAGCTCTATCTCAAGAATATCTATCGGAAATTTACGGTTATCCAGTCCAAGTCATCGTCCATGACCATGATTAAAAGGAGGTCACTATGTTATCTGACTTTTTGCAGTTCGATTTTTTACGATATACTTTTATTACCGGAATATTAATCGGCATCATCGCTCCTATACTAGGTTCTTTTTTAGTCGTAAGAAGACTTTCGTTATTAGCCGATTCCTTATCCCATGTCACACTAGCCGGCATCGCTTTTGGATTGATGCTCGAAAAATTGCTCTTATTTCCTATTAATCCGTTATTAAGCGGAATGGGTTTTTCAGTGATCGGAGCCATTTTAATTGAAAAGTTACGATCGGTTTATACTGCTTACCAAGAAATTGGGATTCCGATTATTTTAAGTGGTGGCGTCGGATTAAGCGTCATTTTCATTGCAATCGCGAACGGATTTAACACCGATCTGTTTAATTATTTGTTCGGTTCTGTTTCTGCTGTCAGCCGTAATGATTTGGTAACAATTTTCGGAATAACAGTGATCGTCATCGTACTAATCGCTTTCTTTTACAAAGAACTATTAACTTTATCATTCGATGAAGAACATGCGATAGTTTCAGGTATTCATGCAAATCGAATACATTTTTTGTTTATTATTTTAACTGCTTTAGTCATCGCAGCTTCTATTCGAATTGTCGGTGTATTGCTCGTTTCCGCATTAATGACGTTACCAGTTGCCAGTGCGATGCGAATTGCTGTCAGTTTTAAACAATTACTATTTTTATCGATATTATTTGCAGAAGTTTCTGTCATAACCGGGTTAATTAGCGGGTATTTTTTAAGTATCCCTCCTGGTGGTACGATTGTGATGATTGCAATTGTTATTTTAGTCTTTTCTATTTTAGCAAAACGGCTTTCATTACGTTTACAAAAAGGAGCGGACTAACAAATGGATGTTAAAAAGGCAATGTCAATTTTACAAAAGAACGGGTACAAAACGACAAAACGGCGGAAAGATATTTTAGAATTCTTTGCGAAAGAAGAAAAATATTACACTGCTAAAGACTTATTTGAATATATGGAATCGATCTATCCAGGAATTAGTTATGATACTGTCTATCGGAATTTACATCTATACGATAAATTAGGAATTTTAGAAACTACCGAACTAAATGCGGAAAAGCATTTTCGAATGAACTGCGGTCCGCATCATCACCATCATTTTATTTGTAACACGTGTGGCAAGACGAAAAAAATTAATGTTTGTCCGATGGATGAAGTGGAACAGTTACTTACGAAATATCAAATTGAAGGACATAAATTTGAAGTGTACGGTCTTTGTCCAACTTGTCAAATCGCATAGGGGAAGTTTCTATGAAGGTATATCTCGCAGTTGTGATAGGTGGATTTTTCGGTTCGATATTAAGGTATGGCATTGGTCTATTACTACCAAATATAGATTATAGTGGTTTTCCGTGGGCTACTTTTGCCGTAAATATTAGCGGTGCATTTTTATTAACTTATATATTATTTCACCCTATGATTCAATCTAAATTAGACCAAGTTGTCATCACAGGGATAACGACTGGCTTAATCGGAGCATATACGACATTTTCTGCGATTACAGTAGAAATTATCATGTTAGCGAAGGAAAATGTCATTTTAGCAATTATTTATATCTTCAGCACTCTCCTCTTTGGATTATTCAGTAGTTTTCTAGGTTATAAGTATGCAACTAGGAGAGTGATGGACTGATGTTACTCCATTTCTTCATCGTAGGTATCGGTGGTGGATTCGGAAGCTTATTACGATATTATATCTTCGTTAAATGTAATAAACATTTTATCGGAACATGGATTGCAAATGTCTCCGGCTCGATCCTACTAGGGATCATTGTCAAATTTTATTTAGAAGGAACATTATCAGAACTTGCTCGGTTATTGGTCGGATTTGGTTTTTGTGGAGGCTATACAACTTTTTCAACATTTGGAAATGAAACTATTCAATTAATATTAGCTAAAAAAATTCGTACTGCAATTTTGTATATCATTACTTCCTTTATCGTTTCTATTTTAAGTGTGTATCTCATATTACTTATTTAATCTATGAAATAAATGTCTAAAAAAACATGTAATATCTATCACTCTTATATCTGTGACTATCAGTTCCGACAGCAGTTTTTAGCGGGCACGTCCTAAACTCCTGTAGCTCCTCAAATTTCGAGGAGCTACATTGTTCTTCGGATCGTGTTGTTCCCGCGACGCACAGGACATAAGTGTTGGTCGTTGGCAACACGTGAACGCATTTATCCTTCCTGGAGTCGACTGGCTTTGTTTCAAGCAACTGAATGTGATTACTTCACAAAATGCATTATATATTGATTTGAAAATGATAATGCAAATATTTTTATTAAAAACATTATTTATGATTTTATTCTTTAAAACTTCCTTCAAAGACAAATTCTTTGATTGGACGACGATCTGACGGAACTTCTCGTTTTCGATTGTCTTCTGAAAGATCAGCATTCGGATCAAAATATCCAATTGCGATAACTGCTTGTACATCATATTCTTCTGGAATATTCAATATTTCTTTCGCTTTACTTCGATCAAAACCACCCATCCCGTGGGTAATTAATCCTTTTCTTACTGCTTCAAGGGCTAAAAATCCCCATGCAGCACCAGTGTCAAAAGCATGTGTTGCATTCAGAGCTCCTTCGTCATTACGAGTTTTTTTCGATGCGATTGCAACGAGTACTGGTGCTCTTTTACACCATTCTACATTCGAATCATCGATAAATTGATAAAATTTTTCACGGTCTTCTTTCGTCTTTGCAATAATAAATCGCCACGGTTGCAAATTGACGCAGACGGCGCCCAACGTGCAGCTTCAAACAGTGAATATAATGTTTCCTCATCTACTTCTTTTTCTGAAAACCCTCGCGGTGACCAACGTTCTAAATAGATCGAATCAATGTCATAGTCTGCTTTTCTTTGGTTAGCTGTCGTTTTCATATGATGTCACCCTTTGCCATTTAATCTAATACATATGATAGGTAAGTTAACCGCTAATATCAACTTTTTAATTTAGTAATCCGTATTTTCGTTTAAATCTTTCTAAAATCTTCATCCAACTTGCACTAAATATACCGAGGAAAATTGCATTTGATAATCCGTGGGCTAAATCGAAATAGATACTAGCCGCATAAATACTAATAAAAAATTCGACCGTCATATTTTCGATATAACTGAAAACGATCCATAAATTCATGATCCAACCAAATATATAACCCCAAACGAAACCG
Organism: uncultured Bacilli bacterium; assembly: GCA_963766835.1. Classification (GTDB taxonomy): domain Bacteria; phylum Bacillota; class Bacilli; order Bacillales; family Amphibacillaceae; genus Pseudogracilibacillus. The sequence goes on from CAVYBX010000005.1 coordinate 37,820, forward strand.
AATATCATTTTCCCCCATACTTTTTGCATCCACCAAGTGTTACGTAAGAAACCTGCGCTCATCCCCATCATTCCCCAAGTGAACATTTGCCAAGGGGTCCACGGTCCCTGTCCTAAAAAAATATTCGATACGATCGCTGCTACAGCTCCAACGATAAAACCAGATTCCGCTCCAAATACGAGTCCTGCGGTAATAATGACGAAAGATGTCGGTTGCACACTTGGAATTGGCGCAAAAGGTACACGACTAATGGCAGCAATGGCGGCTAACATTGCGATTATAACTACTTCTCTACCAGACAATTGCTTCACTTCAAACCGTGCGAAAAACGGAATCATCATACTTACAATAATGATAAGGCTAACAATTAAATATGCTTCATATTGAAAGAAAACGATCGAGGTCACTAATAAAATGAAAATACATATCGTTACAATGATTAAATACTTGTGCGACCTCACCATTCTATTAGTGCCTCCTCTAACGTTAACACTTCCGGTACAGGACTCATTCGCGTTGCTCGATTCATCGTCGTCGTATAAAAATAATTTCCTTTAAATAATTCATTAGGAGTTCCAGCAATAGAAATGTTTCCATCGAACATCATCGCACAGCGATCGGCATATTTTGCAGCAAATTCAATATCGTGTGTTACCATAACGATCGTTATACCTTTTTCATGTAAACGGCGCAGTATTTTCGCTAAATTTTCTTTTGCGATAGGGTCAAGTCCTTTCGTCGGTTCATCGATAAATAAAATGTTAGGTTCTGAAAGTAACATACACGCTAGAGCCGCTCGTTGTAACTCTCCACCAGAACAATCGTACGGATGTCGATTTCGTAAATGTCTGATATGAAACAAATCGAGCATTTCGGAAATTTTCTCGGAACGAACTTTTGAAGGATACTTTTCTACCGTTTGAATCATTTCTTTTTCTATCGTATCTTCCATAAAAAAAGTTTCTGGATTTTGCGGTAAATAAGCGACTCGTTCCAACAAGTTTGTACGCTTTAACTTGCTTAACTTTTGGCCAGCAAGTTTGATCGAACCTCGTTGTGCTTTTAAAATTCCGAGACATAATTTAATAAAGGTTGATTTGCCTGAGCCATTGCCACCGACTAAGACGAAAAATTCTCCTTCTGCTATGTCGATTGATAAATTTTTAATGACCATTGGCGAATGGCGATCATATTGAAAATATACGTTACGTAAAGATAAATAAGGTGTTTTAAAATGCGTACTTTTTTCTAAAGGCTGCTTTCTTTTTTTCATCCGTATACTTAAATTAGACAACCATTCTTTACTCTCTTTGACGGATAAAGGAATCTTTTCTTTATGCGGAATCTTCTCCTTTTTTAAATAAAGATGTGCCAGAGACGGAATGTACGGTAAAAATAAACGATCTTGATTTCGATAAACCTGATCGATTACTTCACGACTATCTCCTTCATACGCTACTTTCCCTTCTTTTAAAAAAATAACTTTATCTGCAATCGAAAATAATTCTTCTAATCTATGTTCCGCGATGACGATCGTCATGCCCATTTCAACATTCAATCTTTTCAACATCGTGATAAATTCTTTCGCTGCAACCGGGTCGAGTTGCGCTGTCGGTTCATCTAAAAGAAGCACTTTCGGTTTTAATAGTAACACGGATAACAAATTTAACATCTGTTTCTGTCCTCCAGATAGCTCTGAAGTTTTCTTCTTTAATAAACTTTCCATTCCAAAAAAGTGAACAAGTTCGGCAACGCGCTTTCTCATTTCAACGTGTGAATATCCGAAATTTTCCATCCCGAAAACGATTTCTTGTAATACTTCTTCCATGACAATTTGATTTTCCGGATCTTGAAAAACGAATCCAATTTCTTCTGCTAACGTTTTTTCGTCCCATTCGGAAAATTGTTTCTTTAGGTAAAAAATTTCTCCATTTCGTTCACCTATTGGAGCAAGTTCCTTTTTCAATAATCGGAGAAATGTCGTTTTCCCACATCCACTAGGTCCGCAAATGACTAGAAATTGCCCTTCTAATATTTGTAATGAAATATTTTCTAGTACTCGTTCATCTGTTTCAGGGTATTGAAAAGATAAATTTTTTATTTCGAAAATTTCCATCTCACAAGTTCTCTCCCCTCGACTAGCAGTGGAAATGAAATGATCATAACCATACATACGTAGGCAACCCAATCTAACGGATAAAGATGGAGCGTCCCTAACTGTGGATAAATGACAATTTTTCCATAACCAAGTAATCCGCAGAAAATACAAACTACTAAACTACAAAAGAGTATGTTCATCCATATCCAATCACGTTTCTCCATTTGATATGGTACGTATGAACTTTTTTTACCGAGACCGTATCCACGGGCTTTCATGAAATCGGCAGTTTGTATCGCTTCTTCTAACGACCAAGTTAATAATATTTGTAACATTACTAGTGCGTTTCGAATTCGTTCTTTTAAACTTCCGAAAACAATCGTCTTACCACGAACATATTGTACAGCCGAAATTTCATCTAATCTTCGTTTTAACAATGGTACGAAACGGATCGCTAACATGATTAAAAATGCCGTCCGCGGTAAAAATTTCGAAAAAACGAATAAAAATTTATTCCCATTTAATTTGAGATTAAAAGAGACGAACATCATCAGAATCGCGATCAATGATAAGGCCATGACAAAACCGTACATCGTCGCTTCAAGCGTTACTTGTTTACCGCGAAAATAAAACAAAATATTCGTACCACGTGAAACTAAAAATGGATTCAAAAAGACGATAAAAACTCCCATCATGACGAAAGGTACCGTCCATTTTTTTAATGCTTTTCCATAGTCGTGTGTCATGTTCACGAATATTAGTAAAAGAAGTACTGTCATTAAAAATAAAGGATGATTGAAATACATAATTAGAAAACTAGTACATAGATAGTAGAATAAAATAACATAAGGATGATATCCGCTAAAACCACTTTCCATTTAAAGCAACGCCTTTCCATTGTAACGTCATATCGAGAAAAACCGACCTAGATTAAATGATCACTAGGTCGGTTTTAGTGATTTTAATAAAAACTTTTCTTATCTTAAATTTAACGACGAAACGGCTTTAAATCTGCACCTAAATCTTGTCCAAGGTTTAACGTATAAAGCCATTCTACTCTGTCACCCGATTCTAAAGGCACGACACCGGCACTGCGATCAGGGAAAATACCATTTACACGGTACATCCAACCACTACCTTGGCCACGGTCGAACTCATATACATTCGCTAATCCTTCGACATACGCTGAACTTCCCCGTCCACCACGATAATCTAATTGAATTCCATGTTTTTTCGTGACCGCAATTAATGCATCAAGTACGGTATCCCCATCTTTTATTTCTATCTCTGTCGGAGGTAACGGTACTTCATTTGCCGAAATAACGATCGAAATAACGACAGTATCTTTTTGTTTCGTTTCAGATGCTTGCTTTGACGATTTACTACTAGTTTGTTTCGTATTTGCTGAAGACGAGGATGTAGACTCCGATTTATTCGTACTCTTTGTTGCCGATGTTGACTTATTACTACTTCCTTGTTTGCTTTCAGATTTTTTACTTTGAGACGACGTTTCATTTTGTTTTCCACTTTGTTCATTTTTCGTCACAGATGTTGATTCGCTAGCATCTTTTGAAGACTTTGTCTCGGTATTAAATTCATTATATGTTTTTCTTTTTTCTCATCATTTGATTCCGCATCGTTTTCATCACGTTCATCTTCTAAATCGTCTTTTTCTTTTACTCTTCCTCTTCACTAACCTCTTCAACGTCTTCATTCAATTCTACAGATTGTTTAGATTCCGTCGTTTCTAATCCCGTCGGTTTCTCTAAAGAAGAACCACAGGCAGATAAAATGACTAACATCACGACGGAAATGGCTGTCAACAACCATTTTTTTGTTAGACGCATCATAAGAGCCTCCTTTAATAACTATTTGCTTACACTTATTCTCCGTTGAATGATGTAAACGATCATTCCTACCACTAGCAATACGATTCCCAATAACATGAAATTAAATATGTTCGTCGCTGTCGTTGGTAGTTTTTTCTCGCTTGATTCTTCATCTTGCGACTGTTCGTCATTTGATGAGAATTGTTCTTCTTCTATATTCGATTGACCTTCTACTTTACCGATTAATAATTTATCTTCATCTCGTTCTAAATTATTTCCTCCTTGATTTTCTTCTTCTTGATTTCCATTGCTATCCTCTTTATCTAAATCATCACGATCTTCCTCTATCGGATCTTGATCTCTTTCATCTTCTTCTACTGGCTCTTGATCTTCTTCATCATCTAACGTTCCAAAATGATACAGTCTATCTTCACCATTTAAAAACAATTGATATGCAACTAATGCTTGTAACGCTTGTTCTGTTGCCATCGCATCAGAAGCTGGATATGCGTCTGTATGTCTAAATCCACCGTCTTCATTTTGGTAGCTTAATAGATGATCGATTAAATTGTTACCGTTTTTCGTAAACTGTTCACTCGTCGGGTCGATACCGTACGCAGTAAGTCCGATAATCACTTGTGAGGTCGCTTCACTCGTAATACCACCTACAAAAGCACCTCCGTCAAATCCTCCTGTTTCAGTTTGGATAGTAGATAAATATTGTACTGTTTTCTCCAATGCGCTTCTTACTTTCAGTTGATCTTTATACGGACTTAAAGCAGTTAATGCCATCGCTGTAATATCGATACTAGGCGATTCATAAAGATTACTTAAATGCCAGCTACCATCAATATTTTGATTTGCTAACAATTCGTCAATCAATTTTTCCCGTGTCCATCTCGCATTTTCCGGAACGGGATAGTTTTTCGTATCAAGTGCGATAAGTGCAAAAATAGGACCATTATTCCCTTGATAGGTCATTGTATCTTCAAAAGATCCATCCCACAATTTACGATCTGGACTATTATAAATTAACTCGATTAAATTATGGCCGCCTACATCCCTTGGGTCTTGACCGATTGCAACTGCAGCAATTGCTAAACGTTCGGCATCAG
>CAVYBX010000006.1:0-120362 GCA_963766835.1 uncultured Bacilli bacterium
GAAAAAATCATCGTCGACGGCGAGTCGGTCGCGCTGGGGCCGTCGATCGTCATCGCGCCGAACAAGGACCGCTGCACGTTTCATTTCACGGCGCTGAGCTTTCCCAGGGTGGTCGAGCACATTCATTTCAAATACCACCTGGAAGGGTTGGATAAAGACTGGGTCAACGCCGGCTGGCGGCACATGGCCGAATATGCCCATTTGCCGCCGGGGAACTACCGCTTCCGCGTGGCCGCCTGCCGCGCCGACGGCGTGTGGAGCGAAGGCGCCGCCGCGATTGCCTTCACGCGCACGCCGTACCTTTATCAGTCGCATTGGTTCCAGGCCGGCTGCGTTTTCGCGGGCTTCGGCATGATCTATGGCGGCTATCGCTTGCGGGTGCGCACTCTCAAACTGCACGAAGAGGATTTCGCGGTGCAGCGTGGGCGCGGACCGTGGTGCCGCTCCAGGCCGGACCGCCGGCCACGCCCGCGCCATACGAGGCGCTGAAGTAGGGGAAGAAGGCCGCCGAGGCGGCCAGCCGGGCCAAAGGCCGATTCCTGGCCAACATGAGCCACGAAATCCGCACGCCGATGAACGGCATCCTCGGCATGACCGAGCTGGCGCTCGACACCGACCTCGACCGCCGAGCAGCGCGAGTACCTCGAGCATGGTCGAAGTCGTCGGCCGACGCGCTGCTGACGGTCATCAACGACATCCTCGACTTCTCGAAGATCGAGGCCGGCAAGCTCGACCTGGAGCCGGTCGCCGTTCGCGCCTGCGCGACAGCCGTCGGCGACACGCTCGAAGACGCTGGCCCTGCGGGCCCACCAGAAGGGGCTGGAGCTGGCCTGCCACATCGCGCCCGACGTGCCCGACAGCCGTGGTCGGCGACCCGGCCGGCTGCGCCAGGTCGCTCATCAACCTGGTCGGCAACGCCATCAAGTTCACCGAGACGCGGCGAGGTGGTCGGTGCGACGGTCGATGCCGAGACGACGCGACGGCCGACACGAGCGCTCATGCTGCACTTCGCCGTGCGCGACACCGGCATCGGCATCCCGCCGGACAAGCAGCAGGTCGATCTTCGAGCCGTTCGCGCAGGCCGACGGCTCGACGACGCGCCGGTACGGCGGCACCGGCCTGGGGCTGGCGATCTCCGCGCAGCTGGTCGAGCTGATGGGCGGCCGCATCTGGGTCGAGAGCGAGCCGGGCGAGGGCAGCACCTTTCATTTCACCGTCCGCGTCGCGGCCCAGGGGGGATCGCTCTTCGCGGATCCCATCGGACGACCCGACCTCGATCAATTGCCGGTCCTGGTATTCCAGGTTTGAATAAAGGGAGAGTAATGTCTACAATCGGAGGGCAAATCGATCTCAAACCGACATTGCTTCATTTGTTAGGGATTGAATCAAGTGATGATATATCGTTCGGTAACAATTTATTCAGTACTGTAGAAAATAAGTATATCGGATTTCGAAACGGAAATTTCGTAAGTGAAAAATTTCTTTACACGAATGCAACTTGTTATGACAGAATGACAGGTGAAGTATTGGCATACGATGAACATTTTAATGAAGAAAATCCTTGCACTGCGATGAAAGAAAAAGTGGAAATTGAATTAATCTATTCCGATCAAATTATATATGGAGACTTATTCCGTTTCGTCGATTTTTAAGATAAAATAAAAAAGACTGTCAAAGAGAATCCTCAAACGACAGTCTTTTATCGTTATGAACAAAATCCAGCATTCGTCAACTCACAAATGATCGTTGCGATAGAGAAAAACCAAAACTTAAAGCTGCTGCACCTGAAAAAAATAAAGCTAAGTAATTTTTAATTTTAAATTGTCTTATGACCGATACTAAACATACTAGTGCAACGACTAAAAAAATGATTGCTAAAACCATATTTAAGACATCCTCCTTACATACGTGGTAAAATGAAAAAAGATTACGATTTCAACAATTTTATGTATAAAGTCACTTACATAGCTTATTTTATAGTATCTCACTAAATTTGTCGAGCATATTCCTTTTACAATTGAGTTGGAGGTTATACTAAGATGAACATCAAAACATTGTCATTAGGACCATTAGGAACAAATTGTTACATTATTAGTAAAAACGAAAAATGTTTAATCGTCGATCCAGGTGGAGATGCTCTAGTCGTGAAAGACTATCTCAAAGAACACAATCTCGAACCAGAAGCGATTTTATTGACGCATGCTCATTTTGATCATATTGGTGCTGTCGATGATTGACGCAAAACATATCAATTAGATGTATATTTACATGAAAATGAAAAGACTGGTTGGAAAAACCGGAGTTAAACCGTTCCAGTTTTATTTCGACGAAGCGAGTGCCATCGTGACAGATCCACCTGAACATTTGATCGAACAAGGCAAAATGACGCTCGGACCATTTACATTTGAAGTCGCACATACTCCTGGTCATTCCCCTGGAAGTGTATCGTTCATTTTTAAAGACGAAAAATTTGTCGTAAGCGGTGATGTATTATTCCAACAAGGAATCGGACGAACGGACTTACCAGGTGGAAATATTGAACAGTTAGCTGCTAGTATCGTAGATGTCTTGTATCAATTACCAGATGATTTCGAAGTTTTTCCTGGTCATGGGCCGAGTACGGTCATCGGTGATGAAAAAGAAATGAACCCATTTACGCTACAATTTTATCGACAGTATAAAATCACAAGGACTGTCCATATCATTTAGATTGGACAGTCTTATCTTTTTAAACAACAATTTAATCGTAAATGGGAAAAGACCCGACCAATTGTTACTATAAATCGGAATGTTCGGTTTTCTTTTCTCTTTTCGTTTCGGTTTTCGATTTATTCATATACGTTACGTAATTGTTCAGTAAGAAATTTGATAAAATCATTTGATTACATTGCATATTCAGTCCTTTAACAAAATAATTATCTTTATTATTCAACAATATCCTTATTTATACAAATATCCATGTTAAAACGAAGAAAAAATTAGCAATAAACTTTTATTTTTGCAGGAATTTCGACATTTGCGTCGAATATTGTAAATGAACTAAAATGTGGAGGTGAGTTAGTGCCGAGTTGGGCAACGAAATTTGCTCAAGAAATCTTGAATGATGCGAGTCATAGAAATGCCTCAGACATCCACTTTATCCCTTTCTGAAGAAGATGAAATCGAAATATATTACCGAATATTAGGCGAACGACAATTTATTCGTACGATGAAAGAAACAAACGTACGAATCGCTTCTAACGTATTTGAAATTTGCTACAGGGATGGATATGGAGAAATCAGAAAACCCCAAAACGGAACATTTATCTTTCACAAATCATATAAAATAAATTCTTTTCACTTAGATTATCCACGTTACCTCTTCCAATACCGAAAGTATTATATTCGAATTTACCTCAAGAAAAGATTTCGTTGTTAGAACAATTATTTTTATTCCCATCACAAGTGAAAAAAATGAAAAGTTGGTTAAAATCGCGTCAGGGATCATATTATTCACGGGTCCGACTGGTAGTGGAAAAACTACGACGATTATCATTACTTGAAGCGATTTTAAAAGAAAAATCGTTTCAAGAATCACTTAGAAGATCCCATTAAAGAAAGATTCCGAATGTTCTCAAGTAGAAATTAACGAAAAAGCTGGAATTACGAATCAAACTGGACTGAAAGCTGCACTGAGACATGACCCAGATATCTTGTTGATTGGCGAAATTAGAGATGAAGAAACAGCACAATTTGCGTTTCGTGCTTCTTTAACTGGCCATCTCGTTCTAAGTACATTACATGCAAAGATGCGATTGGAACGATTGAAAGGTTGATCGATTTAGGAATCAAATCGAACAGAGTTAAGCCAATCATTAATTGCTATTGCTGCATTCAATTATTACCGATCATTAGCCGTGGAAAAATTCAGTCGCCGAGCAGCGATTGTCGAACTGTTGGATGAACATCTTTGCAGCATGTGATTGACGGCACAAAACACTAAAAATGAATAAATATCATACGTTTAAATATTTAAAGGAGAAAGCTTTTACTTATGGATTCATTACGAAAGAAACGTTTCAAGAAACTTACGAAAGGACGTCTAAGTGAAGAAGTGCAACTTATCTTTTTACAACGTCTCCATCATTTGTTAAAGCTAGGATATCCACTTTTAGAAGCTTTAGAAGTGATGAAATGGGATCGTCGATTAACTTTTATATGTGAAAAAGTGAAGCATTATTTAACGAAAGGATATCGAATCGATAAAGCATTAGATAAAGCTAATTTTCACGATACGATCGTCGCTTATTTATATTTCGTCGCGATAAATGGAAATTTAATTTTAAGTTTAGAAAAATGTATCATATGTTTGAACATCGCTTAAATATATAAAGAAATTTCAAAAAAATGTCCGTTATCCGATCGTATTAATCATCTTTTTTACGATTTTACTCGTATTTTTAAAACAATCGGTGTTACCGTCGTTTATCGAATTGTTCCGAATGAATAAAGAAGCATCACAAACAGTTTTATGGTCACTTATGTTCATCGATTTTTTCACAAACATCATTTTAATTACGATCGGTGGTGTTTTGCTATTCGGTATCGTCTGGCATAGAGTGAAAGACAAAATTGCGATTGAAACGAAAATTAAACTTTACAATAAAATTCCTATATTTCGAAATTATTTAACACTGCAAACGTCATACTATTTCTCGACCCATATCAGCATGTTTTTAAAAGCAGGATTATCGATGAAAGAAATTTTACAAGCGATTACGAATCAAGATAAATTACCGATCATTCGTCATTATGCGAATTTGATGAAAGAACAGTTAACGCAAGGACAAAAAGTGGATCATTTATTGATGGCACTTCCTTTTATCGAAAAACAATTAAGTTATATTTTTCAAAAAAATGATGATCACGATTCTTTACAGAGAGATTTGACAGCTTATGTTCATTATATTTCTGAACAAATGGAACAAAAAATAATGCGCTTTATTCAGCTGATACAACCGACGATCATCGTCATGTTAGGATTATTCATCATCTTCGTTTACGTCACATTAATGTGGCCGATGTTTCAAGTAATAAAGACGATATAAGGGGGATAGTTTTATGTTTCAAAACGAAAAAGCGTTCACGTTAATTGAAATGTTAATCGTTCTTTTAGTGATCGCTGTTTTAATTATTTTATTCATTCCGAATATAACAGAACAGAGTAGTGCGGTACACGACAAAGGGTGTGAAGCGCTCGTACAAACAGTCCAGGCGCAAGTGCAAGCTTACGAATTAGATGAAGGCAGACTTCCAAGTTCTTTATCAACTTTAGTTGCAGAAGGGTATATTACAAACGATCAATTGACATGTCAAAATAATAAAAAATTGAAATTGGATAAAGGGGTTGTTTCAGTCGAATAATGGATCGTTCAAATGGTTTCACGTTAGTCGAGATGTTATTCGTGTTATTCGTTATTTCAATATTTACGATTTTGTTCATTCCGAATTTCGTAAAAACGATTGAAAAACAACAAACAGCACAATTTTTTGACTTGTTTAGTTCCGATATATTTTACATTCAAAATCAAACACTCAACACAAATGAAAGTTATCGGATATGGTTGCGGGATGATCATTATTTGATCATTAGCAATGACACGATGAAAAGAAGAAATTATCCTAAACATCTAGAGTTCACGTCTTATTCGAATACACGTATTTCTTTTAGTAAGGCTGGTACAGTCATCAATCCGACGACGTTAAGATTTAAAGATCGGTATCATTCGTACCGTGTCGTATTTCCTTTCGGGAAAGGGAGGCATTATATTGAGGTCGATTAACGGCTTTACATTGATTGAAGTTTTAGTCGCTATGAGTATCATATTCGTGCTCGTAGCGACGATTATTCCGATCGATATAGTATTGAAACAAGGAAGAAAAACATTACAAGATAAAAGAGAAATTACGCTACATTTACACGATACTTTATTACATTACATTTCGACTAGTGAACTTATAAATGTTTCTACTACGGAAACGATCAATGGAACTTTTGTAACGATTCACTTTACGGAAGAAAACGAATATATCAAAGGGTGTGCTACATGGGAAAATGCGCGACATAAACATGAACAAATTTGTTTGTACGGACTTAGACAATGAACGAGGTTTCACGTTTAGCGAAATGTTATTAACGATCATGATCATTTCGATTACGATGCCTATCATCGTTTATTTATTCCAATTGATTCAAGTGGACACAGATGAAACGGATCTTGCGATGATGCAATTTTTCATTTATCTTCGTGATGATGTTTTACGAGCGGAATCCGTTTCCGTAACAGAGAGCGAAATGTATTTTCAATTAACTACGGGAGAAACTGTAAAAATCGAACGATACAACGATTTAATTCGCAGACAAGTCGATGGAAAAGGTCATGAAATTTATGCGAGAGATGTGAAGAAATTTCACTTAAAACGGCTATCGTACGGAACGAAAGTATCTATTACAACGACAGAGGGGAAAACTTATGAAAAAATTATCGCACATGATTAAAAAAGAAGATGCGTTCTATTTGCCGCTCGTGTTGATGATTTCTTTCGATCGTTTTATCTGCGCTAATTACTTCAGCAACTATATACTATAACGAACTAAAAATAACTGAACAGTTAATTCAGCAAACAGAAGCAGAAACGATCATTCAAATGGCTAAACAGCGATTTTTAACGGAAAAAATGTATAATGATGATGAAAAAGGAGAGATTAAATATAACTTTCCTTCAGGTGAAGCGACGATCAATTACGAAATGATCGAACAACATAAATATTCATGTACAATTACCGTAAAAACAAATAAAGAAGTCGTACTTGAATCGTTCACATATTTAATGATACAATCAAAATGACTTTAAAAGAATGTGACAAATAAAGCAATTTTTTCGTGTTCATCTTTTAGTTAAATAAATGATTCATTTACAATCAGACTTTCGTAGTTTATAATTGAATTTGTATTAGCTTACATAAAGGAGGGGAAAAAGCATGGATCGTATGTTTCGTGTGCTTGCCTTTTGGACAGGGATGTTTACGATTATGTTTTACGTAGGGGAAATGTATAATACAGCAGTACTGTTCCTTGTACAAACGGCTTTTTTCCTAACGCTTAGTTACTTAAAGTTATCTGAACGCATGTATATGTATTTATTTGCTGCGTATCTAACAGTATTTATGATTGGGTTTACATGGTATACTGAATTTATTTTAGTACCAGGATTCGGCCACTAAACGAAAATCCTCTACTGCGAATAAGCAAAGTAGAGGATTTTGGCGTTTTTAAGCGATATCTTTCATAAATGTTTCCGTCAAATATATTAACCCACCGCTCATTACTTCATATGTTATTTTCGGTTGGAGACGTGCAGTCACTTCAGCTATTTCTTTCTCCATTTCATCTCGTGATGCATCACTTTCATAAAAATGGTGTATCATCGCTTTTTCTTCTTCTAACAATTTTAACGATTCCAATGCCCAATCATGTGTTTGTTCCGTAATATAATTGTCTAAATACTTTTCGATTCTTAAAAAACCACTAGATAATTTAATTAATGGAGAAATTGTATAACAACGATCAGAAATTGTAGACTTAAGTGTTATTTTCGTTAATTTCTCCATCATTCCAAATACGAAACTGCCGTTAATTAAATTTAAACCGATCGAAAAAAGCTCTTCTTTTTTTTGTTTTCCTTCATACATCATACAAATATTAACGAGCAGCCACGGATGAAGCATCGTATTTGATGTTACTTGAAGCGATTGATAAAGCTGTGTAAATTTAGCAGTTTTACTTAAATGAAGAAATATTTGTTGCAGACGGGGACTTCCAAAATGTATCCACTCACCTTCATCATCGATTTTTTCAGGATCCGTAATAAAGTGTAATTTTTTAGGTTCGCCAACTTTTCCGGTCGTCTCAACATATTGCCAATAAAATGGCCGATTCATTAAAGCTTTATCCATTTCAACCGTCAGCTGTACCGACATCTTCCCATTTTGTTCTTCTGTTATGTCACATTGATTTGCAGTAAAAAACCGTTTTAAAAAAGAATCAATTTGAAAAAAATTATCCATGTTTTTCTTCATTTGCATCCTCACTCAAATGATGGACAATCGAAATAAAGTTGTCCATTTTTATTTTCATTTCACCGAACGATTGCGATTCATCAATAATCTGTCTCATTTCATCTTCAATATTTTCAATTTGCAACGTTGCTAAAATTTTATCTAATTTACCGATCACTTTTTCAAATATATCAATTTTGTCGTATAACAATTTCATCATATGTTCTTCTAACGTATGTTGAATCGCAAAATTATAGATGTGAACATCGTGTTTTTGCCCGTACCGATGAATTCTTCCAATCCTTTGTTCTAACCGCATCGGATTCCACGGTAAATCATAATTGATGATGTAACGGCAAAATTGTAAATTAATCCCTTCACCGCCTGCTTCCGTTGCGATGAGAACTTGAATATTGTTTTGAAAAAGTTCCGTAATCCATTGTTTTCGTCCACGTTTCAAGCCGCCACGAAAAGCGACAGACGTAATGCCATGTTGCTGTAAATACCATTGTAAATAAAATTGTGTCGCACGATATTCAGTAAAGACGATCACTTTTTCTTCACCTAACTGTTGAATCATTTCAACTAGTTTTTGCGCTTTCGCATGGTGAGGGAGCGCACCAATTTTTTCTAAGATAGTTTTACACGAATTTCGTAAAAGCTCATTAGAACTATTTTGTAATGATAAATAACAAGCTTCACGAGATGAACATAACTCTTTTAAAAAAGTGATTTTCGATAAAGAAGAAAACGACTGTAAAAAGTCATTTAATTCGTCGTATACTCGTTGTTCTTCTTCCGTAAATTGTATCCAAACGGAATGAACATTTCTTTTTACGTCGTTTAAAATCGTATCTTTCCGGCGATTGCGCACCATCACTTTTTGGACTAGTTTACGTAAATACGTATCTTGTAATTGTTCGCCTCTTAATTTACCGTATTTTTTCGTAAATGATTCATATGAACCTAAATACCCTGGTTTTAAAATACTGACGAGATTAAAAAGCTCGATTAAATTATTTTGAATCGGGGTCGCTGTCAGTAAGAGACAATATTTTTTCTTAAGCGAACGAACAAATTGGTAATTTAAAGTTTTATGGTTTTTTAACTTATGCGCTTCATCGACGATGACCATATCAAAATCTAATTTTAAAATATTGTCTCGATGTGGTTTTCGTTTCGCTAAATCGAGAGAGGTGACGTAGATTGGATATGCGTCCCATTCATAATTTTTCCGATAACTTATCGCTGGAATATAAAACTTCTCTTGCAATTCTTTTATCCATTGATTAATTAGAGAGGCGGGAACGAGCAACAACGCATTTTTTACAAGACCCCGGATCATATATTCTTTTAAAATAAGACCTGCTTCGATCGTTTTACCTAAACCGACTTCATCCGCTAAAATTGCTCGTCCATTCATATCTTCCATCACAGTTTTGGCAGTTTCGATTTGATGATCGAGAAATTCCATATGTGGCAAGTATGAAAGAACTTGTAAAGAATCGAAATCTTCAGCTAAAGTAGCTTTTTTCATTTCATAATGTAGTTGAAACAATTCCCAATCTGATAAATTTTGTTGCTGATTAAGTGCAGATTGCAATTCATTTAAAAAGGACTGATCTTTTTTTACGATGATATCAGACATAAATTTACCCTCTTTTCACGAAATGATCACGTGTGTCAATTTAATATTAGTATGAACATTTATTCGTGATTATTATGAAGAGAGGAGGGGACAACTTTCTCGAAATAAGCGGAAAAATATTTTGATAGAAATAAAAATAGCCGAAGAGAATGTACACCCCCTTCGACTATTTCTTTTTATCGATTTTGCCAGTCCATTTTCTAAAGCCGCCTTGCAACACATTGATATCTTCATATTTATGTTTTCTTAAAATTTGTGCTGCACGGTAAGAACGAGTCGTATTTTGACAGTATAAATACACTGGTTTATCAGGCCGAATTGCTGCTAAACTTTGTTTAAATTGACTTAACGGAATATTTCTCGCTCCGCGAATATGTCCTGATTCAAATTCTTTCGGTTCGCGGACATCGATCAATTGGGCTTTTCGATAACCTTTAATAAATTCTTCTTGTGTAAGTACGTTTAAATATTTTTTTTGTCTAAAATAAGTAATTACGTAATAAACAATTAGTAAAGCTAAGAGTATGAGTAAAACTGTAAACATGATGTAGTAGCCCCCAAATAGTAATTTACATAATATATTATAGATTTAATAAAGTGTTTTTACAACTGAATATGACATCTATTAACGGAGTATAAAAACTTAATATGCTCGACATGAATCGACAAAAACGGCTTAACCGCCTATGTTTGTGGAAATTGACGAAAAAATTAATTTAGTGTGAAAAATACAATATATAGATATCAGAAAATATTTTTCTTCTATATATTGATTTTTTTCTCGTTATTGTGTACATTAGTAGTACAATTAATTTAGTCAACTGTAAAAACGTACGTAAGGAGCGATAAATAATGTCGACGATGATTGACACGAACTTAGAAATAAATGTACAAGCTTTAAACGAAGACATCAAATTATTTCCACAAGTGCATCCGATCACTCCTGACATGAAAATTACTCATGAAGGTGTATCTCGGTTAGTCATGCTTGACCGTTATGCGTTTAAAGATACAGAAAAGAAAACGTTAAAAGAAGGGGACTTCGTCGTTCTTACGGTAAAACAAGACCCGAAGTTTCCAGCGCGCGGCTATGGGATCATTAAGTCGATCGATTGGGATGACAATCAGGCGTACATTCAAGTTGCGGACGAATTCCGAAATGTGTTAGAAGACGAAGAAGAAATTGAAACTGGAATCATCAAACGCGACTTAGACGTCATTGACAAGCCGTTAGAAATTTTTTATGAACAAATTGCCAAGCGTAATGCGAAAGGACTTGCTGCAGTTGAAAAAACAGAAGAAAAACGCGAAAAATATTTCCAAATATTTACGGAACCATTAGCGAGTTTAAACTTCATTCCTGCAGGTAGAGTATTATACGGTGCTGGATCTGAAACGGACGTAACTTATTTCAACTGTTACGTCATGCCGTTCGTTCAAGATTCACGTGAAGGGATCTCTGATCATAGAAAACAAGTGATGGAAATTATGTCACGTGGTGGTGGAGTCGGCACGAATGGTTCAACTTTACGGCCGCGCAATACACTTGCAAGAGGAGTCAATGGAAAATCATCAGGTTCTGTCTCTTGGCTTGACGATATTGCAAAACTGACTCATCTCGTTGAACAAGGCGGATCTAGACGTGGAGCACAGATGATTATGCTTGCGGACTGGCATCCAGATATCATTGAATTCATTATTTCTAAAATGCAAAACCCGAGAATTTTACGTTACTTAATTGAAAATACGAACGATGAACAAATAAAGCAATTAGCAAGTGAAAAGTTAAAGTTTACTCCTTTAACAGAAACGGAAAAAGATTTATATCAAGGCATTTTAAATTACAAAAACATGCCTGGCCTTGGCGGATTTACGAAAGCAGCGATGAGGGAAGCGGAAGAGAAATTAAAAACTGGTGGAACGTATTCTGTCCATAATCCTGAATTTTTAACTGGAGCGAACATCTCTGTTTGCTTAACGAAGGAGTTTATGGAAGCTGTTGAAAACGATGATTACTATGAACTGCGCTTTCCAGATGTTGAAAATTATACAGAAGAAGAAATGAAAGAGTATAACGAAAAATGGCATAAGATCGGTGACGTTCGCGAATGGGAAAAACTAGGCTACGGCATAAAAACGTACCGTAAAATTAAAGCGAGAGAATTATGGGATCTCATCAATATTTGTGCTACATATTCCGCAGAGCCTGGAATCTTCTTCATCGATAACGCGAACGAAATGACGAACGCAAAAGCGTACGGACAAAAAGTCGTCGCAACGAACCCGTGTGGGGAACAACCACTTGCACCTTATTCCGTCTGTAACTTAGCTGCGGTAAACTTGGCAAATATGGCGGATAAAGAAAATAAAACTGTCGACTTTGAAAAATTAAAAGAAACGGTCAGAGTCGGTGTCCGCATGCAAGATAATGTCATCGATGCAACACCGTACTTCCTCGAAGACAACCGTAAACAAGCTCTAGGTGAAAGAAGGATCGGTCTCGGTGTCATGGGACTGCACGATTTATTAATTTATTGTGAAACGAGATACGGGTCACCTGAAGGAAATGAACTCGTCGATAAGGTCTTTGAAACGATCGCAACGACTGCGTATCGAACATCGATTGAATTAGCCAAAGAAAAAGGTAGTTTTCCATTTTTAGTCGGCAAGACGGAAGAAGAGACGATGAAATTAAGAGAAGCATTCATCAATACTGGCTACATGAAAAGAATGCCGGAGGATATTCGTCAAGATATTTTAAAATACGGTATCCGTAACTCACATCTACTTACTGTCGCTCCTACAGGTAGTACAGGAACGATGGTCGGTGTCAGCACAGGACTCGAACCTTACTTCTCATTCACATACTATCGCAGTGGTCGCTTAGGTAAATTTATCGAAGTAAATGCAAAAATCGTAGACGAATTTTTAGAAAACAATCCAGAATATACAAAAGATAATTTGCCTGATTGGTTCGTCACAGCGATGGATTTAACTCCAGAAGAACATGCTGATACACAATGCGTCATCCAACGTTGGGTCGATAGTTCGATTTCTAAAACGGTCAATGCACCGAGAGGCTATACTGTAGAGCAAGTAGAAAAAGTGTATCAACGTCTATATAAAGGTGGAGCAAAAGGTGGAACTGTTTATGTAGACGGAAGCCGAGATTCACAAGTATTGACATTAAAAGCAGAAGAAAATAATTTTGAAGAAAAAGACGATTATATTGTCGATGAACAACCTAAAGTAGTCTTAATGGACACGATTCAAGAATTAGAAAAAACGAACGTAAACATCGGCTCGGAAGTAGGTGACATCTGTCCGGTATGTCGGAAAGGGAACGTCGCGGAAGTCGGTGGATGTAATACTTGTACTAGTTGCGGTGCACAATTGAAATGTGGATTATAAATAGATGAAGGAAAACAAATGTTAAGATCATGAAACATATAAATTGTTTGAAATAACCTCTGCGGATGTTAATCCGTAAGAGGTTATTTTTTATTTAATTAATTTTTCTTGCATATTATTTTTAATAAAGTTAAAATAATGTTTAATAATATTGATTTAAAGTTTGAGAAAGGATTGAAGGAATATATGGATATGAAAGGTGTCCCGAATTGGATTTTGTCTTTGGAACCAGAGGACTTGGAATTCATCAAAAACTTTGTCTTAAAATCGGGTTCTTTAAAAGAAATTGCAAAACTTTATGAAGTTTCATATCCAACGGTAAGACTTAAATTGGATAGGTTGATCGAAAAAATAAAAATGAATGATGATGTGGAGAACGAGGAATTCATCAAATTTATCAAAAAATTGTCGATTGAAGATCAAATAAGTGTGGAAATCGCTAAATTAATTATTGAAAAATATAAACAAGAAAAGGATGAGAATTAATGGACTTTGGATTTTATGGCGTTTTTATGTTCGCTAGTGTGTTAGCTGTACAATTTTTCTTTTCAACGAGAAATCATGCATATTGGGGAGCAATTTTACCAGTTGCTTATATAGTAATGTTGACATGGTTGTTATTATCAAACCGATTGGAAAGCACGATCGGTTATGTCCTTTATTTGATGCTGGGTCTATTTTTTCTTGTTGCAGAATGGAAAGCGGGACGAAAATATCTTCAAGAGAAAAGAAAAAAAGAGTTAGCTCAAATAAAAACACGTGATATGAAATAGAACGTCATTTAAGATAAGCGATCCCCCCGATGACGGTACTGAAATAGGAATCTTCCACAAATTGAGGAGAATGTTTACGGTGAAACTTGAAAGTAATAAAGTCATGTTAAAAAGAGCCAGTTATTTTTTCATATTAACAGCTATTATTACTTTAATTGCGACAATCATGACCTACATGATGAATCCAGATGCAAAAGAAGTAATGGAAGGGGTAGGGAATAGTTCACCAAACCAAATACAAGAATCTACAGGTATTGATAAAGTGTGGTCGTATATTGTTCATAACGGTTTTTTCGTTCCTATGCAAATGTTTATCTTCGCTTTCGTGCCGATACAATTTTTATATTTAATAAATATTATTTCAACGAGTTCCTTGCTCGGTGTAGCCTTTGGGGTTGCACTACGAATTGATTGGATCAAAGGCATGGATCTAATCATTTCTTCCATCCCTCATTCGATGGTGGAAATTTCCGCCTATTGTTTACTAGCCGCTGTTTTATTTGAATTAAATCAAATTGTAAGAACGAAAATGATCAGTTTGTTTAAAAAAGAGAAGGGAAGAAAATCTTTGATGAAAAAATTTCAAAAAGTAATAAAGACATATGTCGCTTTTGTATTGCCATTGATCATGATAGCTGCGATACTGGAAACATACGTAGCGGATATGGTGCTCAACTTATTTCATTAGCAAAAATCTTTTTTATGTGACGAATGGAACGAGCATTCTTGAATGGGTTCTGATGAAAAAACCCTCCTGTAAACATTGGAGAGGAGGAGTTTTGCACTTCTACAAGGATGGCGATCTTCCTATTAAGCGATTTGTTCTTTTTGTTTTAACACAGACTGTTTCTGTAACAACATACGTTGATGTAAATTGTTTAAAATAATCGCTAAACAAACGATAACAACACCTGTATATTCAAATAACGTAATCGTATGACCTTGAATTAAACGGATAATCACCGTCGTTACAGGAGCAAAGTTGATAAGTAAAATAGCGTTAATCGGTTTTAACATCGTCACACCTTTATTCCAAGCAACTAGTGCTAGTAAACCGGGAACAAAAATCATAAACAACATATTGTAACGAACCATATAAACATCATGTAATGTCGGGACATCGACTACACCGATGACGCTAGCGATCATGACGACTACTGTTGCCGTAAGCGTACCGTATAGACAACTTAATGCCGAATATCGTAATACCGACCATTTAGGAAATTCGCCCCCACCGATCGTGTAGAAAGCCCAACCGGTAGCTGCTAATAGTAAAATAATTAACGGTACGAATCTGTTTTCGCCGAATAAAATGCTAAAATCACCATTCGTTACGACTAATAATACACCGAAAAACGCTCCGACAATACAAAGGATTGTAAAAACATGAGGACGTTTGTTACTTAGAAACCATACGATTAAAATCGATACGATCGGTGCTAATGCTTCCATGATCGAAGCGAGTAAAACTCCAGCATCTCCGAGTAAATCTTGACCCCAGAAAATAAACAAATTATAAATCGTAAATCCCATCGTTCCGTAAAACCATAAACTAAAGCCTCTTCCTTCTGTACAAAAAGCTTTTTTTCCTTCAATCATGTAAAGTAAAATGACTAAAATGATCGCTACTGGAACGTATCTGATGATCGTAAAATAGAAAGGATTAATATATTGGAATGCATGATTTGCTACCGGGAACATCGCCCCATAAGAAGCACTAGCAAATGCACATAAAAGCGCTCCTAATAAAATTTTGTTTTTCATCGTTCATTTTCTCCAATCAGCAAAATTTAAAATTTTTATTACTTATTATTTAACAATATTTAAACTATCATGTAAAATGATTATAATAGATAACATGTATCACTAAAAATGATATAAGAAAGGATCTGAAGATGAATACGAAAGACTTAGTTATTTTTCAAACGGTTGCAAATAAGGGGAGTATAAGTAAAGCGGCTGAAGAGTTAAATTACGTGCAATCTAACGTTACATCAAGAATTCAGAAACTTGAAGAAGAATTAGATACGAAACTATTTCATCGTCATAAACGTGGTATTACGTTAACAAATGAAGGAAATACTTTACTTCCTTATGCTCAAAAAATTATTTCGTTAGAAGAAGAGATGAAAATGATCGCTCGAAATCAAGAAGGTCCATCGGGAAAATTAGATATTGCATCAGTAGAAACTGTCATTAAATTGCCGCTTATTTTATCAGCATATATTGAAAAATATAAAGAAGTCGAATTAACTTTATCTACTGGGGTAACAGCCGAATTAAAAGAAAAAGTATTAAACTACCAATTAGATGGAGCATTCGTGACGAAAAGTAATATGACGACTGATCCTAACTTATCGGAAATCGAAGTATTTAAGGAAAAACTCGTCTTAATTACCGACTATAAAGAAAGAACGTTAGATGAAATTATGCAGTTGCCGTTATTACGTTTCAGTGACGGTTGCGGTTACCGTGCGAAATTAAACGAATGGCTCGTCGATGAAAATATTAGACCGAATAAAGTGATGGAGTTAGGAACGTTGGAGACAACGTTAGGTTCGGTCATTTCAGGATTAGGTGTCGCTTACGTCCCACATGCTGCTGTCGAGGAATATGAAGCGAAAAAACTTATTCGTTGTTATGAACTACCTGACCGCTATAGTTTAATTACGACGATTTTTATTTATCGAAACGATGAGTACATGACTCAAGCTTTAGAAAAGTTTATCGAAACGATTAAAAACGTAAAAGAGAAAGAATTACAAATAACTAATGAATCATCAATTTAAGCCCTTAGTCTTAGAAGAAAATATTGCTCAAGTTCATTACGAAGCCTCCATTCCTTTAGTACACTTTAATTAACGAGGAAGGGAGGCATATTTTATGAAAAAATTTCTGTTGTTTTCCGTCGGAATCATTGCACTACTTATTCTAATCGCTCATATCGGTCCGATCGTTTTATTAGGCGTTTGTCTTTGGTTGCTTTATCTCGTGTTTAAACAGTTTATCAAAACTGATTCTTCTTTTGCAAAAATCGGTTGGGTCATTTTAGGGCTGTTCATCATTTCCGTTGCATTTTCAAACCTTTATGCAGTGATCGGAATTGCTGCGGCATACATTTTATATGTAGTTATAAAGAAATGGAAAGAAGAAAATACGAGAGAAAACGAAGATCCATTTGTTCATTTTGAAGAACAGTGGAATGATTTCAAATATGAATAAAGGAGAGATGTCACATGACAAATTTATTTACGAGAATTAAAGAATCTATTTCTGCTGATTTACATCAATTGTTAGATGAGAAAGAACAAAAAAATCCAATCACTGCGTTAAACCATTATTTACGTCAATCGGAACAACAGAAAGAAAAAGTAAAAAAATTGTTGCAACGTCAATATCGACTAAGAGATGAATTTGCTTCTGAATACCACCAAGCGAATGATAATGCGACGAAACGACTTAAACAAGCAGAAATCGCCAAAGCGGCAGAGGAATTTGATTTATACGAATATGCGATGCAAGAGTATGAAGAGTATAAATTACGAGCTGAACGATTAAAAGCTGCACGTGAAGAAACGGTGAATCAGATCGATCTTCTCGAAAGAAAATATAAAGAAATGACACATAAAATTAAAGATATGCAATTAAAACGTATGGAATTAATGGGCAGGGAAAACGTCGCTCGCACGACACAACATATCAACCATGTATTGAAAGAAGAATTTGATAAACCATTTTATAAATTTGAAGAAATAGAGCGCTATATTGAAAATCTAGAAAATCAAGTGAATCGTAAATATTTTGAAAGTACATTTGATTATAAAATAAGTCAACTAGAAAGAAAATTAAAGCAAAAACAATCGAATCAGGCTGATGTCGAATAAAAGAAAAAATGGTATACTTAAACAGGCGCTATTCATTTTGCGTCTGTTTTATTTACTTTCAAAATCTGTTAAAAAGGAGGGGAGGTCACCAATATGTTAAAGAAAATATCTACCGATACAATCAATTGGATTGTAATAATTGGTGTCGTCCTCTTAATTATTGAAATTGCCTTCTTTGAAGGAGGCGCAATAGGTAGTGCAATTTTTTTTGGTGTATTACTATTTATCGGTTGGAAAAACTATTCCACGATGTGGGGAAAAGCAATATTTTGGATTGGACTCATCGGACTTATTTTTTCCATTTTTAATATGATCGCTGTCCGCTTTTTAATTATCGCCTTTTTAGTTTTATTATTAATCGATTATACTAAATCGAAACAAAACCCGATTCATATAGACCCGACTATTTATTTAGACGATAATTCCGAAGAAAAAGAACCTATCATTCGTCTTCATCCTTTATTTCGTCAAATGATCTACGGTGATGAAACGACTTCTAATACTGCTTATGAATGGAACGATATCAATATTCACGGTGGTATAGGTGATAGATTCATCGATTTAAGTAATACTGTCTTACCTAATGATACGGCAGTCGTTTCGATTCGCCATTTTGTAGGGAATATCGTCATTTATGTTCCATATGAAGTTGAAATAATGGTTCATCATAGTGCCATTTTCGGTCGTGCTTACATTTTAAACAAATATCATCCCCAATTAGTAAATCAAGTTCTTTCTTATAAAACAGAAAATTATGATAACGCGTATCCACGTATTAAAATTATCACTTCGATTATTTCTGGAGACATCGAGGTGAGACGGATATGATGACGATGATTCGCCACGTGATGACAGCTTTTTTATTTAGTTTATTACTTATTAGCGTCGTTTTAGTCATTACTTTTTTCAAATTTCCAATCACTAATTGGGAAAGACTGTTCACCGAAAAACTGTTTAATATTCCTTATATCGGGTTAGTAGTTATATTTACACTGCTTTTAAGTACGATTATCGGATTTTTTACATCACAGTTTTGGAAACAACGTATCGACTATGTTGAACGACAATTACAGCAATTGAACCATTCACAAACTTTATTTACAGAAGAATCATACAAAGAACTGAAAAAAGTTGACGTGCAATTAAAACATGTGGAAGAAAAACTGCGTAGCCAAATTGAGCAATCACAGCGCCTTGCATCTGAACGTGCGCAAGAAAGAGAAAAAAGTTTACAAGAAGTTGTCCTTCAAGAAAGAAACCGTCTCGCTCGTGAACTTCACGATTCAGTCAGTCAACAGTTGTTCGCTGCTTCGATGATGATGTCTGCAATCAATGAGCAACAGAAGGATGGACAAGAAATTGATACAATTAGTTTAAAGCATCAATTAAGTATGGTGGAAAAGATGATTCACCAGTCGCAATTAGAAATGCGCGCACTTTTATTACATTTAAGACCTGTCGCACTTAAAGGAAAAGCGTTACACGAAGGAATTAAAGATTTATTGAACGAATTGTCACAAAGAATTACGTTAGAGATCAATACGAAAATCGAAGTTTTTCCGATTGAAAAAGGAGTGGAAGACGAACTTTTTAGAATTTTACAAGAAGCGATTTCAAATACGTTACGTCATGCGAACGCGACGAAGCTCGAAATTATGTTAATTAAGCGAGATCAAATGATTATTTTACGTGTCGTCGATGATGGTGTAGGTTTCGATATAACAGAAAAAACGAAGGCGAGTTCTTACGGATTACAAAATATGAAAGAAAGAACGAATGATTTAGGTGGAACGTTAAAAATCGTTAGTCTCCCGAACAAAGGAACCCGTTTAGAAGTAAAAGTGCCATACATAGAGCAGGAGGGTGAATAATATGATAACGATTTTATTTGCAGACGATCATGAAATGGTACGGATCGGTGTATCTGCATATCTTTCAGCACAACCAGATTTGAAAGTGGTCGCAGAAGCGAACGATGGGAAAGAAGCGGTTGAAAAAGCACTTTCATTGAAGCCGGATATCATATTGATGGATTTAGTGATGAAAGATATGGACGGAATTGAAGCGACGAAATTAATTTTAAAAGAATGGCCAGAAGCAAAAATCATTATCGTAACAAGTTTTATCGACGATGAAAAAGTATATCCTGCACTGGAAGCTGGTGCGATGAGCTATTTATTAAAGACATCGAAAGCGAGCAAAATTGCAGAAGCAATTCGTGCTACTTACAAAGGTCAATCGATTTTAGAGCCGGAAGTGACTGGCAAAATTATGACGAAAATGCGTAAAAAAGAACAAAATTTACACGAACAGTTAACGGAACGGGAAATGGAAATATTACTCCTTATCGCTCAAGGGAAAACGAACCAAGAAATCGCTGATGAACTTTACATTGCATTAAAAACGGTAAAAGTACATGTTAGTAATATATTATCCAAATTACAAGTCAATGACCGAACGCAAGCAGTTATTTATGCATTTAAAAATAATTTAGTATAAGTATGCAAAAAATTTTCTCGATGTCAGTGAACGGAAAATCCAATTATAGCAATACTTGTGAAAACTTCTCATTTCATGTATGATATTGTTAGAAACAATGTTGCGTGGAAACAAAATAAGAAATGAGGGAATTTTTTTGCCAACACCTACACCTAGTATGGAAGATTATATTGAAATAATATATAATTTGATCGAAACGAAAGGGTACGCCCGTGTGACAGACATCGCCGAGGCGTTATTAGTTCATCCGTCGTCGGTGACGAAAATGGTCCAAAAATTGGATAAAGACAACTATGTTCATTATGAAAAATACCGCGGCTTCGTGTTAACAGATAAAGGGAACAGAGTCGGCAAACGGCTCGTATTTCGTCACGATTTATTAGAAGAATTCCTCGAAATCATTGGAGTCGATAAAGAAAACATTTACGAAGACGTTGAAGGAATCGAACACCACTTAAGTTGGAATGCGATCGACAGAATTGCCGATTTAGTCGATTATTTTAAAGAAAATGAACAACGAATTGAACATTTAAAGAAAATCCGCGAAAGAAATGAAAATAAAGCAGAATAAAACACGGATATTAACTAATAGGTGAATGTCGAAACCTATTAGTTTTTCATTTTTACGAAAAATTATGCACCGTAATATGACGCATTCTCGTTCTAAAATCCACTTATTTTCGTACACATATAATAAAAACAACGAGAAGAGGCGACTAAATGCAAATTGACTGTGTGTTTTCAGGCGGAGGAATGAAAGCTTATGCATTTTTAGGTGCATTGCAAAGTATCGATGAAAAAAATTTGCAGATTGAACGAACAGCAGGGACTTCTGCCGGTGCAATTTTAGCATCGTTAGTTGCAGCACGGTATGAAACGGATGAAATCGTCACTTTATTCGAAGAACTGAATGTCAAAAATTTATTAGATCCACCTTTAGCTAGTAAACGATTTCCTTTGTTAAAATGGATCTTATTTTATTTTCAGATGGGATTATATAAAGGGGATTTATTTGAAAATTGGTTAAGTGATATTTTAGCGCAGAAAGGGATCGAAACTTTTTCCGACATAAAAGAAGGATATTTAAAAATAGTCGTAAGCGACGTTTCATTAGGAAAATTAATCGTCATCCCAGACGATTTACAACGAGTATACGGCATCGATCCGAAAACATTTAAAGTGGCTACAGCTGTACGAATGAGTGCAAGTTTTCCATACTTTTTTATGCCGAAAAAAATAATGAATCAAAAAAATGTGAAAAGTTACATCGTCGACGGAGGGTTGTTAAGCAATTTTCCATTATGGATTTTTCGAGATAGGAATCGGGATAAGCGGCCGGTGCTCGGCGTCACGTTAAGTGATTCTTTAGAAAATCAAACACCGTATGAAATTAATCATGCACTAGATATGATGCACGCACTATTCCACGCGATGTTAAGAGCACATGATGCACGGTATGTTTCTAATTCGATGAAAGATAATATCATCTTCATTCCAGTCAAAGAAATTAAAACGATGGATTTTTCGATTTCTGATCAGGAAAAAAATTTGCTCATCCAATTAGGGAAAGAAAAAGCTGAACATTTTTTACAGTTTTGGCCATAATAAAGATCGAGCATTTAATTAGACGCTCGATCTTTATTATTAGTGCCTTTTTTACCTTCAATTACAGTTAAGTGGGGAACATTTCGCCGTCTCCGTTTCGTTTTGAGTGGCGAAGGACGTGGTGTTTGATTCAATTTCGTTACTTTCTGCTTATTGTATTTTAAATTCGATTGTTTCGCAGCCCTTCGGTATTTCCGCATTTCTTCATTCGCGCCAAATCTTCCGCGATTCACGATCGCCGTTAAAATCCAATAAATGACGAAGGCAACACCGATAGCTAGAAAGATGGTCGTAATAAAGTTGAGCGGTCTATCCATTAAAGTAGTGATCAATCCGAGAACTGCCAACCCAATGATGAGATAAATAACGAGTGATACATTACTACGTCCCAATGAATGTCCTCCTTTCTTTATGAGGGTTTCACCACCTCACTATTAGTTGGTACTGTAATTTCCGTTTTCTGTAAAGCTTCATCGTTTGCTATCACTTTCTTAAATGAGTGTAAAGCAACTTCTACTTGATCATCATCAGGTTCTTTCGTCGTCAACAATTGCAACCATAATCCTGGGTATCCTAATACTTTTAATATTGGGATGTTTCTAACTTTATTCGTTAATTGCAATACTTCATACGATAAGCCGATGACGACAGGAATTAAAATAATTCTGTTGACAATACGCCACCATAAAGGATCAGTCGCGACGAACATATAAACGAACACGCCGACGATTACTGTAAATAAAATGAAACTAGAACCACAACGATAATGCAACCGCGATTGTTTTTGAACATGTTCGACTGTTAACGGTACGTTGTTTTCGTATGCATTGATCACTTTATGTTCAGCGCCGTGATACTGAAACACTCGTTTAATTAGTGGCGTTAACGACACGATATATATATATCCAAGTAGAAGCACTAACTTAAAGAAACTTTCGAGTAAAATTTGACCCATTTTCGACGGGACAATACTCATGAAAAAGTTTGCGACGATTGCTGGAGTAACCGTAAAAATTAATTTACTGACGAGAAAAGAAATAACACCGATCGCTCCGAGCCCTAATAACATGACTAATTTCGACGGTTCTTTTTGTTGGGCGATTTTATGATCATCTTTCGGGTCGACGTCGTAACGTTCCGAAGAGAAGTCGAGATGTTTTACTCCATTGGCGCTCGCTTGTATTAAAGCGACGATACCACGAACAAATGGTATTTTTTTTAATTTCTTCGTTATATGAGATTCTTCCCTTTTTAACTCGAAATATTCAATACTATTATCTTTTCTTCTTATAGCTGAAACAAAACTCGTTTTACCAGCAAACATTACCCCTTCTATTAATGCTTGCCCACCATATGCGATATCTCTATTCTTCAATCTTTTTCACCAACCTTATAATCATTTTACTAGAAATGTTAAATAATCACTAGCCTTCTTTTTAAAAATCCTCATCTTTTCGAAAAATAATGACCATACTATAACTGGAGGTTGATATGATGGAAAAAAAACTACATAAAATCGTATTGTTAAGAGCGTTACTAATCGGGTTTTGGGGTGGTATCATTTGGGGTATATTTTATTTAATAATGTTTTTATTTAATATGATCGAAATTGACCACCTTGCGTTACTGAAAAATTGGATTTCCGCTGAATGGGTAAACAAATGGTACGGCCACATCATATTTTTGTTCATTTTAAGCTTACTGTCAATCGTAGTAGCAATAGTATACTATTTTACCTTAAAGAAAACCAAAAGTTGGGTTGTCGGAGGTGTTTTTGGACTAGCAGTTCTATTCATCGTCTATTTTGTATTACCGATATTAACGACTGGGTTTAATTCATTTGTCCAATATAAATTAGAAACTCATATCGCTATTTACTGTCTCTTCTTTTTATATGGAGTATTTGTCGGATACTCGATCTCTTACGATTACGAACATATGAAACATGAGTTGAAAACGGAAGAACGAAAAGGAGAATACCAAAAATAAAATATTCGCTTTCTTTTAGCAGTAATAACCGGTTTATGTTAATATATTTACGATAGCATGATGTTAAGTTTATGTAAAAGAGGTGAGACATTGGAAAAATTACGACGATTACGAGATCAGTTTGACGAACAACAGATCGACGCCATCCTCATTACAAATCCCGTTAATCGTAGATACATAACAAATTTCACCGGTTCTAGTGGCTTTGCTCTCGTTACGAAACAAGAACAATTTTTAATTACTGATTTTCGTTATGTAGAACAAGCGAAAAAACAAGCAGAACACTTCACGATCGTTCGACATGAACGTGCGATTGAAGATGAAATTGCTCGAATTTTAAATACATTACAAGTTGAGCGATTAGGTTTTGAAGAAGAATATGTTACTTATTCACAATATCGGACGTATAAAAACCTGTTTTCAATACGTATCGTCCCTGTAAAAAATATGATTGAATCACTTCGGCTCATAAAAACTAACGAAGAAATTCAAACGATAAAACGAGCGGCAAAAATAGCTGATTTAGCGTTCGACCATATTTTAAACTATATTAAAGCAGGCGTGACTGAGCTCGATATCGCTACCGAATTAGAATATTTCATGAGGAAACAAGGTGCAACATCTTCAAGTTTTACGACGATCGTTGCATCTGGCTGGCGATCAGCACTTCCACACGGTAACGCTTCGAATAAGAAAATAGAGGAAGGGGAGCTCGTCACATTAGATTTCGGGGCAATATATGAAGGTTACGTCTCCGATATCCAAGAACGGTTGGGTAGGAGAAGTTAGTGATGAGTTAACGGAAATTTACAACATCGTCAAAGAGGCGCAACAACGTGGTCTAGACGGTATAAAAAGCGAAAATGACAGGAAAAGAAGCTGACACACTAACGAGAGAATACATAAAAGAAAAAGGTTACGGGGAATATTTCGGTCATTCGACTGGTCACGGAATCGGTTTAGAAGTTCATGAAGGTCCACACTTATCACTTAGTTATGAAACTATATTAGAACAGAAATGGTCGTAACTGTTGAACCTGGTATATATGTTTCGGGGCTCGGTGGTTGCCGTATCGAAGATGATACGTCATTACTGAAGATGGAAATACACGTCTAACTTTTTCAACGAAAGACTTAATTCATTTATAAATTACATTTAGGAGGATTTTTCAATGATTTCAGTGAATGATTTTAAAACAGGTACAACGATCGAATATGATGATAATATTTGGCAAGTGATTGAGTTCCAACACGTAAAACCAGGTAAAGGTGCCGCTTTCGTCCGTTCTAAATTACGAAATTTACGAAACGGTAACATTCAAGAAATGACTTTCCGTGCAGGCGAAAAAGTAAAAAGAGCACATATCGAACGAAAAAAAATGCAATATTTATACGCTTCAGGAGATACCCACGCTTTCATGGATATGAACACGTATGAGCAAATAGAATTGCCGTCGAGTCGGATTGAATATGAATTGAAATTTTATTAAGGAAAATAGTGAAGTGGACGTGATGATGTATCAAGGCGAAGTAATCGGTATCGCTCTTCCGAAAAACGTAGAATTACAAGTTACCGAAACAGAACCGGGTATAAAAGGTGATACGGTAAGTGGTGGCTCAAAAGCTGCAACGCTGGAGACAGGCTATGTCGTTCAAGTACCGCTCTTTATTAACGAAGGAGATACGTTAGTCATAAGTACGACGGACGGAAAATATGTGTCGCGCAAAAACTAATCGTTTACAAATCGTTGAGTTTAGCTAAAAAATAATGCTAAACTCAACGATTTTTTTGAATTAATGTCCTCCCATATTAATATGAATCGCTTCGTTTTACATTCTATTAAACCTTCAAATATAAGAGCACTCACCAAAAAAGTTAAATGAAATTTTTTGCTTTTCTTCTCTGAAACTACTTTCCAGCATGCATAAATTCAAACTGAAAGCATAAGTTTAAACTAAACATCATTTTAGGGTTGTGTATATGTAATGGATGAAATCCTCCGCTTATTGCCTGAAAAAATAAAACAAGCTATCTTCATCCAAGTATCTGACAGGTGGAGCGAGTTACAAGAAATTAGACTTCGCTTAGGGCAACCAATAGAATTAAATTTTCATCATTTCATAGAGTGGGTAGACGTTATTTTTACAGAAAAAGATAGTCTCTTTCTATTAAGCCAGTTAAGTGAACATTCATTATACAGATTCGAAGATGAGTTAAGAGAAGGCTATATTACTGTTGCAGGGGGACATCGAGTTGGACTTGCTGGTGAAGTAAATACAGTGCAAGGAAACGTGAAACAATTAAAACATATCACTTTTTTCAATATCCGCATCGCGAAAGAAATAGTCGGTTTAGCAAATCCGTTTATGTCTTTTTTGTATCACGAGCCATTTTATTACAATACGCTCATTGTCGGTCCACCACAAACTGGTAAAACGACGTTCATTCGCGATGTTGCTAGAGCGATCAGCGATGGAGAAAGTGGACGAGCACCGAAAAAGGTCGGCATCATCGATGAGCGTTCCGAAATTGCCGCTTGTGTAAACGGAATACCTCAACATCAAGTCGGGGCGCGAACAGATGTCATGGACGCTTGTCCGAAAGTTACAGGCATGATCATGATGATTTGCTCTATGTCACCTGAAGTATTAATCGTCGATGAAATTGGTAAAAAAGACGATGTTGATGCATTGATTGAAGCGATTTTTCTGGAGTGACAGTTATTTGTACTGTTCACGGTTTTTCTGTCGATGAACTACAAAAAGACCGTCGCTAGAAGTGTTGTTTCAACAGAACGTCTTCCAACGATTTGTCATTTTACAAAAAAATGAGCGATGTATTTTTCAACATTCAAATCGTTGACGAAAATGGCCGAAAACTAACTTCGAATTTGGTGGAAAAGAGATGAAATGGTTAGGAGCAATCATTTTAATCAGTACGACGACGTGGTTCGGTTTCGATTTAAGTAAAAAACTAAAAGAACGAACGACACAAATTAGAACGGTGATTCAATCATTGCAAATATTAGAAGCAGAAATGAGTTATAGCTATTCATCGTTAAAACAAATTTTTCAAAAGATAAGTCGAAAAATCGACAGTCCTGTCGACAGTTTTTATCGAAACCTTGCTGAACGTTTAAACGAAGTTGTAAGTGATTTTGTGATGATCTGGGATGAAGAGTTAGAACGATTTACGAAACGATCTGCTCTTAAAACGAGCGATGTAGAAATATTAACACAATTTGGGCGAAACTTAGGTCAACATACGTTAAGACAGCAACAAAAACATATTCAATTGACGTTACATTATTTACAGCGCCAGTTGGATGAAGCTGAAGAACTAAAAAAACGTTATGAAACGATGATGAAAAGTTTAGGTATTTTAATTGGATTGTTTATCGTCATCATCCTGTTTTAAGAAAGGAGTATCCTCATGCTAATTGATGCGACAATATTGTTCCAAATCGCTGGGATTGGAGTGATCACAGCATTAATCCATACCGTGTTAAAACAAGTAGGTAAAGAGGATATCGCCCAGTTTGTCTCATTAGTCGGTTTTATCATCGTACTTGTCATCGTCATTCATCATCTCGCTGATTTATTTCAACAAATTAAATCAGTATTTTTATTAAAAGGTTTATAACAATGGAAATGATTCAAATTGTTTTAATCGGTGTCATCTCTACTTTGTTGTACCTCGTGTTAAAAGATATTTATCCTTCATTTGCGTTTTTAATTACGATCATTACGAGCATTTTAATTCTTTCTTCGTAGTCAAACAAGTCGGGATCATCATTCAACTTTTGAAAACGTTAGCGGATAAAGCGATGGTACAAACATTTTATTTAGAGACGATTTTAAAAATTATCGGCATCGCCTACATCACAGAACTTGGAGCGAACGTGACGAGAGATGCGGGATTGAACTCAATCGCCGGGAAAATTGAACTTGCAGGGAAAATTTTTATTCTTTTATTAGCAATTCCGATCATCAGCGCCGTTGTTGAAGTCATTTTAAACTTTTTACCTTATTCAGGAGGACTATTTTAAAACGACGGTGCCAAATGAAGAAAGGAGAACAATAGAAATGAATGAAAAACATTAAATTCCATTTTTTATTTCTAATCATTTTCTGTTGATATGTTTTCCACTAAAAAGTAATGCAGAAGATGAAGAACTCGATGAATTCGAAATCGATGATGCGTTAATTGATGCTATTTCATTAGATGAAATCACGAAGTTTTGGAACGATATTAGTCGCAATTACGGTGAATATATTCCTAATTTGACAGAAAAAAATCTGGCAGAACTTATGAAAGAAAACAACAGTATATCGTTAAAGTCGAGTTTAACTGGAATCGTGAAATTTTTACTTTATAAAGTCATCGCTAACGGTAAATTACTCGGAATGTTAATGATCATGACGATTTTTTCTGTCATTTTACAATCGATGCACGCCGCATTCGAAAAAAGTGTCGTAAGCAAAATCGCTTATTTTGTCGTTTATTTAGTCTTAATTTACATTACGTTAAATAGTTTTTACCTCGTCCTTACGTATGCGAAAGAATCGATCGATATGATGAGCAGTTTTATGATCGCGTTATTACCATTATTACTCGCATTAATTGCAACTTTTGGACAAGTTATTACCGTTTCGTTTTTTCATCCGATCATTATTTTTTTAATTCATATAAGTGGCTTACTTACGACCACATTCATTTTTCCTTTACTTTATTTATCAGCTTTATTAATGATCGTAAGCCATTTAAATGAAAATTTTCAAGCGACCCATTTAGCTGAACTATTTAAAACGATTAGTTTAAGTGTGTTAGGAATTTTTTTACGATATTTTTAGGCGTCATGTCTGTTCAAGGGACAGCGACAGCGATTCAAGATGGAGTCGCATTGAAAACGACGAAATTTATTACCGGAAATTTTATCCCGCGATCGGAAGGACGTTTACGGATGCCGCAGATACTTTTTTAGCAGCCGCATTATTATTAAAAAATGCTATCGGAATCGTCGGATTAATTATCATCGTCATCATCGCTATTTTTCCAGCAGTAAAAATAATGGTCATCTCGTTCATCTATAAATTGGCAGCAGCCTTGCTTCAACCGTTAGGCAACAGCCCAGTCATTGCCAGTTTAAATATTGTCAGTAAATATATCATGTATATTCTCGCTAGTCTCATTATCGTAACATTTATGTTTTTCCTGTCAATCGTAATTATTATCGTGGCAAGTAATATTCCGCTTTTAATGAAATAAAGGAGTAGACTGATGACGATCATTACTGAGTGGGTTATGCAAATTATCAGATTCATGTTAATCGGAACGATTATCGAGTTACTTTTACCGAATCATTCGATGAAAAAATATATTCATCTCGTCGTCGGATTACTACTACTAATCATTTTGGCAAAACCGATTTTATATTCGTTTCAAGTAGATATCGTTTCCCAATTTAATAAGTTTGAAAATGTGTTGTTTCAATCGAACGATCATTTCATCGAAACCGAAAATTTATTAGAAATGCAAAAAAAAGAAATACAAGCCGAACAAGATGCATATATATGGAATGAAATAACATCACAACTAAAAAACGCAGCAAACCCTACATTAGAAGAAGAATACGAAGCACAAATTACAGATATATCTTTCGTCTATCAAAGTAACATGTTGGACAACTTAGCTGATTTAGAAAAAGTCGTTGTCACTTTACATTCATTAGTTGAAACCGAACAAGCTAGTGAGACGATACGAATCGATATCAATACGGACGTTCGACCGGAGCGAGTATCGAACGATCGATTGAACAACAATATTAGAACGACTTTAGCAGAAACGTGGGGGTTAAATAAAGGACAAATTGAAGTGATTTGGGAGGGAGGGACGAATCGATTAAAAAATTTCGATAGTTCATACGGCAATATTTTGAAAAAGACGATGAAAAAAATAAATATAAGTTAATTATCGTCATTGCACTAATCGGCGTTTTATTTATTGTCGTAAGCAATTTATTTAGTCCTTCAAATGATGTTGACACGGTAAACGATGAAGTTGATACGACGGTTGATGAACGTGATATTGAGGAAGTCTCCCTCATCACGAACGTAAGTGAAATTGAAACACATTATGAAAAAGAATTGCAAACGATGTTGAATCAAATTCAAGGAGTTTCTGAAGTAGAAGTGATGGTAAATGTCGACTCACGAATGTACAAGTTTATGAGAAGGATTTGATCGTAGGAAAACAATCGACTGAAGAGACAGATCGGAATGGTGGAAGAAGAACGGTGGAAGATGAAACAGAAGAAACGAAGTTAGTTTTTATTCGACAAGGTGATCAGGAGGTGCCAATTTTAGTACAGACGAAGAAACCCGAAATAAGAGGGGTATTTATTATCGCAAAAGGTGCGGAAAATGCAACGACGAAACAATGGATTATCGAATCCGTATCAAAAGTGTTGGATGTGCCTTCATATAAAATATCTGTGATGCCAAAGTGAAAGGGGAATAGGTGATGTTGAAAAAACAGACTGTTTGGTTATTGACGATGTTAAGTTTAATGATCGTGTTAAGTGTTTACTATATGATGTCAGATACGGAAGATTTTGCGTATATTCAGACAGGTGATGAAAATGAAGAACAAACTGTTGAACAAAGCGATTCAGAAGATAGCGATATTGAAGTAGAAGATATTAGACCTGTTCAAGGCAGTGAATTATTTACGACGATTCGGATGGAATTGGAAGATGAAAGGAATATTAAAAAAGATCGACTGAAAGAAATCGTCGCCTCCAGTAATGCGACGACATCAGAAATAAATGAAGCTTTAAATGAAATCGATGAGTTAGAAAAACTTGCGACGAAAGAAACGATTTTACAAGAAACGATTTTATCTGCGCATGAACATTACGAAGATGTTCTCGTCCGGGCGGAAGATGACAAAGTTTACGTTCACGTCATTACAGATTCATTGCCAAAAGAAGAAGCGGTACAAATTATGCAAATGGTGAAAGATGAACTTGGTGAAATAACAGTTGACGTCATTTTCCAAAATAATACGGAAGGTTAACAATTACAAATTTTCTATTATGTTGATCGTTGAATTTGGCTTCATCTCCTTTTTGATAAGGAATGTTGTCTTTTCAACGATTTTTCCTTGTGAATTGTGATGCTTACTTTTTGTAAACTACCGGTCATATTAAGAACGAACAGGACAAAATCTTAGCGCTTTTAAAAGAATTTACTACTTGCAAACTATGTACAAATAAAGACAACATGAAAAAATTTGAGATATTCAGAAAAAATTATGTTAAAATGTAATCAATGAATATTTTTAAACAGATAAAAGGAGAGTAAGAAATGCTGAAAGTACAAGAAATACGAGAAATCATTCGATTAATCGATCAATCTTCTATTAGTGAGTTTAAGTATGAACACGATGATTCATGTATTACAATAAAGAAAGAGTTGAAAGCGGCACCACAGCAAGTTGTACATCAAGATGTAGTTCAACAACAACCGCAACAACAAGCAGTTGCACAACCTATACAACCACAGCAAATACCTGCTGAACAACCGAAACAAGAAACGACACCTTTAAAAGAAGTACCGAAACAACAAGCTACTACAGAAGTAGCAGAAGATGATGATAACATTGTCGAAATCGTTTCCCCAATGGTAGGAACTTTCTATCGTAAACCTTCACCAGAAAGTGATCCTTACGTAGAAGTAGGCGATCAAATTGAAGAAGATACAATCGTCTGTATCGTAGAAGCAATGAAACTCTTTAACGAAATCGAAGCAGAAGTGAAAGGTGAAATTGTCGAGGTATTAGTTGAGGACGCAACATTAGTTGAATATGGACAACCATTATTTAAAGTAAAAACGAATTAAGGGGACGATTTAATTGATCAAAAAAGTATTAATAGCAAATAGAGGTGAAATAGCTGTCCGGATAATCCGTGCGTGTAAAGAATTAGGTTTAGAAACTGTCGCGGTATATTCCGAGGCAGATAAAGATGCACTGCACGTACAACTAGCGGATGAAGCATATTGTATCGGTCCTGCACCTAGCTCTGAAAGTTATTTAAATATGATGAATATTATGTCTGTTGCGACTTCTACAGGTGTGGATGCGATCCATCCAGGTTATGGATTTTTAGCTGAAAACGTTGATTTCGCCGAAATTTGTAAAGAATGTAACGTGAAATTTATCGGACCCTCACCTGAAGCAATTCATAAAATGGGGATAAAAGACGTTGCTAGACGTACGATGAAAGAAGCGGGTGTACCGATCGTTCCTGGTTCAGAAGGAGTATTGGAAAATGAGGAAGAAGCAATTAAAATTGCTGAAGAGATCGGTTACCCAGTAATCATTAAAGCTACTGCTGGTGGAGGCGGTAAAGGAATTCGTGTCGCTAACAATGAAGAAGAGTTAATAAACGGATTTAGAATTACACGTAAAGAAGCGGAAACTGCATTCGGTAATCCGGGTGTATATATCGAAAAATGTATCGAAGATTTCCGTCACGTCGAAATTCAAATCCTCGCTGATGATCATGGAAATGTCGTTCATTTAGGGGAAAGAGACTGTACGATTCAAAGACGTTTACAAAAACTAATTGAAGAAACACCATCTCCGGCGATTACTCCTGAAATTAGAAGGAAGATGGGGGAAGCTTCTATTAAAGCTGCAAAAGCAGTAAATTATGTCGGTGCTGGAACGATCGAATATATTTTCAACCGTGAAAATAACGAATTTTACTTTATGGAGATGAATACTCGGATTCAAGTCGAACACCCAGTAACAGAAATGGTGACTGGCGTCGATTTAATTAAAGAGCAAATTAGAATTGCTAACAACGAAGAAATATCGATTAAACAAGAAGACATTGAATTTGATGGATGGTCGATCGAATGCCGGATCAACGCAGAAGATCCGTTCAACAATTTTATGCCATCACCAGGAAAAATCGACATGTATTTGCCACCTGGTGGATTAGGAGTAAGAGTCGATTCTGCAGTTTATCCAAGTTATCAAATTCCACCGTTTTACGATTCCATGGTAGCGAAATTAATTACATATGGGCCGACGAGAGAGGAAGCGATCGCTCGGATGAAACGAGCTTTAGATGAATTCGTCATCGACGGTGTGAAAACGACGATTCCGTTCCATTCTAAAATTATGGATCATGAAGCGTTTAAAAAAGGTGACTTTAATACGAACTTTTTGAAAGATTATCCAATTACTGAACATTAATTTTACATGATTGTAATGTATAATCGTTGAAAAACGACATCCTTCATGTAGATGAACATAAACGAAAGACGTTGCGAGGTTGGTGATTGAATCGTATCACCTCTTGCACGTCTTTGTTTTTATTTTTTGCATCTACACATGTCGAAACTAAATTCAACGATTTTTTTGTTTTCCATCTCTTTTTTGAAATAGAACAGATTCTTCTAGCATTGTTCGCATAAAATTGATACGATTTCATCAAAGATATTTTTTGTTAAAGGGAGAAGTTTAATGAAGCGAAGGACAGCAAGAGAAGAAGCGTTTAAAATTTTATTTCAAATCGATGTGAACGATGAAAATAATCTCGTCCAAGAAAACTTGCCTTCATTTACGAAACAATTAGTTGAAGGGTATTTAGAAAATAGAGAAAAAATCGATCGAATCATTAAAGACCATTTAGAAAATTGGTCAATTGATCGAATTGCCCGTGTCGAAAAGACGATCTTAAGAATTGCGACTTATGAAATGACGTTTCTCGATGATATCCCGCACGGAGTATCTATTAATGAAGCAGTTGAGTTAGCGAACAAATACGGAGATGAAAAGTCCGGAAAATTTGTAAACGGTGTTTTAGCAAAAATGATTAAATCTTAAACGAATGAATAGAAATAAAAGGGGTAAAGAATATGTCTGGACAAGTAATAAGTGGTCAACAATTAGCGAAAGAACTTCGTGAAACGATGAAAGAAGAAGTTAATTTGTTAAAACAAAGCGGAATTACGCCGCATTTAACCGTCATTTTAATCGGGGATGATCCAGCTTCCCATTCGTATGTAAATGGAAAGAAGAAAGCTTCAGCAGAAGTCGGTATTTCATCAGAAATTATTAAATTGGATGAAACTATTCAAGAAGACGAGTTATTGCAAAAAATCTCTGAATTGAATAACGACCCGAATGTTCACGGAATTCTCGTTCAACTACCTGTACCGAAACATATCGATGAACAAAAAGTCATCGAAGCGATCGATCCGAAAAAAGATGTAGACGGTTTTCATCCGATTAATATCGGACGGATGATGACTGGACAAGATACGTTTTTACCTTGCACTCCGTTTGGAATTATGAAAATGTTACAGTCAAAAAATATCAATATTCGTGGTAAACATGCGGTCATTATTGGAAGAAGTAATATCGTCGGTAAACCGATGGGACAACTTCTATTAAACGAAGATGCTACCGTCACTTACTGCCATTCGCGCACACAAGATTTGAAAAAACATACGTTATCAGCGGATATATTAATCGTCGCCGTCGGGAAAGAACATTTCATCGACGGGAGCTATATTAAAGATGGTGCAGTCGTCATCGATGTTGGGGTAAACCGGACTAAAGATGGCAAATTAACAGGTGATGTCGATTTTGAAGATGCGAAAAAGAAAGCTTCTTATATTACGCCGGTACCTCGGGGAGTCGGTCCGATGACAATTACGATGTTATTAGAAAATACGATTAAAGCTGCAAAAGGGTTGACAAATCAGTGACAAGACCTTATTTAACAGTCACAGCATTAACGAAATATTTAAAAAAGAAATTAGAGACCGACCCTCACTTAAGGGAAGTGTGGTTGAAAGGGGAAATTTCAAACTTTAAACATCATTACAGAGGACATATGTATTTAACGTTGAAAGATGAGCATTCACGGATTCAAGCAGTGATGTTTGCCGGTGACAATCGTTATTTAAAATTTACACCTGAAGATGGAATGCACGTATTAGTAAAAGGTTATGTCAGCATCTTTGAACCGCAAGGCCAATACCAATTACATATCAAAGAAATGCAGCCAGATGGAATCGGAGCATTATTTTTAGCTTTCGAACAGTTAAAAGAAAAGTTAGGTAACGCCGGCTACTTTGATGAAAAATATAAACGTCCACTTCCGAAATATCCATCCCATATCGGTATTATCACGTCACCGACTGGTGCAGCGATTAAAGATATGTTAACGACGATTAAACGAAGATATCCGATCGCTGAAATCACTGTCATTCCCGTCATAGTACAAGGGGAAGAGGCAGCTCAATCGATTCGACGTGGGATCGAATATGCGAATGAACTACATAAATTCGATGTAATCATACTCGGTCGTGGTGGTGGATCGATTGAAGATTTATGGGGTTTTAATGAAGAAATCGTTGCCAATGCGATTTTTCATTCGAAAATACCGATCATTACAGGTATCGGACACGAGACAGATGTAACGATCAGTGATTTTGTCGCTGATTTAAGAGCTCCGACACCGACGGGAGCTGCTGAACTAGCAGTACCTGACCTGGCTGAATTGAAAGAAACGCTATTTCATTTACGAGCAAGATTGATGAAATTGACGAAAATTCGATTGATGGAAAAACAAGAACAATTACAAAAGATAAAATCTTCTTATGTATTCCATTATCCGAAACAACTATTACAAGAAAAAGAACAACATATCGATCGTTTAATGGATAAATTAAGTACACGTTTTTTTAATTTGTACAATCAAAAACGTCATACGTTCGAACATATGAAAAAAAGATTGACGTTGCAACATCCGAAATCGAAAATTGCTGATGCTAACAATACTTTACAAAAACATCGTAAAGATTTAGACAAACAGATGCACACGATCCTCACAAAAAAACGCTCTGATTTAATAACGATAATCGATAAACTTACGTTGCTTAATCCTCTCGAAATAATGAAACGAGGTTTTTCAATCACGTTTTCCGAAGAAGGAACCATCGTAAAAAAAGTGGAAGATGTACAAATAAATGATGATGT
Organism: uncultured Bacilli bacterium; assembly: GCA_963766835.1. Classification (GTDB taxonomy): domain Bacteria; phylum Bacillota; class Bacilli; order Bacillales; family Amphibacillaceae; genus Pseudogracilibacillus. Next base: position 35,972 of record CAVYBX010000006.1, read on the forward strand.
GCACGTTAAATTATTAAACGGGACACTTCATTGTAAAGTAGAAAATGTACGGAGGGATCACGATGGAGGAGAATAAAGATTTAACTTTTGAACAAGCGATGACAAAACTTGAAGAAATCGTACATAAATTAGAGGAAGAAGACGTCCCGCTTGAAAAAGCGATTGATTATTATCAAGAGGGAATGAAATTATCGAAGTTATGTGACGATATTTTACAAAATGCCCAAGAAAAGATGGCGAATATTATCAAAGAAGACGGGGATACCGTTCCATTCGATTTACAGGAGGATTAAACGTGTCATTATCAATTGATCAATATATTCAAAAAGGAAAAGCTGAAATTGAAACAGAATTAAAACATTTACTAAAAGACAAAGATATTCCTGCTCGATTACACGAGTCGATGCAATATTCACTTTTTGCTGGCGGAAAAAGATTACGGCCGATTTTAATGTTTGCAAGTTATGATACGTTCGGTTCAAATACGAAAAAGGCATATAGAACAGCGGCTGCATTAGAAATGATCCATACATATTCACTCATCCATGACGATCTTCCAGCGATGGACGATGACGATTATCGCCGTGGGGAATTGACGAACCATAAAAAATTCGATGAAGCGACCGCAATTTTAGCCGGAGACGCATTACTTACTTATAGTTTTGAAATGATTACAGAAGATCCATTATTAACTGATGAAGAAAAAGTGTTTTTAATCCAACAATTAGCAAGTGCTGCCGGACCTGAAGGGATGGTCGCCGGACAAGTTTTAGATATCGATGGAGAAACGAAATCTTTATCGTTACAACAATTAGAAAAAATTCACGAATTAAAAACAGGAAGATTAATTAATTTTGCGATCGTTGCCGGTGCATTTTTGGCGAATGTGAAAGATGACAGACTTACACATTTACAACAATTCGCCCACTATCTAGGGCTTATTTTTCAAGTGCAAGACGATATTTTAGATGTTATTGGGGACCCTGAGAAATTAGGAAAGCCTGTAGGTAGTGATGAAGATAATGAAAAAAGTACGTATCCGAATTTATTAGGTTTAGAAGGCGCCATCGAACAGAAACAAATTTATGAACATAAAGCGAAAAAAGCACTTGAAAAAGCTGGTGTAAGTGATGATTCATATTTATTAGAATTGCTTTATTACTTCGGAGAAAGAGACCATTAAATTTAATATGATACATGAAAAAATCGTTGAATGGCATGACCGTCGTAGTTGAATGAAGCGACCAATCGAACCATTTCAACGATTTTTATCTTTTTTGAAACGTTTTTTTACTTCCTTTGCTTTTATGAAATTTTTTGATTATATTTGAATTGTTAGGTATGTACAATTATGTGTATAAAATAAGTGTGATGATAAAGGACTATTGTGATGAAAAAAGAAAGATTAGACGTATTATTAGTAAAAAGAAATTTAGTTGAAACACGTGAAAAAGCGAAAAGATTAATTATGGCTGGATTAGTATTTTCTGAACAAGAACGTTTAGATAAACCTGGCATGAAAGTACAAGAAGACATTCCTCTCACCGTGAAAGGTATGATCCGTTACGTCAGTAGAGGCGGATTTAAGTTAGAAAAAGCATTGACAGAATTCGATACTTCGATTGAAAATAAAATCGTCGCCGATATCGGTGCATCAACTGGAGGATTTACAGATTGTGCGTTACAACACGGTGCAAAAAAGGTATATGCGATCGATGTCGGGTACAATCAATTAGATTGGAAATTACGCAGCGATGAACGCGTCATCGTGAAAGAAAAGACGAATTTCCGTTATGTGAAAAAAGATTTATTTACCGAAGGATTACCGAATTATGCGACGATCGACGTCTCGTTTATCTCCTTACGACTAATTTTACCTGTATTGAAAGAAATATTATTGCCAAATAGTGAAGTGATTGCATTAATTAAACCACAATTTGAAGCTGAAAGAGAACAAGTCGGTAAAAAAGGAATTATCCGCGATAAAAAAGTGCACGAAGAAGTGTTACATAAAGTCATTCAATTTGCTAAAGATGAAGGTTTTACACTTTTAGGACTAACTTTTTCACCGATCACAGGCGCAGAGGGAAATATCGAATTTTTAGCTCATTTCGGTTGGCAAAGAAACGAACGTTGTGAATTTCATCATATAAGTGTCACTGATGTAATTCATCAAGCACATGAAAAACTGTAACTAGGCGAATAGAATGGAGGGATGATGATGAGTAAAATGAAACGTCATTTAAAAATACGCGATATCATCACTGAACATGACATCGAAACACAAGATGAATTAGTCAATCATTTAAAAAGATTAGGTTTTAATGTCACACAAGCGACTGTTTCAAGAGATATAAAAGAGCTACATTTAGTAAAAGTCCCAGCGGCGAACGGCAAATATAAATATAGTACACCGACAGAACATCGTTTTGATCCGCAAGATAAGTTAAAACGTTTAATTATTGAATCTTTCGTCAGTATCGATTTTGCCAGTCATTTCGTCGTCTTAAAAACGTTGCCAGGTAATGCGCAAGCGATGGGCGCTTTAATCGATGATTTAGATTGGGAAGAAATCATGGGTACGATTTGTGGGGACGATACTTGTTTAATCATTTGCCGCACAGAAGACGGAGCAGAAATTGTAAAAGACCGCTTCGTCGGTATGTTGTAAACATAAATTGAGGTGATATTTTTGATCACGGACTTAGCGATTAAAAATTTTGCGATTATTGATGATATTTCTATTTCATTTCATGAAGGTTTAACCGTATTAACTGGAGAAACTGGGGCAGGTAAATCAATTATTATCGATGCAGTTCAATTATTAACCGGCAGTCGCGCTTCCGTCGATTACGTAAGACACGGAGCTAAGAAAGCAGAAATAACAGGACTTTTTTCTCTCGAACAAACAGACGAACATATATACGAAACATGCGCTCACTACGGAATCGACATTGAGGATGATACGTTAGTGTTAGAACGGACGATTACGAATCGCGGGAAAAGTGTCTGTCGAATCAATGGGAAAATTGTCACGCTCGCTATCCTCCGAGAAATCGGAAAATCGCTAGTAAATATCCATAGTCAACACGATACTGTAAACTTAATGGACCAACATGTACACATTACACTGTTGGACGAATATAACACGGAAAAAATTTCTTCCGTCAAACAAAAATATATGGAATTATATGATAAATATACATCGTTAAAACAAAAATATAAAACATTATCTGAAAATGAACAACAAATCGCTCAACGAATTGATTTGTTATCATTTCAACTCCAAGAATTAGAAGAAGCCGAATTACAAGCTGGGGAAGATGACCGATTACATGAAGAAAGAAATCAACTTCATCATTTCGAAAAAATTTATCAATCATTACATGAAGCATATTTCGCACTTTATGGCGAACAAAAAGGATTAGAATTCGTCGATATTGCTCAAAATGCCTTACAGCAGGTGAAACAATTCGATCCTACGATTGAAAAAAGTGCAGACGAATTAACGAATCTTTATTATCAATTAGAAGATATCACTTATTCGATCAGAAATCGCATCGATGAGATGGAGTTCGATGAAGAAAGGTTAAATGAAATAGAAGCTCGTCTCAATGAACTGAATCGTCTGAAGAAAAAATACGGTTCGACGGTTGAAGAAATAATTCAATATAAAGAAGAAATTGAACAAGAATTAGAACAGTTGCAAAATAAAGACATTCATTTAGAAACGTTAAGAAAAGAGATCGAAGAAACGGAACGACTGGCTAAAAAAGAAGCAGAAAAATTAACAGAGATTAGAAAAAAAACGGCGAAAAAATTAGAAAAAGAAATAAAGACGGAATTAATTGATTTATATTTGCAACATGCAACATTTAAAGTACATTTTAACAAATCGAAACAGTTGCATGAAAACGGTAACGACGATATTACATTTCTTATTTCGATGAACGTTGGCGAACCGTTAAAAGAACTTTCCAAAGTTGCTTCAGGTGGGGAGCTATCGCGAATGATGCTTGCGATCAAAAAAATTTTTGCAAAACATGATCGAATCGGAACGGTTATTTTTGATGAAATCGACACAGGTGTCAGTGGAAGAGTAGCGCAAGCGATTGCCGAAAAAATGTATCAAATCTCAACGACGACACAAGTTTTGTGCATAACACATTTACCTCAAGTAGCCGCGATGTCTGATGTACATTTATTAATTGAAAAAGAAACGGAGAACAATCGGACAACTACTAAGATAAAAGAATTAAATCATGATGAAAAAGTAAAAGAACTAGGACGAATGATGACTGGTGCAACGTTAACGGAAACGGCTCTCGAACATTCCGAACAACTGTTACAATTAACCCGATCTTTCAAAGCGAAAATAAACGTATAACATTTTTAACCAACATTATCGTTGGTTTTTTTTATGTAATAAAGGGAATGTTACACAGCTTTTCTTCTCTTTCACTCGTTTAAAAAAATCCCATTTTAGGTCACATTAAAGATACGGATAAAAGGTATGGGATAGAGAGAAAAGAGGAGAGTGGACTGAAAATTGACACAAAAGAAAATTCGTACTTCTATAGGTATGATACTCCTTTTATTATTTTTATTTTTTCCATTTTTATCAGATATCAAACAATATTATCGCAATTCCTAATGAAATTATTACGTTTCAAAGTGAAGAACCGATGTCCATTCCACATATTGGCGAACAATTTGAACTTCACGATTCAATCGCTCGATTATACAGAAACAACATCAACTTCAAACGAGACAAGAAAAAGTTCTTTTTTAGTGACAAAAGCAAACATTCCTGTTAAAAAAGTTGACGTTTCCGTATTAGATGAGAAAAAATCGTTCCAGGTGGTCAATCTGTCGGTGTCCAGTTGCACACTTTAGGCGTCTTAGTCGTCGGGCATCATTTAGTTTATCATAACGAAACAGCTAAATCTCCTGGAGAAGAAGCAGATATTCACGTTGGCGATGTCATTTTAGAAATGGATGGAAACAAAATTAACGAGTTGGAATGATGTGAAGCCGATCGTCAGCAATGCAGGAAAAAATGATGAAAATATAAAAGTGAAATTAAAAAGAGGGCAAGAAATTATTGAAACATCATTGCGACCGATTCTTAACGAGAAAGATAATAGTTACCAAATCGGACTTTATATTAGAGATTCTGCGACAGGGATCGGGACGATTACTTTTTATGAAGAAGGTACAGGAAAATATGGGGCGCTAGGACACGTTATTTCCGATACCGATACGAAAAAACCGATCGAAATTCATGAGGGGAAAATTGTCAGGTCTTCGATCACCTCGATTGAAAAAGGAAATGAAGGGTTTCCTGGTGAAAAACAAGCTAAATTTTCGATGAAAGATAAACAATTAGGGACGATTACAAAAAATAGCCCGTTTGGAATATTTGGTGAACTCGACCAAAACTTATCAGAGATCAAGCACAAGAGCCGATACCGATAGCATTTTCCCATGAAGTGAAAAAAGGACCAGCAAAAATATTAACGGTCGTCGAAGGGGAAGAAGTTGAAAGTTTTGATATTGAAATTATCAACACCGTTCCACAAAAATTTCCGGCAACAAAAGGGATGGTCATTAAAGTAACCGATGAAAAATTAATCGAAAAAACAGGTGGCATTGTTCAAGGGATGAGTGGAAGCCCGATTATTCAAAATGGAAAATTAGTTGGTGCAGTGACTCACGTTTTCGTCAACGATCCTACGTCAGGTTACGGCGTTCATATCGAGTGGATGTTACAAGAAGCAGGTATAGACATTTATGAAAATCAAGAACAAATTGCAAGCTAACATAAAAAACTTTTCGATTATTTCGAAAAGTTTTTTATGTTTAAAGGATTATTCGTAAAAATGTCGAATATATATAAGTAGATAGCAAATCGTAGAGGATGGTGTAAAATTGGGAAAAATAACAGTTTGTATTGCGGATGACAATCGTGAACTTGTACATATTATGGAAGATTATTTAAATGAACAGCATGATATAGAAGTGATCGGAGTTGCGTTCGATGGCAGAAAGTGCATCGAATTAATGGAAGAACACGACCCCGACATATTAATTTTAGATATTATCATGCCACATAAAGATGGTCTTGCAGTATTACAAACAGTTACGAGAGAAAAAAGCGAACAATTTTCCAGCATATTATTATGTTAACTGCTTTCGGTCAAGAAGAAGTGATGCGAAAAGCTGTCGAATATGGTGCAACTTACTTTATTTTAAAACCGTTTGATTTCGATCACCTAATCGACAAAATAAGAGAAATAAACGGTGAAGAGAAAAAGCTTGACCTCATGGAACCTTCAAAGCCAGCCCGTAAAGAAAAAGATAACATCGAAGCATATGTCACTGGAATAATGCATGATATCGGTGTTCCAGCCCATATTAAAGGTTATTTATATTTACGTGAAGCAATTACGATGGTGTACAACGATATCGAATTGTTAGGATCAATTACAAAAATTTTATATCCAGAAATAGCGAAAAAATATAATACGACAGCTTCTCGTGTCGAAAGGGCAATTCGACATGCGATCGAAGTTACCTGGAATCGCGGCAATATCGATTCAATTACCGAATTGTTCGGATATACTGTCAATGTATCAAAAGCAAAACCGACTAATTCAGAATTTATTGCGATGGTCGCCGATAAATTACGATTAGAATATAAATATGAAACGATATAAAATAAAAATAGCCTACCGAAAATTTTGGCGGTGGGCTATTCATTTTCAAAAAACGCTTTATACATAGAACGAATCGCACGATGTAATCCATCTGATTTAATCCCGAACATCATCGATACTTCAGACGAACCTTGGTTGATCATTTCAATGTTTACTTTCGCTTCTCCTAAAGCAGTAGTAGCTGTTTGTGCCATTCCGATCGTCTCTTTCATCCCTTCTCCAACGACCATGATTAACGCTAAATCACGATGAACGGAAACCGTATCAGCTTTTAATTCATTTTTAATCCGGTCGACGATAATTTTTTCTTTTTCTTCTGTCAATTGTGAATCACGAACGATCACCGACATATCATCGATTCCAGAAGGTGCATGTTCAAACGAAACATTTTCTTCTTCGAATATTTGGAACAACTTCCGGCCGAAACCAATTTCGCGATTCATTAAAAATTTACTGACGTAAATACTCGTAAATCCTGTATCACTCGCAATTCCGACGACACAACGTTCATCCGGTTCTCGTTCAGCGACGATCATCGTACCAGGGCAGAAGGATTGTTCGTATTTTTGATACAAACGGGAATTTTTGCTTGCACTGCTGGAATTAATGCTTCATCATGAAAGACAGAAAAACCGGCATAAGAAAGTTCACGCATTTCACGATAAGTAAGTACTTTAATTTCTTTCGGATTTTCAACGATTGAAGGATTCACAGAATAAACAGAATCTACATCTGTAAAATTTTCATACAATTCTGCTTTCACACCTGCAGCGATAATTGCACCAGTAATGTCGGAACCACCACGTGAAAATGTCGTGAGTACATCGTCTTCCGTATAACCGTAAAATCCTGGAATGACTAAAATTCCTTCTTTTTCACGTAGTGTATAAATATCGGCAATTTTTTCAGGTATCATTTGTGCGCCATTCGGATCATTTTTAACGATAATTCCAGCATCTTTCGGATTTACATATTTCGCATCAAGACCGAGCGAGCGAAGATAACTGCTTAAAATTTTCGCTGAACTATCTTCACCGATCGCTTTAAAACTGTTTAATTTATCGGCACGATTTAAATCACTATCCATAAATTTTTTGATTTTTTCTTCAATTTGGAAAATTAAATCGTCGGAAAGATTCAATTCTTTAATAATCTTCGAAAATCGATCCATAATCGTAATGTAGTACGATTTATATTTTTCATTATTGATATAAGCATTGCCGAGTTGGATTAACAAATCTGTTATTTTAAAATCTTTATCATGGCGTTTTCCTGGTGCAGATACGACAATAAATTTCCGTTTCGGATCTGCTTTGATAATTTCGCCAACTTTCCTAAATTGATTTGCATCCGCTAACGAACTGCCACCAAATTTCGCTACTTTCATTCTCGAAACCCCTCCATATGTACAACCGACCAAATTCATTTTTTTAAACATTTTTAGTTTGTTCTTTTAATAAATTTCTCTTTTTATCACGATGGTAAATAAATCCACCAATGAAAGTTAAGCCGCCAACGAACATAATCGAGTCCGACGATAAACTGTACGACTTCATTAATAAGAAATGGATATACTTCTGAAAAGAATGCATCCCGCATTAATTTAATTCCAAGAGCACCGATGACACCTGGTAAAAAAATGATGAGAACAGCTATGATTCGAACCATGTAAATCCCCTTTATTACTCAATTTCGAATATTTATAGTATATCAAACATCAAGCACGATTTCATCCATGACACAAATGATTGAACTCAATTGTTACCAAAAAAAGAAACGTTTTTCAGGTGATGAAAAATGTTCTTGCTAATTTTTGCAAGATACTTTATGCTTAAAACAAACAATTCCGCATATTGTTTCAAGGGGATGGTGATTTGAAACGAGTATTAATTATTGGCGAAAATGATTTAACTTACGATTACGTAAAATTAATTTCTTCTCTATCAAACATGAAAATTATTGCAATTGTGAAAGAAAAAGAACAATTTACGAAAGTTGATGCATTAGCAAAACAACTTCAAATGAAAACGTCGGATTCTTTACATACATTGGCTCGATAAAGACATCGACATCATTTTGGAAACGTCAGGGAATGAACGAATTGAACGGTACATTTCGGAACGAAATGTACATGCTAAATTTATTCGAAAACATATTTTAGAAATGTTATTGCCGTTCGTTTACAGTTGGAGTGAACAAATAAGCAATTTAGAACTTATTTTAAACAATATTCGAGATGGACTCATCGTCATCGATGATGAAGCAAAAATTAATTTGATGAATAAAGCGGCGAAAGAAATTATCGGATATTGATCAAGAAGACGTTTTTGGAATCGATATTCGAGATATTGTTAAGAATACGACAACTACCAAATGTATTACAAAGTTTAGAAAAAGAAGTAAATCAAAAATTTACATTAGAAAATGGTAAAGAAATCATTTCTACACGTGTACCACTTCGTAAATGATAAAAAAATGCTCGATAGGAGCTTTCGCTATTTTTAAGGATAGCGATGAAATCATCTCACTTGCGGAAGAAAACACGGATTTAAAAGAAGTTAAATCTATGTTAGAAGCGATCATTCATTCATCAGAAGAAGCGATCAGTGTCGTCGATGAAACTGGAAAAGGGATCATGATCAATCCTGCCTATACGAGAATTACTGGCCTTACAGAAAAAGATGTCATCGGAAAACCGGCGACTGTCGATATTTCCGAAGGTGAAAGCATGCATATGCGCGTATCTAAAAACACGTCGACCTGTTCGTGGAGCAAAAATGAAAGTCGGTCCACATAAAAAAGAAGTGATCGTCAACGTCGCTCCAATCATCGTCGCAGGGAAACTAAAAGGAAGTGTCGCAGTCATCCACGACATATCTGAAATAAAACAACTAACGACTGAACTAAAAAAAGCGAAACAAATGATTCGTAATTTAGAGGCGACATATACATTTGATGATATTATCGGAGATTCACCAGAAATGATGATCGCGATCGAACAAGCCAAAATCGGTGCAAAAACACCAGCAACCGTGTTATTAAGAGGTGAGTCTGGTACAGGTAAAGAATTGTTCGCACATGCGATTCATAATGAAAGTGATCGTAGACATTATAAATTTATACGCGTCAACTGTGCTGCATTATCGGAATCTGTATTGGAAAGTGAATTATTCGGCTACGAGGAAGGTGCGTTTACCGGAGCGAAAGCAGGCGGCAAAAAAGGGCTTTTCGAAGAGGCAAATCACGGCAGTATTTTCCTCGATGAAATCGGAGAACTTTCTTTAGCGATGCAAGCGAAGTTACTTAGAGTCTTACAAGAAAAAGAAATCGTTCGTGTCGGTGGTACCACACCAATTCCGCTTGACGTTAGAATTATTACGGCGACGAATGTCAATTTAGAAAAAGCTAGTTACGAACAAAAAGTTTCGGGAAGATTTATATTATCGTCTAAATCGATTACCGATTTATATTCCTTCCCTAGAAGAGAGAATGAGCGATCTACCTAAACTCGTTCGATCACATCATCGTTAAAGTTAATCAATTATACGGACGAAACGTAAAGTCAATTTCAGAAAGTGCTTTAGAAAAACTTACAAAAATACCATTGGCCAGGGAATATTCGCGAACTTAGAAAACGTCATTAGTCGAGCGATCATTTTTATGGATGTTACAGAAGAAGTGATTCAATATCACCATCTACCAAATTTAACAGAACAAACGAAACAAACAACAACGATTCAACCAAATATCAATAAAACGAAAACTTTACAAGAAGCGATGGAACAATATGAAAAAGAATTTATTTACAATGTGTACAAAGAAAATAATTTTAATAAAACGAAAACTGCAAAACAGTTAAATATATCTGTCCGCAATTTATATTATAAAATTAAAAAATATAATCTTGACAAATAATTCATGCAATATTTTGCAAGGTTTGCAACGATTTTGCAGTAAACGTTTATGGAAAGACGTACAATTTAACTGTTTTATGTTGGCATAAAAGTTGCACTTTATTATAGTAAGTAAACTCGATACACGTCAACATAAATCCGGTAAGTTCTAGATAAGGAGTGATTAATTTGACTATTTTCAAATCGATGGAGAAATAAAATTATGAACAAATTATTTATTGTTATGAGAAAAGTTCCGGCTTAAAAGCGATTATCGCAATTCATGATACGACTTTAGGTCCTGCATTGGGCGGCGTGAGAATGTGGAATTACGAAAGTGAAGAAGCTGCACTTGAAGACGCCTTAAGACTAGCGCGCGGAATGACATATAAAAACGCAGCTGCCGGTCTTAATTTAGGTGGTGGAAAAGCAGTCATTATCGGTGATCCAAAGTTGATAAAAGCGAAACGTTATTTCGAGCGTTCGGTCGTTACGTGAAAGTTTAAACGGTCGTTACATTACTGCTGAAGATGTAGGAACACAGAACAAGATATGGATTATATCCATATGGAGACAGATTATGTCGTTGGCACATCGAGCGGTGGTGTCAGGAAACCCATCACCAATAACAGCTTTAGGCATTTATAAAGGAATGAAAGCAGCGGCAAAAGAAGCGTTTGGAACAGATTCATTATCTGGAAAGACAATCGCTGTTCAAGGAGTAGGACAAGTCGCATATCATTTATGCAAATATCTCCATGAAGAAAAAGCGAATTTAATCGTCACAGATATCAATGAAGAGGCTGTAAAACGAGCTGTTCAACAATATCAAGCCGAAGCAGTTCAGCCTGATGAAATATACGATGTCGACTGTGATATTTACGCTCCATGTGCACTAGGAGGAACGATCAACGATGATACGATCCCGAGGTTAAAAGCTAAAGTCATCGCAGGAAGTGCCAACAACCAATTGCTTGAAAATAGACACGGAGACATCCTTTTTGAAAAAGGAATTGTTTATGCACCTGATTACGTCATCAATTCTGGTGGGGTCATTAACGTATCAGAAGAATTACGCGGATATGATCAAAATCGAGTGCTCCGTAAAATCGATTCAATTTATTCGATTTTAGAAACTGTTTTTAAAATATCCCGAGAAGAAAACATTCCGACATATCAAGCTGCTGACCGAATGGCCGAACAACGATCCATTCGATCCGAGAAGCTAATAGAACGTATTTACCAAAAAATAAACATATTTAATTTTCATGTTACATCATCCTTATCTTGGAGGAGTTTGTCGTGCAAAAACGGTATCGAGTGTTAGTGATCAACCCAAAATCAACGAAAACAATCATTAGTGTTTTTCATAATGATTTATGCATCTTTAAAGAAACGATCCACCATAATACAGAGTTTAATAATGATATGGCAGCATTAAACAACGAAGTATCGATACGAAAAACACAAATATTAAAGGTGCTAACTGATGCAGGAATCAATATGTCGAAACTAGATGCTGTTTCTGCAATCGGTGGGTTACTTCGTTCTGTCGAAGGTGGAACGTATTTAGTGACAAAAAAAATTCTCATCGATTTAAAAAATAGTTTTAACGGCAAACATGCTTCCAATCTCGGTGGTACTTTTAGCATATGAAATTGCAAAAAGATTAAATATTCCAGCTTTTATCGTCGATCCACCGGTAGTCGACGAACTATGTCATTTAGCTAAATTTTCCGGCTTACCTGAAATCGAAAGAATGAGTATCTTTCATGCATTGAATCAAAAAGCTGTCGCTCGAAAAGCTGCTTACGAACTCGGAAAAACATATGAGACCGTCAATTTAATCGTCGCTCATCTTGGAAATGGGATTACGATCGGAGCCCATCAAAACGGCAAAGTGATCGATGTCAACAACGGTCTACATGGCGATGGTCCGTTCTCTTTAGAAAGAGCAGGTACGATCCCATCAGAAGCACTTATTTCGCTCTGTTTCTCTGGTGATTATACGAAAGACGATATCATTCGCAAAATTACGTTTAAAGGCGGTTTAAAAGCATACTTACATACGGATGATCTAATTGAAATTGAAAAAAGAATCGCTAATAACGACGAATATGCAAAAACCGTTGTTGAAGCGATGGCCTATCAAATTGCAAAAGAGATCGGATCTATGGCTTGTGTATTAGCTGGAAATGTCGAAGGCGTCGTCTTAACTGGAGAGCTTGCAAAAAGTAAGCTTTTAACCGATTTTATTACCGAACGCGTTATTTGGATCGCTGATGTGTTTCTTTATCCAGGTGAATATGATTTACAAGCGATCAATGCCGGTACATTGAGAGTGTTAAAAAATGAAGAAGATGCGAAAATATATGAAATAGAAAATTAAATGGTAAAGGGAAGTGTCGATATGGCGAAAGAATACGATCTCGTCGTTTTAGGGGGAGGAATCTGGTGGATACGTCGCTGCAGTTCGCGCTCGCAATTAGGGATGAAAGTTGCGATCGTCGAACATGACAAATTAGGTGGAACGTGTCTTCATCGCGGCTGTATTCCAACGAAAGCATTGTTGCGAACAGCTGAATTATATAGACAGATGAAACAAGCAATGAAGTTCGGTATTGAATTAACAGATGTAAAAATAAACTTTAACGAAGCACAAAAAGAAAAAATACAATCGTTCGAAAGTTGCATCAAGGGATCAAGGCGATATTAAAACGCGCGAAAATCGACATTTTTCATGGATTCGGCAGGATGTTAGGTGCAAGCATTTTTTCACCTTTGTCAGGAACGATTTCAGTTGAATATCAGGACGGAAAAGAAAATACAATGTTAATACCGAAAAATGTCATTATCGCCACTGGAGCAAAACCTAAATCGATTCCTCATCTAAAAGCGGACGGTACATATATTTTAAACTCAGATGATATATTGCAAATGGAACAATTACCGAAATCGATCATCATTATCGGTGGAGGAGTAATCGGCATTGAATGGGCGTCGATGTTACAAGATTTAGGTGTACAAGTAACAGTCGTTGAAGCGAAAGATATTTTATTAGACCAAGACGAAGATATTCGAAATGAACTAAAAAAAGAACTAACACGACGCGGGATTAAATTTTACACGAATGCAACGATTCAATCTGAAACAGTAATATTAGATGAAAACGAAATGTCATTAGAAATAGTGAAAGACGGCGAACTGTTAAACGTTTCTGCAGAAAAAGTGTTGTTAGCAGTCGGTAGGGAGCCAAATATCGCTGAACTAGGAATAACGAATACCACAATCGAAGTAGAAAATGGAGCGATCGTAGTAAATGACATGTATCAAACGAAAGAATCGCATATTTACGCAATCGGGGATTGTATCGGTGGTTTACAACTCGCACATGTCGCATCGAAGGAAGGGATCATCGCTGTAGAACATATGGCAGGATTAAAACCGGAACCGCTGAACGTTCACACTATTCCATCTTGTATTTATTCGTATCCGGAAGTTGCAAAAGTTGGATTGACGGAACGAGAAGCGACGGAACAAGGATATGAAATAAAAGTTGGAAAATTTCCTTTTCAAGCAAACGGAAAAGCACATGTTTATGGAGAAACGAATGGATTTGTGAAAATCGTTGCGGACACACAGACAGAAGATATTTTAGGTGTTCATATGATCGGACCTACTGTTACAGAAATGATTTCGGAAGCGAATTTGGCGAAAATGTTAAATGCTTCGGTTTGGGAAGTTTCCCAAACGATTCATCCACATCCAACCGTGTCAGAAAGCTTTTTTGAGGCAGCATTAGCAGTTGACGGAAAACAAATTCATAGTTAAGGAGTGGGATATGATGACAGAAAATAAACATGCTTCGTTAGGTCTCTCAGACGATGACGTTTTAGAAATGTATAAAACTATGTTGTTAGCTCGAAAAATTGATGAACGAATGTGGCTATTAAATAGAGCAGGCAAAATCCCATTCGTCGTATCATGTCAAGGTCAAGAAGCAGCCCAAGTCGGAGCGGCCTTTGCATTAGACCGTACGAAAGATTACGTCGCACCATATTACCGAGATCTCGGTATCGTACTTACACTTTGGAATGACAGCGAAAGAAATTATGTTATCTGGATTTGCGAAAGCGGAAGATCCGAATTCAGGCGGTCGACAAATGCCTGGTCATTTCGGCAATAAAAAATTACGGATTTTAACAGGTTCTTCACCTGTCACGACGCAAGTGCCACATGCTGTCGGTTTTGCGCTCGCTGCGAAAATAAAAGGTGAAGATTTTGTCACATTTACTATCATTAGGAGATGGTTCGACTAACCAAGGTGATTTTCATGAGGGTTTAAATTTTGCTGGGGTACATAAATTGCCTGTAATTACGCTCGTTCAAAATAATCGTTTAGCTATTTCCGTACCTTTTGAAAAACAAATTGCAAGTGAAAATATTGCGATCCGTGCAAATCGTATGGAATGTTCGGAGTGGAAGTAGATGGGAAAGATCCGCTTGAAGTATATGCCGCTGTTAAAAAAGCGCGTGAACGAGCAATCAATAAAGAAGGACCTACGTTGATTGAAGCAATACCGTACGATTAACAGCACATTCAAGCGATGATAACGACAGTGTATACCGTACGAAAGAAGAAGTGGAAGAAGCTCGCAAAAACGACTGCTTACTACTATTTTCTAAATATTTAAAATCTACAGGAGTGTTAACAGAATCGTTAGAAAAAGAGATGGAAGATGAAATTATAAAAGAAGTAAATGAAGCAACTGAATATGCGGAAAACGCACCTGATGCTGATGCAAATACGTTGCTAAACTATGTGTACGAGAATTAGGAGGGGAGAATCATGGCAGAAATATCTTATATTCAAGCAATTACACAAGCAATGGAAGAAGAAATGCAACGAGATGAAAATGTCTTTATCGTAGGGGAGGACGTCGGTGCTAAAGGTGGTGTCTTCCGGGCGACAGACGGGTTGTATGAAAAATTCGGAGAAAACCGTGTCATCGACTCCCCTTTAGCAGAATCAGCTATCGTCGGTGTTAGTATCGGGGCGGCGATGTACGGGATGCGACCGATCGCGGAAATCCAATTTGCTGATTTCATTTTTCCGGCGGTGAATCAAATCGTGTCAGAAGCCGCCAAAATTAGATATCGCTCTAACAATGATTGGAATTGTCCAATTACGATACGTGCCCCTTATGGTGGTGGAATAAGTGGAGCATTATATCATTCCCAATCTGTAGAAGTCGTCTTTTAATAATACACCTGGTTTAAAAATTGTTATGCCATCGACACCATACGATGCAAAAGGATTGTTAAAAGCCGCGATACGTGATAATGATCCTGTACTATTTTTTGAACATAAACGAGCATACCGTGCATTGAAAGAAAATGTTCCTGAAGAAGACTATATTATCCCGATTGGGAAAGCGGATGTAAAAAGAGAAGGAACAGATGTGACAGTAATTACGTACGGATTTTGTGTCCATTTAGCAAAATTAGCTGCTGAACGATTAAGTAAAGAGGGAATCGACGTTCATCTTTTAGATTTACGAACCGTTTATCCACTTGATCAAGAAGCAATAATCGAAGCGGCGAGTAAAACAGGAAAAGTTCTTCTCGTCAGTGAAGATAATAAAGAAGGAAATATTATTAGTGAAGTAGCAGCGATCATCGCTGAATATTGTCTGTTTGAACTCGATGCACCGATCAAACGACTCGCTGCACCGGATGTACCAGCTATGCCCTATGCTCAACCGTTAGAACAAGCATTTATCGTAACAGACGAAAAAATTGAAAAAGCAATTCGTGAACTTGCACTGTTTTAGGCGATAATAGAATCAAAGGAGGGCGAAGACGTGACTGTAAAAAAAATCGTCATGCCGAAGTTAGGTGAAAGTGTTACAGAAGGAACGATTAATAGTTGGCTCGTTGAAGTAGGCGATCAAGTGAATAAATATGACCCGATTGCCGAAGTGATGACAGATAAAGTAAACGCGGAAGTTCCTTCAACTTTTTCTGGAACGATCAAAGAAATTGTCGCCGGAGAAGGAGAAACTGTAGCAGTAGGAGATTTAATATGTTATATAGAAGTGAAAGCAGACGAACAAACGATTGGCAAAAAACGACGATAGTTGAAACAGATCAAAAAGATAAAGATGAACTACATGAAGAGAAAGAAAAATCGATGAAACATCGTTATTCTCCAGCGGTATTGAAGTTAGCAAATGAACATAACATCGATTTATCATCGATCAAAGGTACTGGTTTAGGTGGACGGATTACCCGAAAAGATGTTTATCATTATATAGAACAACAGAAAAAGCAAACAGAGACTGCTCATCAACAGGTTACAACAGCTGAACGTATACAACCTGTTTCAAAACAAGATATTGAAATTCCTGTTACAGGAGTACGTAAAATAATCGCACAAAATATGATTCGATCGAAGCAAGAAATTCCACACGCTTGGATGACGGTAGAAGTAGATGTTACCGATTTAGTTACATATCGCAAAAAAATAAAAAATCGTTTTAAAGCGAGAGAAGGATTTTCCTTAACGTACTTTCCATTTTTTGTCCACGCTGTCTCATCAGCACTCCGAGAATTTCCTGAGTTAAATAGTACGTGGGCAGGAGATAAAATCATTCAACGAAATGAGATCAATATTTCAATAGCGGTTGCGAAAGAAAATGAATTATACGTGCCGGTCATTAAACATGCCGATGAAAAAAGTATTAAAGGAATTGCGAAAGAAATTGATCGCTTGGCGAAAAAAACTCGAAATAATGAACTAACACCTGAAGATATGAAAGGCGGAACATTTACCGTAAATAATACTGGAACATTCGGGTCGATCTCATCGATGGGAATTATCAATTATCCACAAGCTGCACTGTTACAAGTAGAAACGATCGTAAAACGTCCTGTGATTATCAATAATATGTTCGCAGCTCGAGATATCGTCAATTTATCGTTATCACTCGACCACCGCGTCTTAGATGGACTTATTTGTGGGCGCTTTTTACAAAGAGTGAAACAAATTTTAGAAAATATGAATGAACAAACGATCCAAATCTAAAAAGATCTAATAGTTTTTAAAATTGATATTGCTATGTAATCTTGCTAAACTAAAAGTAGTAAATCATTAGTACTTGCAAAGGAGTGGAACTAAAGTTGAGTAGATTCGATGAATTTATGATAGATGTAGTAAATGTTGCGCGCGAAGATATGCGTGAAGCAGGTTATGAAGAATTGCGAGATCCTGAACAAGTTGACGAAGCGTTACAAAGAAAAGGGACTACACTCGTAATGATTAATTCAATTTGTGGTTGTGCTGGCGGTGTTGCTAGACCTGCAGCAGCGAATGCAATCCATTATGATAAGCGTCCAGATCATTTAGTAACTGTTTTTGCTGGTCAAGATCGTGAAGCGACAGAAAGAGCTCGTTCTTACTTTAAAGGGTATCCACCTTCATCACCATCATTCGCTTTCTTGAAAGATGGAGAAATCGTTACGATGATTGAACGTCATGAAATTGAAGGATCAACACCTGTTGAAGTCATTAACAAATTGCAAGCAATTTTTGATGAACATTGTGAAGAAGTGAAATGACTGTAGTAGTAAATAAGACTGCGTTTTTGGTTCTTAGCAGTCTTATTACTATTTATATTTGAAAAGGAAGATTTGAAAATTGAAAATCGGTTATCGAACGATAAAAACTGCAATAGCGACACCAATTGCGATTACGATCGCACAATTAATCGGAATCACAAATGTCGTTTCCGCAGGTATTTTAACGATTTTATGTATTCAACCGTCACGAAAACAATCAGTTGAAAGTGCATTGCACCGTTTTTTCGCGTGTTTATTAGCAATCGTATTCTCCATCGTCATTTTTGAATTGATCGGTTATCATCCAATTTCACTTGGAATATTGTTGGCTGCATTTATCCCAACGACAGTCTTACTTAACATTGAAAAAGGCATTTTAACGAGTATGGTCATCACGTTAAACTTGTACGCGTTCGGTACGATTAGATTAGATTTTATTTATGAACAATTGTTACTCATTATAATCGGAATCGGAACAGGGCTTATCGTCAACTTGTATATGCCGAGCTTAGATAAACAACTGAAAGCGAAACAACAACAATTAGAAAAAAACTTCAAAATCATTTTGCATGAAATTGCACTCTATATTCGGGAAGAAAATATGGATTGGGACGGTAAAGAAATCACGAAAGTCGAAGAAATTCTTGAGGAAGTGAAAGAATTAGTAGAAAGAGATAGAGAAAATAATTTACTCCGTGATGATCGTTCTTTCGAAAAATATTTTCGCATGCGTGAAAAGCAATTTCAATTGCTTCAACAAATGTTGCCGTTAGTGACGAGATTGCCGAAAAAAGATGACGTGTTATCAGATCGTATCGCTAGTTTTTTTGAAACGTTAAGTGAATCAGTCCATCCGGGTAACACAGCGGCCATTTTTTTAGATGAGCTAAAAGAATTGAGGAGCGAATTCCACGAAGAGAAATTACCGCGAACACAGGAAGAGTTCGAAACGCGGGCAAATCTATTGCAACTTCTTTACGATATTGAAGAATATTTAATCATAAAGAGTAAGTACAAGGAAACGGACGTGCCAAAAAAGAAAAAGTTCAAAAAAGCCTAAACTACGTCCGGTCTCCACTTACCCGTTAAAAGAAGGCAACACCAGTAGTGAAAAGAGATAAAATCATCGCGATCACCATTAAGTAGACGATAAATTTCATTCTTCTTTCCCTTTTTGACTTTCTTTTAGGGACATGTTTTTGTTTCTGCGACACGATTTACCCTCCTTTAACACGATATCTATTTTCTAGTTTAACGTTAAATGATAAAATGAACAAGTATAACTTAACGATTCCGCACATAAGGAGGTCTAGTCATTTGTCGCAACCATTAAAGAAAGCGTTTTCTAAACCAGAAAAAATCGCTCATATAGGAATTGCAGTACATAGTATCGAAAAATCTCTCCCTTTTTACACTGAGCAGTTAGGTTTAACGTTGGAAAAAATTGAAGAAGTACAATCAGAACAAGTGAAAGTAGCGTTTATAAAAATAGGAGAATCAAGAATTGAACTTTTAGAACCTATTAGTGAACGATCTGCCATCGACAAATTTCTAAAGAAAAAAGGAGAAGGAATCCATCATATCGCGTTAGAAGTGAAAGATATTGAACAACGATTACGAGATTTAAAAACAAATGGAATCCGTTTAATTAATGAAGAACCAAAAATCGGAGGAAACGATGCAAAAGTTGCTTTTCTCCATCCAAAATCTACACATGGAGTATTATATGAACTATGCGAACATACGAAAGAGGAGTGAGGAATAGTGGATATTTATAGTAAAATCGACGAACTTTATGACAAAAGAAGATTAGTTGAGTTAGGTGGTGGAGACGAAAGAATTCAAAAACAATACGATCGTGGCAAACTAACCGCTCGCGACCGTATCAATTATTTGCTCGATGAAGATACTTTCGTTGAACTTAATCCATTTATGGAGACTAGATCTAAAGATTTCGGTATGGATAAAGTGCCGAGCCACGGGGAAGGGGTCGTAACTGGTTACGGAAAAATTAACGGTCGACCAGTGTACTTATTCGCGCAAGATTTTACCGTTTTTGGTGGAGCGTTAGGGGAAGCGCACGCGAAAAAAATCGTCAATGTGATGGACTTAGCTGCAAAAGCCGGTGTACCGTTCATCGGACTAAATGATTCTGGTGGAGCGAGAATTCAAGAAGGCGTAATGTCTTTAGACGGATATGGACATATCTTCTATCGTAACTCGATTTACTCAGGAGTCATTCCACAAATTTCAGTCATCATGGGACCTAGTGCCGGAGGAGCAGTATATTCACCTGCCATCACGGACGTCATTATCATGGTCGAAAAAACGTCAAAAATGTTTATTACTGGACCTAAAGTCATCGAAACGGTGACAGGCGAAAAGATTTCTGATGAAGATTTAGGTGGTGCACGTGTACATAACACGAAAAGTGGAAACGCGCACCTCAGCGCAAAATCTGAAGAAGAAGCTTTAGATATGGTGAAGAAGCTACTTTCATACTTGCCGAATAACTACAAAGAAAAACCTCCTGCCGTTGAATATAAAGGCGATGACGAAGATTACCGCGGTGATTTAATCGAGATTGTCCCGTACGATAATACAAAGCCTTATGATATCAAAAAAGTGATTGAGAAAGTAGTTGATCCAGGAAGTTTCTTCGAATTACATAAAGATTTCGCGAAAAATATCGTCGTCGGATTTGCACGAATTAAAGGTCAATCAGTCGGTATCGTCGCCAACCAACCTAAATTTATGGCTGGTGGAATCGATATCGATTCTAGCGACAAAGCAGCACGGTTTATTCGTTTCTGTGATGCTTTCAACGTTCCGATCATTACGTTTGAAGATGTAACCGGCTTTTTCCCTGGTGTAAAGCAAGAACACGGCGGAATCATTCGCCATGGTGCAAAAATTTTATATGCTTATTCCGAAGCGACCGTACCAAAAATAACGATCATCGTCCGTAAAGCGTTTGGAGGAGCTTACGTTGCACTGAATAGTAAATCGATCGGTGCGGATTTAGTATTTGCATGGCCGAACGCTGAAATTGCTGTCATGGGACCAGAAGGTGCTGCAAATATTATTTTTGCGCGCGAAATCGCTGAAAGCCCTAATCCTGAACAAACTAGACAAGAAAAGATCGATGAATATAAGCAGAAATTTGCTAATCCATATATTGCAGCTGGTTTAGGTATGGTCGATGATGTCATCGATCCACGTGATACGAGAATCAAACTAGTCCAATCGTTAGAAATGTTACGTAACAAAGAAGAAACTAGACCAGATAAGAAACACGGAAATATCCCATTATAATAAAATATGAAATGGTGGATAAACGGTTTTCATAGAACGTTTAAATGATGAATAAAATTGTTTATCCGTCTTTTTTTATCATATAAACTTTGCTTTTATAGTTATACTATTAATATGGATGAAATCAATTTATATAGAGAGGGAAATGACGATGTTACCAATTGATCGTGAACGTTTAGTGAACGAATTTATCGAACTAGTTCAAATCGACTCAGAAACAAAATATGAAACAGAAATTGCGTCAGTATTGAAAAAGAAATTTACCGACCTCGGGCTTGAAGTGTTAGAAGATGACGCAAAAGAACAAACTGCACACGGAGCAAACAACCTAATTTGTAATTTACGAGGGAACTTAAAAAATACAAAAACAATATATTTTACCGCACATATGGATACTGTCACACCAGGAAAAAATGTAAAACCAAAGGTTCGTAACGACTATATCGTTTCCGACGGTACGACGATTTTAGGTGCGGACGATAAAGCAGGTATTGCCGTTTTGTTAGAGACGATAAGAACGTTAAAAGAGAACAACGTAAGTCATGGCGATATTCAATTCGTGATTACGGTAGGTGAAGAATCTGGTCTTGTAGGAGCTAAAGCACTTGATACTAACTTATTACACGCCGAATTCGGCTATGCATTAGATAGTGATGGTGATATTGGAAGTTTAATCATCGCTGCTCCTTACCAATCAAAAATTACTGCAAAAATTTTCGGTAAATCGGCCCATGCCGGCGTCGAACCTGAAAAGGGAATATCTGCGATTACTGTTGCTGCAAAAGCAGTTGCCCAAATGAAACTTGGAAGAATTGACGAAGAAACGACTGCGAATATCGGTTATTTTCACGGTGGGAAAAAGACGCAAACGAACGTCGTTTGTGACTATGTAGAAATTGTCGGCGAAGCACGTTCATTACAAAAAGCAAAACTCCAACAACAAGTAGAAGAAATGAAAAATGCGTTTATGGACGTAGCAAAACGATATGGCGGCACAGCAGAAGTCGATATCGCTGAAATGTATCCTGGATTTCAACTGAAACGAGATGAACCGGTCGTGCAGATAGCCCAACAAACTGCAAAACAACTCGGATTTTCAACAGAACTTTTAAAAAGCGGTGGTGGAAGTGATGCAAATATTTTTAATAGTTACGGGGTCCCGACTGCCAACTTAGCAGTAGGATACGAATTTATCCATACGACGAAAGAACGGATACATATCGACAATCTCATCCATTTAACCGAACTCGTCATCGGGGTCATACAAAATGTCGCAAAAAATGATAAAATATAAGTAAATGTAAAAACGTCCGAGAACTAACTTTGGACGTTTTTCAGTTCACAAAATAGGGGAAAAGATATGGTGAAACGAGCTAGAATTATTTTCCATGTCGATATGAATAGTTTTTATGCATCAGTTGAGATGGCACATAATCCGAAATTAAAAGGTAAGCCGCTCGCAGTAGCAGGTAATCCAGAAGAAAGGAAAGGGATTATCGTCACGAGTAGTTACGAAGCGAGAGCAAAAGGTGTCAAAACGGCGATGCCTTTATGGGAAGCGAAAAAATTATGTCCTGAATTAATCGTCGTCCGTCCGAATTTTGAACGTTACCGAGAAACTTCTCGTAAAATCTTTCAACTTCTTGCCGAAATAACTCCGATTATTGAACCGGTGTCGATCGACGAAGGGTATATGGATGTGACGAACCATCCGACCCATCCGCTTCAACTCGCTAAACAAATACAAAAGCGACTACTCGATGAACTCGATATCCCATGTAGTATCGGCATTGGACCGAATAAATTTTTAGCAAAAACCGCTTCTGATATGAAAAAACCGCTCGGCATCACTGTATTACGTATTAGAGATTTACCTACAAAATTATGGCCACTACCTGTCGATAAAATGTACGGTGTCGGGGAAAAAACTGCGGAAAAGTTAAAGAAAATGAACATTCATACGATTGGCGATTTAGCGAAAGCTGACATGTATACCGTATCACAAGTGTTAGGAATTAATGGAGAACGGTTGATTAACCGTGCTAATGGACGCGATCCAAGACCTGTCGACCCTGATTCGGTGAATGAGTTTAAAAGTATCGGCAATTCACAAACGTTGCCCCATGATACGACTGATTTAACGGAAATGCGACAAATATTGTCTCAACTCGCAGAAAGAGTAGAAGAACGATTAAAAAGACGGGAATTAAAAGGAAAAACAGTTCAATTAATGATTCGTTATAGTAATCGAAAAACGATTACTCGGAGTCGTAAACTGGATCGGTTTATCGATGACAAAGATACGATCATGGAAGTAATTCAAGATCTTCTATCAGAACATTGGTCACATGAACCTGTTCGATTATTAGGGGTTACAGTCCAAGATTTATTAGAAAAGCAATACGTCGTAGAGCAACTAGATTTATTTACGTATCAAGAAGTCGAGAAAAAACTAGCGATCCACGAAACGGTCGAGCAACTGAGAGAAAAGTTCGGCGAAGACACATTCGTACAATTAAACGATGAAGAAGATCGTGATGAAGAAAACGAACAAAAATTATTGAGAACGAGTTTTCAAAAAGATTTTTTAGATGATTATCGTTCAGACAAATAAAAAACGAGGTTGTCAAATCGTGAGACAACCTCAAATTATTGTTCTATTTAACCTTTCACTTCATACGAAAAAAAGTCATACGCTAAAACGCTATTCGAGAAAATATTTTTTGCTTCCTCTAACAATTGTCCGACACTTTCATCTTGGTAACGTGACGATATATGAGTGAGAATTAACGTTTTCACGTCACTTTGTTTCGCTAGAGTAGCTGCTTGTTCTGTCGTACTATGGTAATAATCTTTCGCTAATACAGCTTTCTTCGCATCGAATGTCGCTTCGTGAATAAGCACGTCCGATCCTCGCACAAATTCGATAAGACTAGGTATATAACGAGTATCGCCGATGATCGAAACGATCCGACCTTTTTTCGGTGGACCGAGATAATCTTCACGTTTAATCACTTCACCATTAGGTAATACCGTTTGTTCATTTTCTTTAATTTGTCGGTAAATCGGTCCTGGTTGAATTCCTTTCGCTTTTAATTTTGCAACATTTAATTCACCTAATTTATCTTTTTCGATAATTCGATAACCGTAACATTGAATATTATGATCTAGTAAAATCGTATCGACGATAAAGTGATCATCTTCAAAAATCGTACCTTCTTTTTCTATTTCTACGTATTCAATTCGATAGGCTAAATGTGTTTCACTAATATGTAATGAAGTTTGTACGAACTGTTTAATTCCTTTCGGTCCATAAATCGTTAACGATTCATTGCCGCCTTGGAATGAACGACTACTTAATAACCCAGGTAATCCGAAAATATGGTCACCGTGTAAATGAGTAATAAATATTTTATTCAGTTTTCTCGGTTTGATAGACGTATGCAATACTTGATGTTGTGTCGCTTCTCCACAATCGAATAGCCAAAGATGGTTGTTTTGGAGCATATTTAAGATGATCGCACTTACATTTCTATTTTTTGATGGAATTCCCGCACCTGTTCCTAAAAACGTAATTTCCATAAAACAAACTCCTCATTAGTGATATCATTTCATACTAAATAGTAGTATAAACGTTTAAAAGTGAAAAGTATATCAATTCAAAATCAAATTTCATCGTTGTTCATGCATAAATGAACTATGTTATAATAAAAAAATAGCTAGATCGATTTTGGAGGATGAATCATGTCAAATTTGACGCCGATGATGAAGCAATATTTACGAATAAAAGCGGACTACAAAGACGCATTTTTATTTTTTCGACTAGGTGATTTTTATGAAATGTTTTATGAAGATGCGGTTAAAGCAGCGCAAATTTTAGAAATTACTTTAACGAAACGCGATTCCGGTCAAAAAGAACCGATACCGATGTGTGGTGTTCCTTACCATTCAGCGGAAGGATATATAAAGACACTCGTCGATCAAGGATATAAAGTTGCCATTTGTGAACAAGTAGAAGACCCGAAAAAAGCGAAAGGTGTCGTAAAACGGGAAGTCGTCCAATTAATTACTCCAGGAACGATTATGGAATCTTCTATGTTAGAAGAAAAAGATTATAACTATATAGGAAGTCTTTCTCATTTTGATGATGGGACATTTGTCATCGTCAACCATGACTTATCTACTGGTGAAACACAATTAGTATCAGTCGAAGAAGGATTGCAACAAGTGATCCACGAATTAGCGAATAAACAGATCAAAGAGCTCGTTGTCGCCTCCGATTTGAACGAATCTTATATTCAAACGTTAAAAAAGCAGTTGCAAGTCGTCATTTCTTATGAAGATGAAGTTAGTTTTATCGGAGAATTTAGAGATTTATACGATGATTTAAAAAATGAAAAATATATGTTAGCTTTCAGCAGATTGCTCAATTATATCGTCCATACCCAAAAAAGGTCGTTACATCATCTGAAAAAACCGGAAATTATTACATTACAAAACTATTTATCGATCGATATGTATTCACGTCGAAACTTAGAATTAACGGAAACGATGATGAAAAAGAGTAAATACGGCTCATTACTTTGGGTATTGGACGAAACAGTGACCGCAATGGGCGGAAGAATGTTAAAAAAATGGTTGGAAAGACCATTGATTCGACGAGAATTGATTGAAGAACGATTGGAAATCGTCGAACAGTTCTATCACGCTTTTATGGAGCGTGATAGTTTACGAGAAGCATTAAAATCCGTTTACGACTTAGAAAGATTAGTAGGAAGAGTTTCGTTCGGAAATGTGAATGCACGCGATTTAATCCAGTTAAAACAATCGTTAATGGCTATTCCAGACATCAAAGCGATTTTACAGAAATTTTCTTGCCCACATATCGAAGCACTAAATCGCGAACTTATTTTTCCGGAAAAGCTCGTCGATTTACTGGAAAGAGCGATCGTCGATGATCCACCTGTTTCGATTACAGAAGGAAATATTATTAAAGACGGTTATAACGAACAGCTAGATGAATACCGTCATGCATTGAAACACGGAAAAGAATGGATTGCAAATTTGGAAAAAAGAGAAAAAGAAATTACGAACATTAAATCATTAAAAGTCGGTTACAATCGTGTATTCGGATATTATATCGAAGTGACAAATGCGAACAAACATTTAATTCCAGAAGGGCGCTATGAACGGAAACAGACGTTAAGAAACGCTGAACGGTACATTACGCCAGAGTTAAAAGAAAAAGAAGCACTTATTTTAGAAGCGGAAGAAAAAAGCGTCGATTTAGAATACGAACTTTTCGTTGAAATTAGAGAAAAAATTAAACGAGAAATTGAAGAAATCCAACAAATCGCGCAGACGATTAGCAAGTTAGACGTATTACAATCTTTTGCCGAAGTAAGTGAAAAAAATAATTACACGCGACCGACTTTTGGTGAAAATGAAGTAAATATCACAGAAAGCCGCCATCCAGTCATCGAAAAAGTAATGGACGAAGGAGTGTTCGTTCCAAACGATATCAAATTAGACGATGAAAATTTCATTTTACTCATTACAGGACCGAATATGTCAGGAAAAAGCACGTATATGCGTCAACTTGCATTGACGATCATCATGGCACAAATCGGCTGTTTCGTTCCGGCAGAAAAGGCAACTTTGACGATTTTCGATCAAATTTTTACCCGAATCGGTGCTGCCGACGACCTCGTTCGCGGACAAAGTACGTTTATGGTCGAAATGTTAGAAGCCAATTATGCGCTTACTCATGCAACGGATAGAAGTTTAATATTACTCGATGAAATTGGCCGCGGAACGAGCACATATGATGGAATGGCGTTAGCGCAAGCAATTATCGAATACATTCACGAACATATCAAAGCGAAAACGTTATTTTCTACGCATTATCACGAATTAACCGCTTTAGAAGACGAGCTTGAACATGTGAAAAACATACACGTCCGTGCCGAAGAATTTGAAGATAAAATCGTTTTTTTACATAAAGTGGAAGACGGACGGGCCAATGAAAGTTACGGGATACACGTCGCCAAATTAGCGGAGTTACCAGAATCATTAATTGAACGTGCGACAGTTATTTTAAAAGAGTTGGAACAAAAGGGAGAGAATATAGAAAAAACAAAACATCTAGAACAATTATCATTTTTCCCTGTAGAGCAAACGAGTGACGAAAAAGAAAAATTAAATGATAAAGAGAAAGAAGTGATCCGTAAGTTAAAACAATTAAACTTACTAGATATGACACCGCTTGATGCGTTGAACGAGCTATACGCTTTACAACAAAAGGTGAGAAACTAGAAAGGATTTAGATCATGAAAATTCGGCAACTCCCTGATACGTTAGCGAATAAAATAGCTGCTGGTGAAGTTGTGGAACGTCCAGCATCTGTCGTGAAAGAATTGATCGAAAATAGTATCGATGCTAATAGCACGAACATTCAGATCGACTTAAAAGATGCTGGACTCGTGCAAATAAAAGTGACGGATAACGGCGATGGAATGAGTAGTGAAGATTGTCATCGTGCTTTCTTACGCCATGCGACGAGTAAAATCGCCTACGATAGCGACCTCTTTCATATTCAAACGCTCGGTTTTCGTGGTGAAGCTCTTGCAAGTATCGCATCGGTCAGTAAAGTAACGTTGAAGTCATCGTTAGGAGATGAAGCGGGAACGAAACTTTATTTAGAAGCTGGAAAAGTGATCGAAGAATCGAAAAGCGATGCGAGAAAAGGAACCGAAATCACAGTCGAACAATTGTTTTATAATACACCAGCCCGTTTAAAATATTTAAAATCGATCCATACGGAATTAAGTCATATTACGGATTTAGTGAATCGCTATGCGCTCGCACACCCTGACATTCGCTTTACATTAACCCATAACGGAAAAACGATCTTTTCTACGACTGGTTCAGGAAATAGATTGCAAGTTATTGCGCAAATTTACGGAATGCAAGTTGCTCGAAATATGCTTTATATAAAAGAAGAAACGTTAGACTTTCACATCGAAGGATATATCGCAAAACCGGACACATACACGTTCCAATCGAAACTATATGACGATGATCGTCAATGGTCGTTATATTAAAAGTCATGCACTTACTGCGGCGGTTATTCGCGCTTACGATACGTTACTGCCGCTTCACCGTTATCCGATTGCAGTTTTCTCGATCCAATTAGATCCGATTTTAGTAGATGTGAACGTTCATCCTACGAAACTAGAAGTTCGCTTCAGTAAAGAAAAAGAGTTGGTCGAATTAATTGAACGATTAATTCGTGAAAAGTTTAAAGAAGAAACATTGATACCTGAAGTGTCCAAACGACGATTCCAAAGAGAAAAAACAGAGCAGGCAGAGTTTTTGTTAGAACCGAAGGACGTAGATGCGCAAGATGAGATCGAACGTAAGATAACGCAGGATGAAAACATATTTCCGGAAAGAACACCCGATCATCATTTAACACTAGAAGAAACCGTCCGTGAAGATGTACAACAAATGGACGAAGAAACGATGGAAGAACAAAATATACAAGTCGCTCCGGAAACAAATGAATATGGTGAAGAAGAAATAAAAAATGATGATAGAATACCAGTATTATATCCAATCGGGCAATTACAAGGAACGTATATTTTGGCTCAAAATGACTTAGGTCTTTACATGATCGATCAACATGCAGCACAAGAGCGCATTAAATATGAATTTTATAAAAAGAAATTAGGCAGTCCAAGCCTAGATCGACAACAATTATTATTCCCATTAACGTTTGAATTTACGACAGATGAAATCGTGTTGATCGAAAAACATATAGAAGATTTTGAAAAAGTCGGTTTATATTTAGAACCTTTCGGGGAAAAAACTTATGCAGTAAGATCTTATCCGAGTTGGTTCCCGAAAGGTTTGGAAGAAGATATAATCCGGGATATCGTCGATCAAGTGCTCCAACATAAAAAAGTCGATCTAGAAAAATTACGTGAAGAAATTGCGATTTTAATGGCGTGTAAACGATCGATCAAAGCAAATCAATATTTGTCGTTGAGTGAAATGGAACGGTTATTAAACGATTTAAGGAAAACGAGCGATCCGTTTACATGTCCTCACGGAAGACCAGTCATCATCCATTTTACATACTACGAAATTGAGAAAATGTTTAAACGAATTATGTAATATTGTATAATTTTATAACTCGTCTAAGCTATATATATTGATAAATATAGCTTAGAGGTGGAAAATGGAAAGAGAACAGTTAATATTATTTTTAAATCGTTTGTTAGCAAATTTTCTTTGTCGTATATGTAAAATGTCATCGTTACAAATGGTTTATGAAAGGCGAAGCATATCTTTCAACTACAAACGATGTATGAACATCTAGCAGATGATATCAAATCCGAAATTGATAAGTTAGCAGAACATATTTTATCGATGGATGGAAAACCATTTGCGACGATGGTGAAATTTGTTAAAGAAGCTTCTTTAGAAGAAGCGACTGCTGATGATGAAGAGGAGGAGATGATTTCGCAACTTGCTCATGATTTCGTGCAAATAGTGGAAGAAATAGACGATATCGGAATAGAACAAGCGAAAAAAATCAATGATCATTTAACAATGAATATGTTATATACGATCCAACATACACTTCATCAATATATATGGCGATTTAAAAATTACGATAAATAGTAGGGGAATCAATTTGTGGAAAAACTCATCGTGATTGTCGGACCGACAGCTGTCGGAAAAACGAAGTTAAGTATCGATCTTGCTAAAAGGTTACCTGCAGAAATTATTAGTGGCGATTCGATGCAAGTATATAAAGGAATGGATATCGGTACAGGAAAAGTTACGAAGTCTGAAGCAGCCGGTATCCCACATTATATGATCGATTTAAAAGAACCTCACGAGTCGTTTTCCGTAGCTGAATATAAACAACTCGTCCAAAAATATATTACCGAAATAAATTCCCGCGACAAACTGCCGATTTTAGTCGGAGGTAGTGGGCTCTATATCCAAGCAGTCCTTTACAATTTTCAATTCGCTCATAAACGAGATGACAAAATTACGAAAAAATTGGAAAAAAGGTTAAAAAAAGAAGGAATCGACGCCTTATACAACGAATTAAAAAGAATAGATTTTGAACAAGCGAAAAAAATTCACCCGAACAATTATCGCCGAGTTATCCGGGCGTTAGAAATCTATGAAACAACTGGAATGACGATGTCAGAAATTCATAAGCGACAAAAACGAACACCAAAATACGATCATTTTATGATCGGATTGGAAATGGAACGACAAAGTTTGTATAATCAAATTAATCAACGTGTCGATCAAATGGTTCAAGATGGATTGATAGAAGAAGTAAAACGATTGCTAGATAAAGGGTATGAAGACGCTCAATCGATGCAAGCGATCGGCTATAAAGAAATCATCCCATATTTAAAAGGGGAAACGGATTTAGATTCAGCGATTGAACGTTTAAAAAGAAATACTCGACGATATGCGAAAAGACAGTATACGTGGTTTAAAAATAAGCTAGACGTTCATTGGTATTGTTTGACGACAACGAATTACGAAGAAAATATTGAATGATATACTTTCAGATATTCGTAATATACTAGAGAGTAAGTGAATAAGTACGGTAAGAGTGGCTAGAGTCCAGGTATATACATATATCTGCCTCGAGTCTTCTCTATAAATATAGATAGAAAAAGAGGAGGAAAACAAATGGCTCAAGCAGTCAATATTCAAGACCATTATTTAAATCAACTAAGAAAAGAACGTATCGTTGTTACTGTTTTTTTAACGAACGGCTTCCAATTAAGAGGGGTAATTAAAGCGTTTGACAACTTTACTGTCTTGTTAGAGACAGATGGCAAACAACAACTCATTTACAAACATGCTATTTCTACTTTTGCCCCATCGAAAAACATCACATTAGAAAATAATAAAGAAGAATAAATGTGATAGTAAGAAGCAGGCATCAATGAGATGTCTGTTTTTTACGCTCGTCATTTGTTCTAGGCATTTATCACAATTTCCTCGCCCGTTACGTATACTAACAGTGCGAGGGGTGATATTTTGAATACACAAATGATACAAAATGGAAATGGAAAAATAAATATTATTTTACGTGAAAACAATATGAATGAAAATTCAAAGGTTCCAAACATGACGGAAGAATGCAACGAATTAAAATTAATCGATGAACATTTTTCCGCATTTATCGGCTTAACTGATTTCAAAAACATCATGAAAGAAATTTACGCAACAAAATTGATGAATGAAAAGCGAGAAAAGATGGGGTTATCTATTCATAAACAAGTACTTCATATGATCTTTAAAGGAAATCCAGGCACGGGAAAAACGACGGTCGCGCGCGAATTAGGTACGCTTTTATATAAATTGAACATATTATCGAAAGGGCATTTTATCGAAGCGGAAAGAGCTGATTTAGTCGGAGAATATATCGGTCAAACAGCGCAAAAAACTCGTAGTATAGTTCAGAAAGCGTTAGGGGGCGTTTTGTTTATCGACGAAGCTTATTCATTGGCTCGCGGCGGACATAAAGATTTCGGACGAGAAGCGATCGATACGCTCGTGAAACAGATGGAAGATTATGCGAATGAATTTATGCTCATTTTAGCTGGTTACCCGAATGAAATGGATTACTTTTTAATGATGAATCCAGGTTTGAAATCACGTTTTCCATTTCATATCCCATTTCCTGACTACGATTTAGACCAATTGATCAAAATCGCGATTAAAATTGCCGAAGAAAGAGAATATGTACTATGTGAAAGAGCGATATGGAAATTAAAAAGTCATTTAAGAGAACTTACTTTACGTAAAAACGACCATTTCGCAAACGCTCGGTACGTACGAAATGTCGTAGAAGGTGCGATCCGGATGCAAGCGATTCGCCTTTTACACAAAGACCATTGTACATTACAAGAATTAATGGAAATTAAAGCTGAAGATTTACAATTGACACAACTGTCGTGAAACAATTATCATGACAGTTGTGATAAGAATAGTTCATTTACTAAATAACGAGGTATTGATATATGACGAACGAAAAAGTACTTATTTTAGCTGTAAAAAAAGATAATGATCGTGAAACAAGATTTCAATCTTCCGTAGAAGAGTTGAAATCACTTAGTTATACTGCTGGTGGAACGGTCATTTCAACGGTGACGCAAAACCGTAAACAAATTCATCCGGTCACTTACGTCGGGGAAGGGAAATTAACAGAAGTAAAACAGTTTATTGAAGCAAGCGATATCGATCTCGTCATTACGAATGACGAGCTTTCCCCTGGACAGTTACGAAATTTAACGGACTATTTATCGGTCCGTGTCATCGACCGGAGTCAATTAATTTTAGATATATTTGCGCAGAGAGCGAAGACGAAAGAAGGACAACTTCAAGTCGAACTGGCGCAATTAGAATATATGTTACCGCGTTTATATGGCATGGGGACAGTGTTATCACGGTTAGGTGGTGGAATCGGGACGCGCGGTCCTGGTGAAACGAAATTAGAAACCGACCAACGACATATTAGACGTAGAATTGATGATATTAAAAGAAGATTAAAAACTGTCGTCAAGCAAAGAGAACAATATCGAAAACGGAGGAAAGAAAATAAAGCATTTCAAATCGCGATTGTCGGTACACGAACGCCGGCAAATCAACATTATTTAACCGTTTAGCGAACGAAAACGCGCTAGAAGAAGATTTGCTGTTTGCTACACTTGATCCGCTAACGAGACAAATCCATTTACCGTCTGGATTTAAAATGTTTACTTCACCGATACAGTCGGTTTTATACAGGATTTACCTACTACATTGATCGCAGCGTTTAAATCGACTTTGGAAGAAGTTTCAGAAGCCGATTTTATTCTTCATGTCGTTGACGCTTCCCATGAAGATCATGATGAGCAACAAAAAACGGTAAAAGAAATTTTAAGTGAATTAGAAGCTCATACGATTCCGATGTTAACTGTATACAATAAAAAAGATTTAATTGAAGGTGACTTTATCGGAACCGAACACCCGCATATTATCATAAGCGCATTCGATGAAACAGATCGTGAAAATTTGTTAATGAAAATCGAAGAGCTTTTGAAAAAAGAATGGAAGTATTATTCGATCTCATTTCCTCCTAATAAAGGAAATATTATTTACCAACTTGAAACGAATTCAATCGTGACGAAAAAACATTTTAATGAAGAAAACAATCAATATGAACTTGCTGGATATATTCGTGAAAATCATCCATTACAAAGTATCATAAAGGGGCAAAGTATTTAAATGTTACATGACTATATTTTACAGGCAGAAAAAGATTGTGAACCAATTTTTAAAAACATTGAAAAGATGGTAGAAACGAATCAAAATCGAGTATTAGAAGCGTTTAAACGAGCGGAAATTGGCGATTTCCATTTCAATTCGACCGATGGCTACGGTTATGATGATAGTGGTCGTGACGGATTAGAAACGATTTATGCCGATGTTTTCGGAGGAGAAGATGCGCTTGTGAGGCCACAAATCGTTTCTGGAACACATGCGATCGCGACCACTCTTTATGCGCTGCTTCGACCAGGTGATGAACTTGTTTATATTACCGGTAGCCCGTACGATACGTTAGAAGAAGTGATCGGAAAAAGAGGGGAGAGTGCTGGTTCTTTAAAAGATTACGAAATCGCTTATAACGAAGTTGACTTACTTTCTGATGGCAAAATCGATTATGACGAAATCAAACGAACGATATCAGATCGTACGAAAGTAGTCGGTATCCAACGGTCGAAAGGTTATGAAGATAGACCTTCCTTTACGATCGCAGAAATAGAACGGATGGTCAAATGTGTGAAATCTGTCAATGAAAATGTGATCGTCTTCGTCGACAATTGTTACGGTGAATTTGTCGAGGAGAAAGAACCGCTTCACGTCGGTGCAGATATCATTGCTGGTTCATTAATTAAAAATCCTGGAGGAGGATTAGTACGAGCTGGTGGATATATCGTCGGAAAAAAAGAATTAATTGAACTTGCTGCCAACCGTTTAACTGCACCTGGATTAGGAAAAGAAGCAGGAGCGACATTACATACTTTACAAGAAATGTATCAAGGATTTTTCTTAGCGCCGCACGTCGTCGGTGAAGCGTTAAAAGGAGCAGTATTTACGGCACGATTGCTCGAATTAATTGGAATCGAAACAAGTCCGAAATACGATGAAAAACGAACAGATATTATTCAATCGATAAAATTTTACGATGAAGAAAATATGATCGAATTTTGCCAATTAATCCAAGCGAACTCGCCGATCAATTCGTACGTTGCACCATATCCGAGCGACATGCCGGGGTATGATAAAAAAGTCATTATGGCTGCGGGAACGTTCATTCAAGGATCAAGCATCGAGTTATCGATCGATGGACCGATTAAACATCCGTATATCGCGTTTATGCAAGGCGGCTTGACGTACGCCCACGTAAAAATTGCCGTGACAAACAGTCTAAAGAAAATGATCGAAACGAATCGAATACGAATTCCTAAGCAAAATTACGAAGATATTTTAAAGAAAAAATAAAAAAGCTAGTGTTCTAGCTTTTTTACTGAAAACTACGATATAAACCGACTACTTTTCCTAAAATCGTGACGTTTTTCAGGATGATCGGTTCCATCAAGTCGTTTTCTGGTTGTAGGCGAATATGATCTTTTTCTTTATAAAACGTTTTTACTGTCGCTTCATCGTCTTCCGTCATCGCAACGACGATATCACCGTTTTCGGCAGTACTTTGCTGTTTGACGATCACACGATCACCACTTAAAATACCTTTATTGATCATACTGTCCCCTTCGACGACTAAAATAAATAAATTGTCATCTGAGTGTGCAAGAGAACTAGGGACAGGTGCGTATTCTTCGATGTTTTCAACCGCAGTAATCGGTACACCTGCTGTCACTTTCCCAATGACCGGTGCATAGCGAGCGGGATCTTTTGTCGCGTGATTCATCTTGATATCTAAAATTTCAATCGCTCGTGGTTTGGTAGGATCTCTTCTTATATACCCTTTATTTTCAATCCGTTCTAAATGTCCATGAACTGTCGAGCTCGATGCGAGTCCGACAGCTTTCGCAATTTCACGCACTGACGGGGGATATCCTTTCGTCTCTACTTCGCTTTTGATGAAATCGTAAATCATTTGTTGTCGTTTAGACAACTTTTGCAATTAACTCACCTCGCCAAATAAAATTTAGTTACTTTAATAGTAACATTAGCGATTGAAAAGTCAAACATAAGTTCTATATTTTAATAACAAACTTATACGATATGTGAAACACTTGAAAGCAATTGTCTGAAAGCATAAAATAGAATAGTATTGAAGGTATGTAATGAGTGAAAAAAGAGGTGAAAAACGATGATGACGAAAGAAAAGCTCGAACGAATAAATTACCTCGCAAAAAAATCAAAAAGAGAAGGTTTAACGAAAACGGAAAAATTAGAACAAGAAAGATTACGTTCTGAATATATACAAAATTTACGAAAATCTTTTAAAAAGCAAATCACTTCATTGACTGTTATCGATCCATTAGGAAATGACGTCACACCGGAAAAAGTAAAACGGTTAAAAAATAAAAATCAATTACATTAAATAATTAAAAGTTTGAAAGGAAGATATTATGCCAAGTCAAATTGATTTAAAAGCGATCAATACGATTCGAACATTGTCGATCGATGCGATTGAAAAAGCGAATTCCGGTCATCCAGGATTACCGATGGGTGCGGCACCGATGGCGTATACGTTGTTTACTGATTTTATGAATCATAATCCGAAAAATTCTAAATGGTTTAATCGCGACCGCTTTATTTTATCGGCAGGGCACGGCTCCATGTTACTTTATAGTCTGCTCCATCTATGTGGTTATGATGTGACGATCGACGATATTAAATCATTTCGTCAATTTAAATCGAGAACACCTGGACATCCTGAAGTATTAGATACAGACGGAGTTGAAGCTACAACTGGACCACTCGGACAAGGTGTAGCGATGGCTGTCGGGATGGCGATGGCTGAAGCACATTTGGCTGCGAAATACAATAAAGAAAATTTCCCGATCATTGACCACTATACATACTCATTAGTCGGCGACGGAGATATCATGGAAGGTATTTCCCATGAAGCAGCTTCCTTAGCAGGGCATCTAGGGTTAGGGAAACTGATCGTTCTTTACGATTCGAACGATATTTCACTCGACGGAGATTTAAACAAAGCTTACTCAGATGATGTTCAAAAACGTTTCGAAGCGTACAATTGGCACTTTATTCGCGTTGAAGATGGAAACGACATCGATGCAATTAGAAAAGCAATTCATCAAGCGAAAGAAAATAAAAATCAGCCTACATTGATCGAAATCAAAACGATTATCGGTTACGGTTCTCCGAATAAATCGAACTCATCAGCTGCCCACGGTGCACCATTAGGAGAAGAAGAAGCAAAATTAACGAAAGAATATTATAAGTGGGACTATGAACCATTTTACGTAGCAGAAGACGTTTATCAACATTTTGAAGAAAAAGTAGTGAAAAAAGGTAAGCAAAAAGAAGCGGAATGGAACGAATTGTTTCATCAGTATAAAAAACAGTACCCTGATTTAGCTAAAGAACTTGAAAATGCAATCAACAATAAACTTCCGGCCGGTTGGGACGAAAACTTACCTACTTACGAAGCTGGTAAAGATGTTCTAGCAACGAGAAAAGCATCTGGTGATATGATCAATGCTTTTGCGAAAACTGTTCCAAATTTATTTGGCGGAAGTGCAGATTTAGCTAGTTCAAACAATACGTTAATGAAAGAAGAAGCTGATTTTACGAAAGAAAGTTACGAAGGTCGTAATATATGGTTCGGTGTAAGAGAATTTGCGATGGGTGCGGCTCTTAATGGAATGGCGCTACACGGCGGATTGAAAGTATACGGCGGAACATTTTTCGTCTTTAGCGATTACTTACGTGCGGCGATCCGTTTAGCTGCAATTATGAAAACACCTGTGACATATGTATTTACTCATGATTCGATCGCTGTCGGTGAAGATGGACCGACGCATGAACCAGTCGAACATTTAGCTTCATTACGTGCGATGCCGAACGTATTTGTCATCCGTCCAGCAGATGGAAACGAAACGCAGGCAGCCTGGAGATTAGCGCTTGAGTCAACAGATAAACCGACAGCATTAGTACTTACACGTCAAGGATTACCGACGTTAGAAAATACGTTAGAAAAAGCGCATGAAGGTGTGAAACGTGGCGCTTATATTATAAGTGATACAGAAGGCGAACCAGAAGCAATTTTACTTGCTACAGGGTCAGAAGTTAACTTAGCAGTTGAAGCGCAAAAAGAACTAGCGAAAGAAAATATCGCTGTTCGTGTCGTCAGCATGCCATCTTGGGATCGTTTTGAACAACAAGATGATGTATATAAAAATGAAGTGATCCCACCACATATTAAAAAGCGTCTCGCAATTGAAATGGCATCTTCATTAGGTTGGCACAAATATGTCGGCGATGAAGGGAAAATAATGTCCGTCGATACGTTTGGTGCGTCTGGAAAAGGGGATATGATCGTAAAAGAATACGGATTTACCGTTGAAAACGTCGTTCAACATGTTAAAGATTTAGTAAGATAATTAATTGTTTTCTTGACTGTAATTGATTATACTTGAAAAGGAACTTGTTTGAAGGAGGAACACAACATGTCGACAGTCTGGGTCGTAGTCATCGCTATTGCCGCATTGCTTGCCGGAGTAGCGCTCGGGTTTTTCATTTCTCGGAGATATATGATGAATTATTTGAAAAAGAACCCACCAATTAATGAACAAATGTTAAGAACATTAATGATGCAAATGGGACAAAAACCGTCTCAGAAGAAAATTAATCAAATGATGCGTGCGATGCAAAATCAAATGGATAAAAAATAGTTATATGAACCACTTCCAAATTTTTATCGGAAGTGGTTTTATATATCTAGATTTTTATGATGACAATTGTTATATTAGTTACATATCCTCCTATATCTACATATAATAAATGTAGGTTATGAGGGAGGGTGATTAAATTGGTATATGAACCGTATTATTTTGATACGTATTATCAACCGGTTGGAGTTTATTACAATCCGTTACCACCAGTTAGTGATGCCCCTTTTCAAACATCGCTAGTTAGAAATATTGCGTATAAAATAAACGAATATTTTTTCAGAGGTCTTATATATATCCAACAAATTTTAGATTTGTTGCTTTCAACTAGTCCTTTCTTGGAACAATATGGTCCGATACTGCAAGAATTGCCGAAAATGTATCATTTAGTGAAAGCTTTTAATGAAGTTACGAATGAAGAAGAAACGAACATTGAAGTGCTCGATTATCATTATGACGGACCGCCGCCGAAATTATTTATTTAAATGAAAAAAGAAAAATTGGAGGTATTATATATGACAGATACATTTGAAAAAGCTACTTTTGCAGGTGGTTGCTTTTGGTGTATGGTAGAACCGTTCGATGAAAGGCCTGGAATTAAAGAAGTGATTTCTGGTTATACCGGTGGAACAGTGGAAAATCCGACTTACGAACAAGTTTGTTCTGAAACGACAGGCCATGTCGAAGCCGTCCAAATTACGTTTGACCCAAACATCGTTTCCTATGAAAAACTCGTGCAATTATTTTGGCAACAAATTGATCCAACTGATGACGGTGGTCAATTTCATGACCGAGGGGATTCTTATAAAACAGCGATTTTTTATCATAACGAAGAACAAAAACAGATCGCCGAAGCATCAAAAGAAGAACTTGCAAAAAGTGGGAAATTCAAAAAACCAATCGTCACTCCAATTTTACCGGCGAAACCTTTTTATCCGGCAGAAGAAGAACATCAATATTATTATAAGAAAAATCCGCTTCATTACCGAGCATATAAAAAAGGATCAGGACGGGAACAATTCATTAAAGATCATTGGCAAAAAAATTTTGATAAAGAAGAGTTGAAAAACAAATTAACTCCAATGCAATATTATGTGACACAAGAAGATGGTACAGAACCTCCATTCCAAAATGAATATTGGGATCATTTTGAAGAAGGGATCTATGTCGATGTCGTATCAGGTGAAGTTCTATTTTCATCGAAAGATAAATATGATGCTAAATGCGGTTGGCCAAGCTTTACAAAACCGGTCATGAAACAACAAATAACGGAACATCTCGACACATCTCACGGCATGATAAGAACAGAAGTAAGAAGCAAAGAAGGAGATTCACATCTCGGTCATGTATTCGAAGATGGTCCAATCGAGCATGGTGGATTACGTTACTGTATCAATTCAGCTGCATTAAGATTTATCCCGAAAGAAGAGATGGAAAAAGAAGGTTACGGAAAATATTTATACTTATTCGATGAGTAAACGATAATAACATTATGTAAACTAGAAAGGATATTAACAATGATTCATTTAAAGTGGGAAAATAAAAAACCGACAAAAAAAGTAAAATGTGTCCATAATAAAGCGAAAAAATATAAAGTTGACAGCATGCTTACAGTCGGAAAAGAATATCCTGTCATTAATGAAACGGAAGAGTTTATTTTTATTATCGATAATAGTAACAGAGTGGCAGGTTATTACAAAGAATATTTTGAATATGTATAATAAAAAAAGTGTCCATTTTGGGCACTTATTTTTTGTCATATACATAGTTAAATAAGGGAAGGGAACAATATTTTATAAATATGTCAAGAAGGAGAAAGATCGATGCAACAAAGTAAATTGCCACAAACATCAACTAGTTATTGGCTCGATTCTGTTTCATTTACGACTTTTTCGAAATTAACTAAAGATTTAAAAAACATCGACGTCGGAATTGTCGGAGCAGGGATCACTGGTATCACGCTCGCTTATTTACTATCAAAACGTGGATTAAATGTATGTTTACTTGAAGCTCGCGACGTCTTAAACGGAACGACAGGGCATACGACTGCGAAAATCACTGCACAACACGGTCTAATTTACGATGAATTTATTAACCACTTCGGATTAGAACAGGCACAACTCTATTACAATGCGAATATCGAAGCGAAACAATTTATAAAACAACTAATCGACGAATTAAATATCGAATGTGATTACCGGGAAGATGACGCATGTATTTATACAAATGCTAAAGATTATGTAACTAAATTAGAAAATGAATATAAAGCTTATGAAAAATTAAAGATTGAAAGTGAATTAACTGATCAATTAGAGTTACCTTTTCCTGTAAAAAACATATTAGTGATGAAAAACCAAGCACATTTTCATCCGTTAAAATATTTAAAAGCGTTACTTGATGAATGCCAACGAAACGATGTGCAAATTCATGAAAATACACGCGCTTTAACGATTGAGTACAACAAACACCCAACTATTCTAACCGATGAAGGACATAGAGTTTATTGTCGCATGATCGTGCAAGCGACTCATTGGCCCTTTCACGATGGGATCGGTTTTTATCCGGCAAGAATGTATGCAGATCGCTCTTATCTTCTCGCTGCGAAAGTGAAAAAACCGTTCACGAAAGGAATGTACATCAACGCTGAAACACCGTCAAGAACGGTGCGACCAATACAAATAAATGGGGAAGATATGTTACTCATCGGCGGCGGTAGCCATAAAACTGGTCAAACAAACGAACCGATGTTTGAAAATTATGAAGCGATTGAACAATTTGCTGAACAAAACTTTAAGATAGAACAAGTGTTGTACAGATGGTCTGCACAAGATTACATTACGTTAGATAAAATGCCTTACGTAGGTCGCGTTACGAAAGAACAACGTAACATATTCGTTGCAACAGGATATCGTAAATGGGGGATGACGAATGGTACGAACGCTGCGTTACTTCTTCACGATTTAATTTTAGAAAAAGAAAACCCATATATCGATTTATTTTCACCGGGAAGAAAAGATAAAACCAGATCCCGCCGTGAAAAAATTAATTACGTATAATGCAGATGTCGCCAAACATTTAATTAAAGGGAAATTAGAACGACCGAAAGAAGATATAGAGACCTTACAACAAAATGAAGCGTGTGTTACGACAATCGATGGTGAAAGAGTCGGGGTATATAAAGACAACGAAGGAACATTACACGCCGTCGATACGACATGCACCCATATGGGTTGTGAAGTAACTTGGAACAACGCTGAACATACGTGGGATTGTCCGTGTCACGGTTCACGATATACTTACACTGGAGAAATTTTAGAAGGCCCCGCTGTAAAACCGTTGAAAAAAATAGATTTGAAATAATTTTGAAATAATCCTGTAATCATTTGTTATATGTTATAATAAAAAAGAAAAATAATTGACTTGTCGGCTCGTTAAAGGGGAAAAATGCAAATGATTCGGGAAATTACTTGGCCGGTATGGCTGCTAATTATTAGTTTATTTATCATTTTACTTACAATTATCGGAATAGGTGCTAAAACGATTAAAAGTAACGCCACTTCAAATAAAGAAGAATCGGTCACCGTGGAAGTAAATAGTGAACAAATTGAAGCAGGGATAAGGTTACAAACAGAAACGAAAGAAGCAGAGACGTTTACCTCTTTTGTAACCTTCCCGTTTACAGAAATCGAAAAGATCGATAAGACGATTAAAAATTGGATTGATGAACAAGAAGATAATTTTTTAAAGTTAGTAAATGATTCCGATCATCAACAAAAAGCTCATTTAAATGTACAAGCGAATATGATGAAAGTGACGGATCACATTTTCAGTATCAAAATGTTAGTAGAACATTTTATCGCTAAAGAGACCGTATATGTAAAAGCAAAAACATTTATGATCGACCGAGAAAATGAAAAGTTCATCGAATTATCGGAGCTTTTTAAAGAAGAAGCGCTTAAAGAAGATTTTCTTTATTTATTAATTAAAGAAAGATTGAAAAAGATAGATGCTAATTTTAGCGAATCATTTCAGCGCGAACAAATGGAAAATTTGAATTGGTTTATACATAATCAACAAATGTCCGTCTACTTCAACCCGGATGAATTAGGCGATCATAAAGAAATAATTAAAGTTGACATTCCTCTCGTTGATCTTCACCAATATTTAGACGATACTTATAAAGATATTTTCATTACTGAAAAAATAGCTGATGAAATCGAGAAGAAAAAAGAAGCGTCGCAAAAACCGCGAACATTAAAGGAAGACGGCAAATATGTTGCACTAACATTCGATGACGGACCTCACAAACATGTGACACCACGAATTTTAGCTGCGTTAAAAGAATACGATGCAAAAGCTACTTTTTTTATGTTAGCGAGAAAAGTAGAATACGATCCTGAATTAGCGCTTCAAGTCGCTTACGAAGGTCATGAAATCGCCAATCATACAAATACACACGTGAACTTAAATGCAGTGAAAGCGAAAAGAATTAAAAATGAAGTACAAGATGCCCAACAACGAATTGAAAAAGCGATCGGCATTAAACCGACAACTTTCCGTCCGCCTTATGGAGAATATAATAAAACGGTCGTGAAATATGCAAACGAATCTGACCAACATGTAATATTATGGTCAGTTGACACGTTAGACTGGAAATCGCGAAATGCAAAATCGATTTACAATATCGTGAAAAAACAAACGAAA
Organism: uncultured Bacilli bacterium; assembly: GCA_963766835.1. Lineage (GTDB taxonomy): Bacteria > Bacillota > Bacilli > Bacillales > Amphibacillaceae > Pseudogracilibacillus. The sequence goes on from CAVYBX010000006.1 coordinate 79,199, forward strand.
CCAGGCTCGATCATTTTATTTCACGATATTCATGAACCAACTGCAGATGCATTACCACAAATTTTAAAATTTTTATCTGAAGAAGGATATGAGTTCGTGACTGTTTCAGAACTGTTGCCATTAATAGAAAAACAAAGTGCTGGAGCGTATTTCGGGAATTGAACTATGAAAATATGAAAACGTCCTTAAGCAGGTGAATGAAGTTCATCTGCTTTATTTTATTCCAGTATTACTTCTGATAATATATATTATGTAAACTAAAACATGTTCTTTTGTCAATCTCCTCTCCATAAACACTTAAACGACTAAACAACACTTATTCATGGATAAATATCTTACATGAATTTCTAGTCATTTTATTTTATAAAACAATTTTTTTCATTACTTCCCCTTGACACTTATTACATTTAAATAGTAGAGACCTAAGACTACTAAATATTGATTTAATAGACTAGAGATCATCATCCAGAATATTACTAATACTAGGTCCGTTACAGTACAGTAAATTTTTTAAAATTTTGTTGTCTCTAAATCATTGTTTACATACCTTTTTCAAGTTTATTCAGCCTATTTATCGCCTACTAATTACTGAATGCATGATAGATTTACTACACTGGTATTATTAGACGAACATATAATTTTAGTAAAGTTAACTATTAAAGGAGTCTATTTTATGTCCAAATATTGTATATCTGCTCCCATTGTTTATGATTGGATTACTATGATGGAAGAAATGAAAAAATGTGTTTATATCCCGATAAAACATAACGTGAAACATATAGAAGATTGTATTTGTATTAATTTTCAAGTGAATTGTTTATTAGAATCACCTACGACAATTTGGCAAGCTGTTGGGGATAAAATGCATGCAGCTACATTTTCTATAACTCACGATGGAACATGTTCTTGTGATTGGTTGATCCTTGCTAATCAAGAAGAAATCGCAACAGTTTCACCGACAAATACTGTTAGTGCTACAATTGGAGATTTAGAAAATCTTTCTATTGTTTGTGTATCCGGTTGCTCTGATGATAACGTTTGTAAAGGTACACTAAACATCGTCGTGCACTATCTTCTTTCTACAGACAAAGAGAAAGGAAAGAAACTTAAAAAAGTAACTTGCTTTCTATCGGACAAACATGGAAACCCTGTTAATGGTAATCAACTATTGTGTAGGGAAATTGATCGTCACGGGGAAAGATTTAGTAAATGTTTCCTTACGCAAAATGGTGGTACAGTATGTTTGCAAAAGGTTAGCATTTTAATTACAGGATATATTACTGTAAAAGTGACAGATTTGTATGATGATAGCTGTGTCATTTGTACGAATCCTATTCGTCTTGTAAAAAACCTCTTTTTATGTGCGCCTGATGGAACTAATATTGTTTGTAAAATTGATCGCTTTTTTTGTGAGCCATATTTGGTCAATAGTGAAACATATAAAGATTGTACGAAAGTTTGTTTAGATATTGATTTTTGTTTGAATGTGCAATCCATATATCAATCGGTATTAAATATTGAAGGAAAACTTTGTGAACCGCGAGGAAATTTGATAAATAATATAAATTGTAATGTACAAAAAGCAGATCCTATTTTATAGAACCTGCTTTATTTCTTTTGTTAAGCTGGTGTATCATCTATTCGTATGATAGTTAATGCAGCACCTTGACCATCTTGTAGTGTTGCTAATCCTAACAGACCGAAAATTTCAAGCGTAACGGTATCCCCTGCATTTAAATTTGTAATAACAGATGCACTCAAGTTACTAACTGTAAGGATCGGATTTCGTTCAGAACTTGTTAATGCTACATCATTAATAACTAGGCGGGCACCGATTAACAGCCCTGCAGTAAAGTTGACACTATATTGAATATAATATCTTCCTGTTTCTGTAACAGTAAATTCTGTATTGGATGCATCAGCTGTTATTCCATTTAAGTTTTGGTCATCTGGTAAAGGTACATCAGTTCCACCAAGTAAAACTGAAAGAACTGTTCCTGACGTATTAGCTGCAAATCCAGAAGTTTCCGTGATCACTGGTCCTGGTGGTCCCTCTGGTCCTGCTGGTCCCGCTGGTCCTGTTGGCTCCCTGCTGGTCCTGCTGGTCCTCGTGGCCCTCTAGAACATCCAATAAATTCTTCATTACAACTCATATATTATTCACCTCTTCAATATTTTACTTAAATAATAAAATTCCTATGAAATGTCGGATTCTTTCTAAAGTTTGATCAACCGTCATCTATTCAATCTAACTACAATCCAATTGATAACGTGGTGTGATGCATATTTGACCAATTGCAATATCTCCAAGAGGAACAGTCACCTCGATACGAGTAAAATTTATACTTGTGAACGCTACACTACTTCCCTCATATACTGTAAGGGGACCATCAACAAGATCGCCACCGTTATAAAAACTAAACGTTACAAATTCTGCAGCTCCTTCATCATATGCCAAGTATCCCGATGCAACGGCATTTAATCCGGAGACGATATATATATCTTGCGATACACCTTGAGGAGCACTCCAGCCGACACAAACCTTATCCATTACAAAATTACAACCATTTCCTTGAACACAATTACATGAATGACAATTGCTACAACTTTTTCCCATTTAGACAGTTCCCACCCTTTCATTCCATTATTTTGATGATAGAAAGGTTTAAGGATACACTATTATCTTTAAATCGAGAGTCTAATATTTTTCCTTTCCTTGCAATAATATTATATGTGTGGTTATTAGAATAACCTGGATGAACATATCGGATAAGCTTAATTTAGACGAAATAAGATATAAATAGGTAATAAACTTATAGACTTATTAAATTATAAATAGGTGTTATTTTCATAGAAAAATTTAGTTATACACGTAGTAATAATAGATAAAAAAATTTTAAAAGTAGAAAATGTAAATTCAATGAGGAAACACGGTAGAGGAAATAATGAAGTAAAGTAGTCTTCATTATGTGGCATTTTCCGAGTGCTATTCCGATTTAAACGAACTCCTTTTTAAGTGAAAATGACAGATGAATTAATTGTAATCATCCGTCATAGTTGTTTTAAGAATAGTTTAGTAGATAAGATTTCACCTACCTTTAAATTCATGTTAAATAGCCTTTTTTCATAAATAATTTCTAACCTAATGCAACATCTAAGATCATCATTACTATAAACCCAAAGATCAAACTCATCGATGCGAAATCTTTATGGCCATTTTCATGAGAACTTGGGATCACTTCTTCAGCGACGACGAAGATCATCGCACCTGCTGCAAAACTAAGTGCATAAGGCAATAACGGTTCCATAAATGTCACCGCTAAAACTCCGATAACAGCTGAAATCGGTTCGACCATCCCAGAAAACTGACCGTAAAAGAAACTTTTTCTACGTGACATCCCTTCACGACGCAGTGGCATCGATACTGCTGTGCCTTCAGGAAAGTTCTGGATTCCGATTCCGAGCGCTAAGGCGACTGCTCCAGCTAATGATGCTTCAGGATATCCAGAAGCGACAGCTCCAAATGCAACACCTATTGCTAAACCTTCCGGGATATTATGTAACGTAATTGCAAAAACAAGCAATGTACTACGTCGTAATCTTTCCGGGTTAATCCCTTCTGCATCTTTCTTTTTAAAATTTGGGTGTAAATGAGGAATGATTTTATTTACAATCGCTAAAAAAATTGCACCTAATAAAAAACCGACTGCCGCAGGAAACCATGTTGGTAATGAGCTATCTTCAGCCATTTCAAGTGCGGGCGCAAGTAGCGACCAAAAACTAGCTGCGACCATGACACCTCCGGCAAATCCTAACATCCCATCTAAAAATTTTTGATTTATTCTCTTCGTTGTAAAAACTAATGCAGCTCCAAGTGCTGTCATTCCCCAAGTAAACAATGTACCGATTAATGCTTGGTTTACAGGGCTTAAATCAGCAAAAAAATCGACCATATTTCGTGTTCCTTTCATGATGAAATATCATTTTTCATTTTATCAGATCGTTGTATAGAAATGAATTTAATTTATAAATTTCTATATAAACTCACTCGTTTCTCAAAAAAAAGACCAAAAACTTGGTCTTTTTTATTGGGTAATGACATCACCGCCGAGATAAGCTTCCCTAATTTGTGCACTTTGTTGAAGTTCTTCTGAAGTTCCTGATACGACGACACGTCCGGTTTCTATGACGTATGCTTTTTGCGCAACTGAAAGCGCCATATGAGCATTTTGTTCTACTAATAAAATCGTCGTTCCATTTTGATTAATTTCTTCAATTATCTCAAAAATCGTCTTTACTAACAATGGTGCGAGCCCCATCGATGGTTCATCTAATAATAGCAACTTCGGTTTCGACATTAATGCTCTCCCTATCGCTAACATTTGTTGCTCACCACCTGAAAGTGTCCCAGCTTGTTGTTTCTTTCGTTCATACAATCTTGGAAACAGTTCATACACTTTTTCGAGATCTTTTTTAATTTCTTTCGTATCTTTTCTTAAAAATGCTCCAAGATCTAGGTTTTCTTCCACCGTCATATTCGCGAATACTCTCCTACCTTCTGGTACATGAGAAATTCCATTTCGAACGATTTGCTGTGCCGGCCTTCCATGAATTTCTTTCCCCATATATTCAATCGTTCCCTTTTTCGGTTTTATTAATCCTGAAATTGTTTGTAGTAAAGTCGTCTTCCCTGCACCATTTGCACCGATTAACGTGACGATTTCTCCTTCATTGACATTCAATGATACTCCTTTTAATGCTTGTATATTTCCATAAAAAACATCAATTTCATTTATTTTAAGCATTGATGTTACTTACCTCCTCTCCCAGGTAAGCTTCGATCACTTTCGGATTACGACGAATCTCTTCTCCTGTACCTTCTGCGATCAGCATTCCGTGGTCTAATACAGTAATCCGTTCACAAATCCCCATCACGAGCCTCATATCATGTTCAATTAATAAAATGGTTAAATCGAATCGCTTGCGAATAAATGCAATTAACTCCATGAGTTCATGCGTTTCTTGCGGATTCATCCCTGCTGCAGGTTCATCTAATAACAATACTTTCGGACCCGCTGCAAGTGCTCGCGCTATTTCTAACCGCCTTTGCATCCCGTAAGGCAAATTTTTTGCTTTTTCATCTTTAAATGTATGAAGATCAAATAGTTTTAAAAATTGGAAAGATTTTTCTTCCATTTCTTTTTCACCAGTGAAATGCGATGGAAATCGGAAAATCGAACTAAATACAGAATGATTCGCTAGTGAATGGTTCGCTACTTTTACATTATCGAGTACGGTCAGTTCATTGAATAACCGAATATTTTGAAACGTACGACTGATCCCTTTACGGGTCATTTTAAAAGGCGGAAGCCCATTGATTCTTTCACCGTCGAATATAATATCACCTTCAGTCGGTGTATACACCCCTGTAAGCATATTAAAAACCAGTCGTTTTTCCCGCACCATTTGGACCGATAAGTCCAACTAATTCTCCCGGAAAAAGATTCAAATGAAAGTTGTCACTGCCCTTAACCCACCGAATTGGATTCCGGAATTTTTAATTTCAAGAATCGGTTTATCTTTCAACAGGCTTTCCTCCTTTCGTCCTGAAACCTTTAAATAAATCCGTAATTTCGCTTGTCCCCATTAAACCTTGCGGACGATATAACATCACTAAAATAAGGACGAGACTATAAATAATCATCCGTGTTTCAGGCAATTCTTGCAACAGTGTCGATACGATCGTGAGTAAAATAGCTGAAATGACTGAACCCGATAAACTTCCTAACCCGCCTAAGACAACGAAAATTAAAATATCGAACGATTTCAAAAATCCGAAATTGACAGGCTGTATAATATAAAAGTTATGTGCATAAAGTCCGCCTGCAACGCCAGCAAAAAATGCACCGATGACAAATGCTAGCACTTTATAATATGTAGTATTAATCCCCATCGCATCTGCAGCAATCTCATCTTCTCGTATGGAAATACAAGCGCGTCCATGTCGAGAATTCGTAAAGTTCATAATGACGATTAACGTAATCATTAAGCAGATGAACGTATACGTCCAATTCGTCATATGGGAAACTTGCATCCCTGCTGCACCACCGACATATTCAATATTAAGAAACATAATCCGAATAATTTCTGCAAAACCTAGTGTGGCAATTGCTAAATAATCTCCGCTTAATCGTAACTCGGAATTCCAACAATCAATCCTGCTAATGCTGCGACAAGTCCACCTACCAATAAAGCTAGCACGAAAGGTAAGTTCAATTTCATCGTAATGATTGCCGACATATACGCTCCGAGTGCTAAGAAACCAGCATGACCAATCGAAAATTGCCCGGTAATTCCGATAATTAAATGTAAGCTTGAAGCTAAAATAATATTAATCATAATAAAAATTAACGTATTCGAATAAAATTGGTTTAATACTGATGTCGTAATTAATACTTGGATGACAATATAAAGAATGATGGCAACTGCAATAAACGTCCAAAATTTTTTATTAAAATTCATCTCTCTTTTCACCTACACTTTCTCTCTTACATTTTTGCCAAAAATTCCTGAAGGTCTAAAAATTAGAATTAAGATGAGAATGATGAATGCCGCAGCATCTCTCCAAGAGAAAAACCCGCTGCACTAACGAGTGTTTCAACAACTCCTAACACAAACCCGCCTACCATCGCTCCTGGGATAATTCCGATTCCGCCTAACACAGCAGCAACAAACGCTTTTAATCCAGGGATAAGGCCCATCAATGGATCAATTTTCGTATAATAAATTCCGAAAATAACACCCGCTGCACCTGCCAATGCAGAACCAATCGCAAACGTAGCAGAAATCGTATTGTCAACATTAATTCCCATCAACCTTGCGGCATCTTTATCATAGGAAACAGCACGCATCGCTCTTCCTATTTTCGTTTTATGAACGATAAATTGCAAGAATAATCATTAAAATAATTGAAACAGCAAGAATGAGAATGACTTGACTGTTAATTTAAATACCGAACAATTCAATTGTATTGCTTGGTAACACATCTCTGGATACGCTTCCGGTTGGGCACCTCTAATATAAATAGTACCATATTCAATGAACAGATGACACACCAATCGCTGTAATTAAGGCTGCAATTCGGGTCGCATTACTTAATCGCTTATAGGCAATCCTTTCAATTAACACCCTGAATATCGCACAAACAACCATCGACAACAATAAAGCTGGGAAGAAACTTAAATCTAAAAACGTAATCGCAAAAAAACCAATAAATGCACCGACCATGAAAACATCACCATGGGCAAAGTTAATCAATTTAATAATTCCATAAACCATCGTATACCCAAGTGCAATCAATGCATAAATACTGCCTAATGAAATCCCGTTAACAAGTTGTTGAATCCATTCCATACGATTCACTCCTTCTATGACTAAAATATCAATTATTTATTATTAAGAAATGGGAGGATATACTCCTCCCATTTTCATTATATTTCTTATTAAGGATCAATTTTTGTTTTAAATTTTTGTTTTCCATCTTCGTATTCTAAAATTGTTGCTGATTTAATTGGATTATGGTTTTCATCAATGGTAATATTCCTGTTACTAAGTCAAATTCTTTTGTTGCTTCTAAGAGCTTCTTTAATTTTTGCTGGTTCTGTACTTCCGGCACGCTCAATCGCATCTGCTAAGAAATAGACTGAATCATAACCAAGAGCATTGAAAGCATCTGGTGATTTACCTTATATTTTTCTTTAAATGCTGTTACAAAATTTTGAATTGTTTCATCTGGGTCTTCAGAAGAATAGTGGTTCGTAATAAACGTATTATTTAAAGCTTCTGCTCCGCTAATTCAACTAATTTTGGAGAATCCCAACCGTCTCCACCCATTAATGGAACGTCGATACCCATTTCACGTGCTTGTTTGACGATTAAACCAACTTCTTCATAATATCCAGGAATAAACACGAATTCTGGATTTGCGGATTTAATACTTGTTAATGTCGAACTGAAATCAGTATCTTTCGCCACATAGGCTTCTTCAGCAACAATTGTTCCACCAGCTGCTTCAAACGTCTTCTTTAAATGCAGCTGCAGACCTTTTGCATAATCACTTGCATTATCAGCATAAACTGCCGCAGTTTTAACTTTAATTCATCTAGCAGCAAAGTTAGCTGCAACGGTTCCTTGGAAAGGATCAATAAAGCACGTACGGAAAACATAATCATTTAACTTTACCATCTCGTTCACAGTTACATGTTGGACTTGTTCCAGATGGTGATAATAATAACCGTTTCAGTATCATTAGCAATTTGAACTTGTGCTACTGTGTTTCCGCTCGTTGCTGCACCAATAATTGCAGTAACTTGTCTTGACTCGTTAATTTAATCCTACCATTAGTTGCTTCGGCTGCATCGGATTTATTATCTACTTTCGTCACTTCAATTTTCTTACCATTCATTCCACCGTTTTCATTAATTTCTTCAACAGCAAGGTCGATTCCTTCTGAAATAGATGTCCGTAAGTCGCAACTGCACCTGAGAGCTCTAAGTTTACGCCGATATGTATTACTTCTCCTTCTCCGGAACTAGCTTCTTCTGTTGAAGATCCCTCTCCTTCTGATGTTTCGCCATCACTTGATGTTTCTCCTTCTCCTGAACATGCTGCTAAAATTCCGAGTAACAGAATCATAGCAAGGAGAAATCTCATTAGTGATTTGTTCATACGCATCCCCCTTTAAATAATTATCCGAAAATTCGAACCTCTAGTAATCTTCCTGAGATTATTAATTATCAGAATTGGGCTTCAATTGGCCCGATTAATAATATTCTAATCTAAATATATTATTTAGTCTAGTTAATTTTTATTTTTTGAATTGCTAAATTTGTCAGATTTTAGAGGAAATTAAGAGTTCCTGTCATAAAAAACCGTTGCAATAAATTAAAATTTGATGAGTACACTGTGGCTAGAAATTTCATACTTACATATCAAATCACCTTTGTGTATTTTCCAAATAAATAGTCACGCACTGCAGTCTTCAATTCCTTAGAATACCGTTTCCAAGTTTTTGAATGAATAAACTATTTATCCCATATTTTTCAAACTTGTTTATCCAGTTATATATAGTGGAACTACTAATTTGGCATTTTGAAACTATACTTGAAAAAGTTTCTACGTTTATAAGCCATCATTACTTTATATTTCAATTCAACAGGATAAAAATTCGACGACATAAAAGCTCCCCCTAAGATAAACAGTTTTTTTATTTTTAACCTGTCTACCTTAAGGGGAGCATTATCAATAATTTGATTTATTGCAACGGTTTTTTTATTTGTTATTCATAAATTGAGTCGATCGGCCCTGTCCATTCACACATACCTGGAACGACGTTAAAAACTCGTTTAAATCCGTTCGCGGCTAAAATATGACAAGCTTCATTACTTCTTGCTCCTGAACGGCAAATTACGTAAATTTCTTCTTTCGCATCTAATTCATGACAGCGGTCCGCAAGTTGGCCAAGTGGAATTAACACTGAGCCTGGTATATGCACTGCGGAATATTCTTCTGTTTCACGAACATCTAAAATAACGATATTATTTTCATTATAGCTTTTTTTCTAATTCATCGTTCGTGATTTGCTGTTGAAATATCATCATTGAACCCCCATTAATATAATCCATCTTTTAAAGTTATTGACTAAGTCATTCTATATATTCTCTAATAGATTTTATTCTAATCCCTAACTTTTTAAGGCTTTTGTCTATTTCCTTTATATGAAATCAACCTCTGCTTCTTTCAAATCACACTGAAGCGGTACATCACATTTTATTTCTGCTAATTTTTTAGATAACGAAAACATTTCGATATTTTCTTCGATTTTTTTCCGAATTCTAGGAGAAAGTTCGTCTTTTTTGTCGAGCAATTCATCGAAGGTCCGATATTTTTGTAACAATTTTAACGCTGTTTTTTCACCAATTCCTTTTACACCTGGATAATTATCGGCTGCATCACCAGTAAATCCTTTAAAATCAATCATTTGCTCTGGATAAATCCCTCTTTTTTCATAAAAATTATCTAGATCATATACATCGTAATTTCCAATCCCTTTTTTCATCAAAGCGACTTGTAATGTTTCGTTGTACCAATTGCAACATATCGTAATCGCCAGTTAAAATGATAACGTTCGCTATCATCACTAGTAACGCGTAGCTAATGTTCCGATAATATCATCCGCTTCATAATTTTCTAATCCGATATTCGGAATATCAAACACATCAACAACTTCTTTTACGAGTTCAAATTGTGGAACTAACTCTTCTGGTGGTTCACTCGATTTGCTTTATAGGTTGGAAATAGTTCAGTACGAAACGTTTTACTTCCCATATCCCAACAACAAAAAACATGCGAAGGATGAAATGTTTTCACCCCGTCTAAAAAATATCGTAAAAATTGGTATACTCCATTCGTTGGAACTCCCTTCTTCATTCTACATAAAATTCCCACGATATACGGTAGCATAATAACCACGAAAAAGTAAAGCCATCCCATCTACTAATAAAATTTTTTTTTTCAACATCATCCCTCTTGTATGTTTATAATTGTTTCGTTGATCGCATTCGATATGTTTCTTCCATCATTTTCAAGTTCACCGAATCTGTTAACACTTTAATGTTCTGATCGATAACTATGTCAATTTCTTCGATCATACGGGCTTTTAAGTCCATTGACTAACGTTAACCATTGTTCATTATATGAGGCTTCCATCACTTTTTGTTGTTCATCTAAATATTGCTTCGCTTTAGGTTGTAAAATTTCGTAAAACTTCTCCTTCATCTTTTCACGTTCATTTTGTTCGAAAAATGTACGCGTGTTTTTGAAAATCTTTAAAGCTTGATTGAATATCGACAAATCGATATTCGTAAATGCTTGTTCATAATTCGGTGTATCAATTTCCGATTCTTTGAAACTAGGAATGATAAACGTTTTATCTACTGATTCCATTCCTTGCTGTATTTCTTCATACGTACTTTTTAGCAAATCATTCATATATGCTTCCATCCGTAATGAAACAGCACGAACTTCTTGAAGCAACTCATAGCCGACATAGTCGATGAAATTGTTTCGATTATGTTCTAAGCTGCATGTCAAGCTTTCCTTCCAGAATCGGTAATCGTCGTCGGGTTAAAATGTTCTGTAAACATATCGTGGAAACGAATGTACAATCGTTCAAGAACATAGTGCAACTGTCTTTCAATCCTTTCTTTAATTTGTTGTTGCGATACTTCAATATTGACATTTCGTATCATGTTGTTTAAAGTTTGTTCGTTTCTCATTTAAAGCATCGATATGCTTTTCTTTTTCTGATTGATCTAAATTTGCTGAATCGATAAAGTTCTGTAACGTTATTTTAGCACGATTAATATCCCAAATTGCTGATTGAACCGTTAATGCTACTAATTCTTTTTCGATAAAATTGTAAAAGTCATGTTCAAAAGTTTTCATTTCTTCATTTAACGAACGATCGTTCTACTTTATCTTCTAAAGATAGTTTACTAGAAACCGGGAAAATCTTCGGATTTCTAATACCAAATTGTAATAGTTGATCTTCTACATAATTTAGTACTAAGTTGTAATTCTGCCTCTGTTTGAGCTAAATCAGATGCATTAACGATGAAAAACATTTTATCTAGTTCAAATGCTTCTTTCACTCGTCCTAGTTGCATTAAAAATCACGGTCTGCACTAGTAATCGCATGATTATAATACGTAACATAAATAATCGCATCTGCTTGCTTAATATAGTCGAAGGATACATTCGTATGTCTAGCATTCACTGAGTCAGCTCCTGGTGTATCGACTAATGTAATGCCTTTACGTGTTAATGCACAATCGTAATATAAGATCGACTGTTTCGATATAACAAGCTTTTGCTTCGTCTGTTACAAATGAAGCAAATTCCTCCAGTGAAATTTGCATCGTTTCTCCTAACATATCTTTACGATCTTCATAACCTCTAAAATCGCTTCGATATAGGAACGATATGTTTTCGTTATTCTAGTTTTTTCATTGAATTTATTTTCTTTAATCCATTGAATCATTTCTATAAAATTGTTCGCATCTTGAGGTGAAAAATCTTTTGTAATATTCGTTAAATCTTCCGTTAACGTTTCGTCGTCTTTTAATGTAATAATCACTGTTTCATGTTCATGTTCATTAGTAACCGGATTAATTCGACTAATGACTGCTGTCGTGGATTATGGTGATACTGGTAAAATTTTCTCCCCAAATAGTGCATTGGAAAAAGAAGATTTTCCGGCACTAAAAGCACCGAACAAAGCAATCGTAAGTTCACGATTTGTAAACGTGTTCGTTTATCTTCTAAATCGTCAATAATCGTTATTGAAATCCATCAAGTTCAGTAATTTCTTCTGTGATCTGTTCAATCGCCTGTACAATCGTATCGACAGAACCATTGTAGGCCTCGGTGCCGATTGTTCTTACTTTCCTCCGTCACTTTCTTCCACCAAATGACTGAGCTGATCGTTTCTTTTTTCACAATCGGTGTTTTTCGATGACTACTTGATGACGTAATTCAACTTGTTCATTGATATCTTACAAGCCATTCATTATTATCAATCGGTGTTTCTAGCAATGCTTCGACTTCATCTTTCTTTTTTGCATACGCTTTTTCAAGTTCCAATCGTTGTTCTACAATTTGTTGCACTTCTTCAAATTGTTGTTTTTCTTCTTCATATAAAGCTTTTTCTTCTTTCCATTTTTTACTACTAACTTGCTCGATCTCTTCCCATAGTTGATTTGCCTTTTGTTTAAAACGATTTTTTATATCGTTACTCACTTCATTCGTATAGTTTAAAATATAATTTCCATTAATCATGGCACCAGGTTTCATAAATCGTTTTAAATCTTCTTCTCGATATTCGACGGATAATTGTTGCGCTCGTTCGATTAAGTGATCGTCAGTTAATTGATAATCCCGTAACATCGAAATAAATTTTTCTCTTAATTTCCATTGCACCGTCGATTCGATCGTTTTTTGTAACGATTGCAAAAACTCGGTTAATCGTCTTTCACGTTCTGCTTGCGTCTTCTTTTTCGCATTAAAAAAATTACCGACTTTAAAATCCTTTTCTTGAGATTCTAAATAATCTTTCGCTAAATCACGTAGTTTCGCCGGCATTAAATACGCATTTTTTAACGTTTGGTTTAGCTCGTCGTAAAATTCTTCTTTCAGCTCACTACCGATTTTTTCAAGAGAAGCAATTTTTTCGTTCAGTTCGATAAATCTTTCTTGATCAACTTCTGATAAATTTTCCGTAGCTAATTCCATCACTGCATCGTTACATTGTTCATCAAGAAATGTTTTATGATCTTCGATGACTTGCTTCGTCGCATTGAGTAAACGATTTTCGATGTTGTTTCTATTTTGTAATAAATTAAATAAATCCGACTTAATTAATTCAATTTCGTTATGAGGAGCATCCTCTTTGATGACTGAAGAATAATAAACTTTTTCCGGATAAATATTCCATTGTTCAAACGTATGTTTTACTTGTCTGTCAAAACTTTCAAACGATAACTCAGCTTCATGATGCTTATCTACTTGGTTAATAATAATGTAAAAAGGGATTTGTTTACGTTGAATTTCTTGCAAAAAATATAAATTTACTTCCGATTGGACGTGATTATAATCCATCACGTAATATAACAAATCAACTAAATGTAGAGATGTTTCCGTCATTAACCGGTCCGCATCATCTGCTGCGTCGATTCCTGGTGTATCAAGTAAACTGCATTTTTCAGGTAAAATAGGATCGGAAGTACTAATTTCAATTCTTTTGATCGTATCTTTATCCAACGCATAGTCTTTAATCATGTCTAGATCGTACGGTTCTTTATACTGTACAGGTGTCTTTTCATTAAAATAAATCGTAGCAACACCTTCACCAGATGTAATTTTGACGATATTCGCACTTGTCGGTATCGGACTTTTCGGTAACACATCTTTATCTAATAAGTAGTTGATCATCGAAGACTTTCCAGCCGAAAAATGACCTGCAAAGCTTATGTTAAATTCATTTTTTTGCTTTTTTTCATATAAATCAATTATTTTTTCTGCATTTGAAATATCATCATTTTGTTTCATGGAATGGTAAAGTGAGCTAAAATGATTATCTGTAAGCACTAAACTCTCTTTCTGTGCAACTTTCAAAGTTAGATTCCCCTTTAACAATTTCTCTTTTTAGTCCTATTATACGAGAACAAAGTTTCTTTTACTAGTTTTAAAAAAATACTTTCATAACGAAAATCGTTGAAACGCTTTCTTTAGTAAGTTTGATCCTTACAAGGAGAATTTCTCTAAAAGGAAGTTGTAAGTCTAGTATCCTTTTAAAGGAACACGCGTCTCAACGATTTTGAACATTTCTACAACATAAAATTATTTTTCAGGAAGTAACTTTCGATATTTTCCACCAAAATATAGAATTGGTAATCCATCATTTATCGTTAAATCTGTCACTTCTGCAATATAAATTAAATGATCACCAGCTTTTACTTTGTCGGTGACTTTACACGATAAAGCCGCTAACGAGTTCCCTAAAACTGGCACACCATCTAAATCAACGAACTCGATCTCACGGTCTTGTTCCTTTTGTCGTGCAAATATCATCGATAAGTCTTTTTGATTTTCTTTTAAAATACTAACGCCGAATTTTTCGGTTTTATATAATTTATCGTACATGCTGGCACGCTCATCGATCGAGACCGCAATTAACTTCGGATCTAAAGATATAGACATAAACGCATTGACAGTCATGCCAATGTTTTTTCCATTATCATTGATCGAAACGATTGTAATCCCGGTTGCAAATTTCCCCATTGCATCCCGAAATAATCTTTCATCCATTTCTTTCATGACCTTCCCTTCTACACATCACTAAAATCTAGGATAACATTAATGAACTTTTTTTGAAATTTTTTTGCTTAGTTTACATAATTAATTTATCGTTAATTAAATAAAAAATCGCACCTTTTAACGAATCATGTAAAAGGTGCTCCGATTATTTATACCGGATAAATTCCGTGTTTTCTTTCTGTAAAAGTCATTCGTTTCGATTCATAGTGACTGAATCTCGTAGCAAGTTCTTTTCTTAAATCATCAGGTTGAACGATATCATCGATCACCATCTCTGAAGCTAGACGATATATATCAATTTCGTCGCGATATTCGTCTTGTTTTTCTTTAATAAATTGCGCTCGCTCTTTAGGTGGGAGTTCAGCAATTTTTTTCGCATAAACTGCATTAATTGCCGCCTCTGGTCCCATGACAGCTATTTGGGCATTCGGGAACGCTAAAGTTGCATCTGGTTCAAACGCCGGACCTGCCATCGCATAAAGACCGGCACCGTAAGCTTTCCTGACGACGACAGAAATTTTCGGCACAGTCGCTTCACTCATCATCGCAAGCATTTTCGCTCCGTGGCGAATAATTCCTTGTCGTTCGACTTGTGTACCGATCATAAAACCTGGTACATCCATTAAGAATAATAATGAAATATTGAAAGCGTCACAAAGTTGAATAAACTTCGCTGCTTTGTCTGCTGAATCTGGGAATAATACGCCGCCCTTTACACGTGGTTGATTGGCAATAATACCAACGACTCTACCTTCAATTCTCGCAAACCCTGTAATTAATTCCGAAGCAAACAGTTTTTTAATTTCTAAAAAACTACCTTCATCAACGATCCGTTCAATTAATTCATACATATCAAACGATGCATTTTGATTTTCAGGAATAATTTCCGTAATCGATTTTTCAAAAGATTTCGCCTCAACGCTACCGATCGTTTTCGGTCTTTCTCTAAAGTTAGCTGGAAAATAACTTAAATATGTGCGGGCAAATTGAAGCGCTTCTTCTTCAGTTTGAACGAGAACATCGCCACAACCAGATACAGTACAGTGCATGCGTGCTCCGCCCATTTCTTCTAACGTGACCTTTTCACCGATGACCATTTCCGCCATTCTCGGTGAACCTAAATACATCGAAGCGTTACCTTCGACCATGACGACGATATCACAAAATGCTGGAATATATGCTCCTCCTGCTGCTGATGGACCGAATAAAAGACAAACTTGAGGAACTCGACCAGACATTTTAATTTGATTATGAAAAATTCGACCAGCGCCACGACGGCCAGGAAACATTTCAATTTGGTCGGTAATACGTGCTCCAGCTGAGTCAACTAAATAAATCATCGGAATTTCTAATCTCATTGCGGTTTCTTGAATACGAACGATTTTTTCAACGGTTCGTTTACCCCATGATCCAGCTTTTACCGTTGAATCGTTCGCCATGACACAGACAGATTGACCATTAATTTTGCCGATTCCGGTAACGACACCGTCTGAAGGCAAATCATCCGCCATGCAATTGGCAAAAAAAGCATCTTCTACTTCGATATCATCATCGAACAACAATTTTAATCGTTCGCGGACGAAAAGTTTCCCTTTTTCTTTATTCGCTTCATGGTATTTCTGTTTACCGCCTCGTTTTATCTTCTCGACGCGATTTTGTAATTCTTCCATATACGACATGAATGGAAAACCTCCTACTTTAATTCCCTTTATATTGTGGTTTCCGTTTTTCCGCAAATGCTCGGAGTCCTTCTACACGATCTTCTGTTTCAATCGTTTGGAGATAACTTAAATGTTCGATTTGTAAACCTGTATGTAAATCTACTTCGATTCCGCGATTGATCGCAAGTTTTGCTTGTTTCATAGCGATTGGACCGTTCTTAGCAATTTGTTTAGCGAGCGCGAATGAAGTAGGAAGTAAATCATTTTTATGTACGATTTCTTCGACTAGTCCGATTCGGAAAGCTTCATTTGCATCTATTGGTGATGCTGTATATATTAATCGTTTCGCTTGCCCTAGCCCTATCAATCTTGGTAATCGTTGTGTTCCGCCGGCACCAGGGATAATCGCAAGCGATGTTTCAGTTAACCCGAGCTTAATATCATCGGCTGCGATACGTAAATCACATGCAAGTGCAAGTTCTAAACCACCACCAAAAGCAACACCGTTAAGCGCTGCGATGACAGGTACAGGGATATTTTCCACATTTTGTACCGTTTCTCCGATATATTTCACCGTGCTAGTTACTTCTTTATTCGACATATGGCGTCGTTCTTTCAAATCTGCCCCAGCACAAAAAGCTTTTTCTCCTGCTCCTGTCATAATGACGCAACGAACCGTATTAGATTTGGTAATCGATTTTACGATTTTGTTTAAATCATCAAGTAACTGTAGCGACATCGCATTCGCTGCATCCGGTCGATTTAACGTGACGATGCCGATAAAAGAATCTTTCTCTTCGTACGTAACGAGCGACGTCATCGGAAGCGCTCCTTTCATCTAAATTATTCAATGATGGCGATAACTTCTCCTTCGTTAATAAAGTCGCCTTCATTCACTTTGATTTCTTTCACAACTCCAGATTGCTCCGCATTGATCGGAATTTCCATTTTCATCGATTCTAAAATAGCCACTTCTTGACCTGCTTCGACTTGATCTCCTTCTTTCACAACGATCTTCCACATATTTCCTGCCATACTTGCTTTTACTTCAGCCATATAAAAAACCTCCATCTACGTTAAATATTTTCATTCACAAAATTAGTCGTAATCTTTCCTGCTTTAAACTGTTCATGTTCCAATACTTTCAGAAGCATCGGTATATTCGTCTTAATACCATCTATTTTATATTGTAGCAAACCTTCTTTCAAGCTAACGATAGCCTCGTTGCGCGTGTTGCCTGTTGCGATTAGTTTAGCGATCATCGGATCATAAAACGGCGTCACTTCACTTCCTGTTCGTACCGAAGACTCGATTCGCAAATTGGCGTTATTTGGTTCTTCATAAGTCGTAA
Organism: uncultured Bacilli bacterium; assembly: GCA_963766835.1. Taxonomy (GTDB): domain Bacteria; phylum Bacillota; class Bacilli; order Bacillales; family Amphibacillaceae; genus Pseudogracilibacillus. The sequence continues at coordinate 97,145 of CAVYBX010000006.1, forward strand.
TCGTTCCTGGTGAAGGGTAAAAGTTGTTCGGATCTTCCGCATAAATTCGCGCTTCAATTGCATGTCCTTCCATTTTTATATCGTTTTCTAGATATGTTAGTTGTTTCCCTTGTGCAATTTCAATTTGCGCTTCGACTAAATCGATGCCTGTAATCTCTTCCGTAATAGGATGTTCTACTTGAATTCTCGTATTCATCTCTAGAAAGTAAAAGTTTTCGTCTTCATCAACTAAAAATTCGATCGTTCCAGCATTCGTATAACCGATGCGTTTCACTGCTTGAAGCGCCATTTCTCCCATGACTTGGCGCGTTTTATCCGATAAAAATGACGATGGTGCTTCTTCTATCACTTTTTGATTTCTTCGTTGGATCGAACATTCTCGTTCAAAAAGATGTACTACATTTCCATCGTGGTCAGCTAACACTTGTATTTCAATATGACGAGCACGAGGAATCAGTTTTTCGATAAACATCGCACCGTCTCCGAAAAACGACTGTGCTCGTTTTGCATTACTTTCAAACGTTTGTTTTAATTGTTCTTCATCATGAACGACTTGTAATCCGATCCCCCCACCACCCGAAGCTGCTTTTAACATAATCGGGTAACCGATTTTTTTAGCGACAGAAATTGCCGCTTCTAAATCGACTGCTTCTTCCGTACCTTCGATGACCGGCACCCCTGCTTCTTTCATCATTTTTCGGGCAGTAATTTTATCGCCCATTTTTTGTAACACTTCTGGTTCAGGACCGATAAAAATGATATCTTCATCTTTACACCTAGAGGCGAACATATGATTTTCACTCATAAACCCGTAACCAGGATGAATCGCATCAACCTTTGCTTTTTTAGCTATCTCGATGATTTTATCGATATTTAAATAACTCTTTTGCGCTTGCGCCGGTCCTAATAAATAACTTTCATCTGCTTCTTCAACGAATTTGGCATCACGATCCGCTTCAGAAAAAACAGCAACTGTTTCGATGTTCATTTTTTTACACGTACGAATGATACGGGAAGCTATTTCCCCACGGTTTGCAATTAACAGTTTTTGAATCATCGCTTTTCCCCCAAACGTTTATTTAAGGTAGAGCATCAGTTAACAACCTAACTGTCTTGCAATGACAAGACGTTGAATTTCAGAAGTTCCTTCACCGATGACGAGAAGTTTTGCATCACGTAAATAACGTTCAACTTCATATTCCCGCATATAACCGTATCCACCGTGAATTTGAATCGCTTCATTAGCAGCTCGCACCGCTGTTTCTGTCGCGAACAATTTTGCAAAAGCTGCTTCTTTCGAATACGGTTTTCCGTTATCTTTTAACCATGCAGCTTTTAATACCATATTGCGGGAAAGTTCTACTTCCATCGCCATATCTGCTAATTTAAATTGAATCGCCTGGAAAGATGAAATCGGTTTTCCAAATTGCTTTCTTTCTTTCGCATAAGCTAATGCTTTATCTAACGCTGCTTGGGCAATACCTACTCCTAAAGCACCGATCGAAATGCGACCTCCATCTAAAGTCGATAAAAATTGTTTAAATCCAGCTTCCGGGTCTCCGAGTAAGTTTTCTTTCGGAACTCTTACATCTTCTAATACTACTTCGGCTGTATCAGAACCTCGCACACCCATTTTATCGTAATTGCTCGAAATTTTTACACCTTCAGTATCTGTCGGTACGATAATCGCAGAAATAATGTTCCGTCCATCTTCTCTTTTTCCTGTTACGGCAGTGATGATGATCGTTTTAGCGTAACTCGCATTCGTAATAAAACATTTCTCACCGTTGATGACAAATTCATCACCATCTAATACTGCAGTCGTTTTCGTTCCTCCGGCATCTGACCCGGCGTTCGGTTCGGTCAGACCGAACGAACCTAATGCTTTTCCTTCTGCTAAAGGTGTCAGAAACTCTTGCTTCTGTTTTTCCGTGCCGAACATATGAATTGGTGAAGCTCCTAATGAGACGGCTGCGGCATAACTTAAACCAGTACTACCACATACTTTTCCGATCTCTTCAACCGCTAAAGCATACGAAATTGTATCAGCGTTTGAACCACCATATTCTTCGGGAAATGGTAAACCTAATAAACCGAGTTCTCCCATTTGATCGAATATATCTTTAGGAAATTCCGCCTTTTTATCGATCTCGATCGCTCTCGGTTTAATGACATTTTGGGCGAAATCTCGAACCATATCTCGAATCATTTCTTGTTCCTTCGTAAATGAAAAATCCATCTTTTTCCCTCCAATTGTTAAAACTGTGATACATTTTCTCATGAAATAAAAGAAAAGGGGAATGCATTTAACTACTTCACATCCTCTTTTTACGAAGATGTAAAAGGATTCTCGCAATTTATTTCTTTATATACCTTTTGTATCATTCCGTCGATATCTATGTCAACGACAAATGACCCATTACTATTTTTTTCACTAATCGGCAAACTAAACGGATTAAGCTCGACTGTTTGATCGTGTTCTGTTTGAACGAATACTTTTTCTTCGCTCTCTACTGTTGAAAAAAAGATAATCCGATGTGGTTTCGTCTTTAATTCCCGTAACATCATCGTTCCACGTCTAGCTCGTGATGATATATCGAACATACTTAACTTCATCCGTTTACAAGCGCCTCGTTGTGTGAGCAAAAATAAACTAGGATCATCATCAATATCGACTGGAGATCCACCTACGACAAAGTCTTTTTCTTTTAATTGGATCGCGATGACTCCTAAAGCTCTTTGGCCGACTATAGATACTTCAGATTCATGAAATAACAATCCATAACCGAAATGTGTTGCAACAAAAATATTTTGTTTTCCATCCGTTTGAAACACATTGACTAATTCGTCATCATCACGTAAATTTATTGCGATTAAACTACGTGAATATCTAGTTGACTTGTATAATGATGCTTCAGATTTTTTGATCATTCCGTGTTTCGTCATAAATACGAAATATTTTTCTTTTGCAAAGTCTCGAATTGGGATACATTGAACAACTTCTTCATCACTTGTAAACGTCGTTAAGTTGGAAAGATGGTTTCCTGGTTCTTTCCAACGAATATCAGGCAATTCGTAAACTGGGAGTGAGATAAATTTACCTTTATTTGTAAATATTAACAATGTATCGGTCGTATCGATTTCTGAAAGATGGATTAAATAGTCAGTCGATTTCATCGCTAAATCAGATTTGTTTGATGCGCTGTATGATCGCAAACTCGTCCGTTTAACGTACCCTTCTTTCGTGACGGATACGACGACCGTTTCAGTCGGAACTGTAACTTCAATATTAATCTTAATTTCTTCGACTTCTTTTTCAATCGTCGTGAGTCGTTGGCTCGGATACGTTCTTTTAATTCTTCTTAATTCTTTTTTGATCGTATTTAATAGTTTCTTCGGACTTTCTAATATCTCTTTATATGTAACGATTTTTTCCGTTAATTCTTCTTTTTCTTTCGTTAACATCGTAATATCAGTATTCGTTAACCGATAAAGTTGTAAGAAAGAATCGCATCTGCTTGTGCTTCAGAAAAATCATATTTAGTCATAATGTTTTGTTTTGCATCTGCACGATTTTTCGACTTCCGAATCGTTTGAATCAGTTCGTCTAAAATCGAGATTGCTTTCATTAACCCGTCGACGATATGTGATCTTTCTTCCGCTTTTTGTAAATCGTACTTCGTTTGCCGTGTGACAACTTCTTTTTGATGTTCAATATAAGCGTCGAGTATTTCACTTAATGATAATAGTTTCGGTGTACGGTCTTCGATTGCGACCATATTGTAATGAAACGTCACTTGCAAATCAGTGTTTTTATATAAATAGTTTAAAATTCCTTCACTGTCAGCGTCTCGTTTTAATTCGATGACGATTCGTAAACCGCTACGGTCCGTTTCATCACGTACTTCCGCAATCCCTTCCACTTTTCTTTCAGCGCTTAGTTCATCTATTTTCCGTACTAAGCTCGCTTTATTGACATCGAAAGGAATTTCCGTAATGACAATTTGCTCACGATTCCCACGTAATTTCTCAATTTCTGCTCGTCCACGTACGACGACTCTTCCTCGTCCAGTTTCAAACGCTTGTTTAATGCCGTCGATACCTTGGACGATCCCACCAGTAGGAAAATCTGGACCTTTTATTTTCGTCATTAATTCATCGACCGTTGCATTCGGTCGGTCAATCTTTAAAATAATTGCGTCAATCACTTCTTCTAAATTATGAGGGGGGATATTCGTTGCATATCCTGCTGAAATTCCAGTAGAACCGTTAATTAAAAGATTTGGTAGTTTTGCCGGAAAAACGACCGGTTCTTCGTTCGTTTCATCGAAATTCGGAATAAAATCTACCGTTTCTTTTTCAATATCTTTTAATAGTTCCGTCGTAATTTTTGCTAGTCTCGCTTCTGTATAACGCATCGCGCAGGCGGATCTCCATCGATACTTCCGTTATTTCCGTGCATTTCAACTAATTCATAACGCATTTTCCATGATTGGCTAAGTCTTACCATCGCTTCATAAACGGACGTATCACCGTGCGGATGGTAGTTACCGATGACAGTCCCTACGGTTTTTGCCGCTTTTCTGAAATTGTTTTCGTGTGTATTTTTATCGACATGCATCGCATATAAAATTCGTCGTTGAACTGGTTTTAAGCCATCTCTGACATCTGGTAAGGCACGGTCTTGAATAATATATTTACTATAGCGACCGAAACGATCGCCGATTACCTTCTCTAAAGGTAATTCGATTAATTGTTTCGCTTGAGACATCTACATTCTCCTTTACTACTTCGATCACTTTTCTAAAATATGTTCATCTTCTTCTAATCCGAACTCCACATTTTCTTCAATCCAAGCACGTCTAGGTGAAACTTTATCACCCATCAACGTCGTCACTCTTCGTTCTGCTTGGGCGAAGTTTTCAATCGTAATTCTAATCAATGTTCTCGTTTCCGGATTCATCGTCGTCTCCCAAAGTTGATCGGCATTCATTTCCCCTAACCCTTTATATCGTTGGATTATATAGCCAGATTTCATCTTTTTCACCGCTTCTTGTAATTCACGTTCATCCCAAGCATACATAATTTGTTCTTTTTTCCCTTTCCCTTTGGAAATTTTAAATAAAGGCGGGAGCGCAATATATACTTTTCCTGCTTCGATGAGTGGACGCATGTAACGGTAGAAAAACGTCAGTAATAACACTTGGATATGTGCTCCGTCCGTGTCAGCATCTGTCATGATAATAATTTTATCATATCGAGCATCTTCTAAGTTAAAATCTGGTCCTACTCCGGCACCGATCGTATGAATGATCGTTGCAATTTCTTCGTTTTTCGTCACATCTTCTAACTTCGCCTTTTCGGTATTAATTACTTTTCCGCGTAACGGTAAAATCGCTTGAAAAACACGGTCTCTTCCTTGCTTTGCCGAACCACCAGCAGAATCTCCTTCCACTAAAAACAATTCGTTTTTCGATGCATCTCTCGATTGAGCTGGGGTTAATTTACCGCTTAAGAGCGTTTCCGTTCGTTTTCGTTTTTTCCCACTTCGGGCTTCTTCACGTGCTTTTTGCGCAGCTTCTCGTGCTTGTTTCGCTTGGATCGCTTTATCGATCAATTTTTTCGCGACGTCTCGATGTTCTTCTAAAAAGAACGTCAATTTTTCGGAAATGATTTGATCGACGACAGAACGAACTTCGATCGTGCCTAGTCGGCCTTTCGTTTGTCCCTCAAACTGTAAAAGTTCTTCTGGAACACGTACACTGACGACGGCTGTTAAACCTTCACGAATATCGTTTCCGTCAAGATTTTTATCCTTTTCTTTTAAAAACCCATTTTTCCGAGCATAGTCGTTAAACGTCCTCGTGATCGCTGTTTTCGCACCTACTTCGTGTGTACCGCCATCTTTCGTTCGGACGTGGTTGACGAATGAGTGGATATTTTCCACGTAACTGTCTGTAAATTGGAATGCGAAATCTAATTCGATTTTGTCTTGTGAACCACTGAAAGAAATGACTTCGTGGAATGAATCTTTCCCTTCATTTAAATATTCGATAAACGCTCGTAAACCCTCTTCGTACTGATACACTTCTTTGAAATCCGTACGTTCATCTTCAAACGTAATTTTTAAATCATTAAATAAAAAAGCTGCTTCACGTAAGCGCTCGGAAATCGTTTCTCGATTCCAATCAGTCGTGGAGAAAATTTTCGGATCAGGTTTAAACCTTATCAATGTACCGGTTTGATTCGTCTTACCTTGTTTTTTTAGTTCCGTCGCTTCTTTACCACCGTTTTCAAAATGTTGATAATATTTATATCCATCTCGACAAGTCGTCACTTCGAGCCATTCTGACAATGCATTAACGACAGCTGCACCGACTCCATGTAATCCGCCACTCGCTTTATATCCACCTTGGCCGAACTTGCCACCAGCATGCAGGACGGTGAATATGACTTCCGTCGTCGGTTTTCCGATCTCATGCATCCCGGTAGGAATACCTCGTCCATTGTCACGGACGGAGATACTTTGATCACGATGAATGGTGACGTGAATTTCATCGCCGAAACCTGCTAACGCTTCATCCACCGCATTATCGATAATTTCATAAGCTAAATGATGTAACCCTTTTACATCGGTACTGCCTATATACATTGCAGGACGCTTACGTACAGCTTCCAAACCTTCTAGTACTTGAATTGATTCTTCCGTATAATTTGCAGGTATATCAACCAATCGAACATCTACTCCTTTTTTTATGAACGAACGATTAAAAACGTGAAAAAGGGGCGTCAATATGAAATTGTAATGATTTATGACACCCTATCTTTCACTTATTCTTTCATATATGTTTTTGCGACTTTTATGTTAACAGTGCATGAGCAACTTTAATACAGACATCCATAATGACAGTGAAGCCATTCTCTTTTAATATTTCATAAGCTTCTTCATTCATCACACCTTGTTGTGCCCAAAATACTTTGCAATCCGTTTGAATCGCTTCCTTTGCGATCTCTGGCAAAAATTCCGAACGTCTAAACACGTTAATAATATCTATTTTTTCATCGATATCTAGTAAAGATGCGTAAGCTTTTTCTCCCAACACTTCATCAACTTTAGGGTTCACAGGAATAATGCGATAACCGTTATCTTGCATCGCTTTCGTTACTTGGTAGGAAGTTCTTTCAGGATTATCTGATAATCCGACGACAGCAATTGTTTTCGCTTCTTTTAAAATATTACCGATCGTTTCGTTTGTAGGATTTTTCGTCCAGCTCATTTATATTCCCCCTCAACTTAGTAAAATTCTATTTTCGATTTTACCACAAAAGGACGATTTACGTAAATTTTACAAGATTAGACGACAATTATCTTATGAGGTTGTGTCATTTCTATACAAATATGATAAACTATTATTGATTCATTGATTAATATTTATGAAAGAAGGTCAGCTATGGATTATTTAATTTTTATTATTATTGCTTATTTGTTAGGTTCTATTCCTTCCGCTTTAATCGTCGGTAAACTCGGTTATAATATCGACATTCGTGAACACGGAAGCGGTAATTTAGGCGCGACGAATGCGTTTAGAGTTCTCGGAAAAAAAGCTGGTACCATCGTCACATTAGCTGACATCTTAAAAGGGACGATTGCCACACTAATACCTTTGTTTGCTGGTATATTTTATGATGTAGAAGTATCACGGTTAATTGTAGGAATTTTTGCTGTTTTAGGTCATACATATCCAATATTTGCGAAATTTAAAGGTGGTAAAGCAGTTGCCACATCTGGTGGAATCATACTAGGAGTATATCCTCTATTATTTATCTTAATGGTTATTACATTTTTGCTTACACTTTACTTATTCAAATATGTATCGTTAGCTTCGATGGTTACTGGTGTTGTGACGACGATCGTTACGGCATTTTTAGACGACCTATTATTATTTATTTTAACCTTCGGATTAACGATTTTCGTTTTTTACCGTCATAAAGAAAATATTAAAAGAATTAAAAACAAAACCGAACCGAAAATTACGTGGATGTGAAGCAACATTGTTGAAATTTAAATGATTTCACGTATACTTCATGGTAGTGAGTGTGATGTTAAAAGAAGGTATTTCAAAATGAAGCATATATTTATTGCATTAATCAAATTCTACCGTAAGTTCATTAGTCCAATAAAACCACCGACATGTCGGTTTTATCCAACTTGTTCGGAATATAGTTTAGAATGTTATAAACGGTTTGGGGTATTAAAAGGAACTTATTTAACAGTTGTAAGAATTTTAAAATGTCATCCATTTCATCCTGGAGGCATTGACTTAGTTCCGGAAAAGAAACCGAAAGAATCGAAATGAACATGAAACTATCTTCAAGGAGCGCTAAGTATGGAAATTATCATTTCAGAAGCGGCAGCAAATTGGTATAAAGAAGAACTTGACTTAGAAGAACAAGATACAGTACGTTTTTTCGTTCGTTACGGAGGGGTCGGCGGGAGAATACCTGGCTTTTCTTTAGGTGTCTCTGTCGTACCACCGAAACAAATTCATACATCGACGACCGTAAACAATTTACAATTTTATATCGAAGAAGAAGATGCATGGTATTTCGACAAACATGATTTAGTGATCACATTCGATGAACAGTTAGACGAACCACAATTTACGTATCAGTAAATTGTGGTTTTATAAATTAAACCGTTCGATATGATCGAATAACCCTTCATTCAACAATATTTCTTTCTGTTTCGTACCAAATAAATCATAATGAGGATATTCATTTTGATGAATCCACTCTTGTTTTAAACCGTATTTTCTTCCCCATCTTTCAAGCTTATTTTGGTCGATACATCCTACTTTCGTTACAGTATATGAATCAGGAAAACGCGAATCGAGCCAATAATGCGTTAAAAAAGCAATTTCACCGCGCATTACTTTTTCTTTCCAAAGAAGAAGTTCATCCCGTTTAATACCAAACGCCATTACTTTACTCCTTTAACTAACTTTTCATAAACTTCATGAAAAGTTGGATTTACTTTTCGAATGACGACGGGTTTAAAATTTTCTTTTTTGACAACGACATGTGTCGATGTCCCTTCAACAGCTAAGTCTCCTGTTTCATGGTAAATTTTGTAACAATATGTAATTCGGATTCCGTCATAATCTTTGAGCCAAGTTTCGATCGTTGCTTTTTCCCCGTATTTGACAGCTTTTTTATATGAAATTTGAATATCGATGACCGGAGATAGCAAACCTTGCTTTTCCATATCTGCATAGTTAAATCCGATTTGTTCCATATATTTCGTCCGACCAACTTCGAACCATACTAAATAATTAGCATGATGGACGACACCCATTTGATCCGTTTCTTTATATCTAACTTCGATCTCTGTCCGATTTTTCTCCAACAGTCGTTCACCTCTAGCTTCGTTTATCCATCAATTATTTTAACATAATTAAATGGACGTGTCCTTCAAGTAGTTGGCAAAAAACAGAAATAAAAATTAAAAACCGTTGAAAATTACTTCCTTTGCATGAACGGTTAATATCAGAGACACTAACAGATCTTTAAATAAGGAAGCAACATTTTCAACGATTTTTTTATTCAATCATTATTCTTGTTGATCGCGATATTCATCTTTAATTTCTTCTCGAAACCCTTCAATTGCTTGCTTTCTTCGTTTATTTTTTTCGATAATATTTTTTCGATCTTCACCAGAAGCGAACTCTAAATGATCTTCAGCTTCGTGTATATTTTCTATCGTATCATGGACCATTTGTTGTAATTTTTCAACATTGTCGCTTCGATCGTCTGGATTAGGTCTTTTTCGTTCATTACTCAATTTTTGTCAACTCCTTACTTTCATTTATGCATATCTTTTACAAATTCTCGCCTTTTATGCATAAAAAAACTTCTCATAACGAATGAATCGTTATGAGAAGTTCGGGAATTCTAATTAGTTAGCTTCTGCTAATCTTTCACGTAACACCATTTGTAAAATACCGCCATGACGATAGTAGTCCATCTCGACTTCACTATCGAAGCGGACGATAACGTTGAACTTCGTCTCTTTACCGTTTTCGTCTGTCGCGACGACTTCGACTTTGTCATTCGGTTTAACATTTTCATCAATATTGATGTTGAATGTTTCTTTACCTGTTAAGCCTAACTTTTCAGCGCTTTGTCCTTCTTCAAAGACTAACGGTAAAACACCCATCATGACAAGGTTTGAACGGTGAATTCTTTCAAAACTTTCAGCGATGACTGCTTTTACGCCTAAAAGGTTTGAACCTTTCGCAGCCCAGTCACGTGAAGATCCCATTCCGTAGTCTTTACCACCGATGACGACTAGACCAGTATTATCTTCTTTATATTTCATCGCTGCATCGTAAATAGACATGACTTCTCCAGTTGGCCAGTACGTAGTATATCCACCTTCTGTACCTGGAGCAATTTTGTTACGAATACGGATGTTGGCAAATGTACCACGCATCATGACTTCGTGGTTTCCACGACGTGATCCATAAGAGTTAAAGTTACGTGGCGATACTCCGTTTTCTTGTAAGTACTTACCTGCTGGTGAATCGATCGCAATTGCTCCCGCTGGAGAAATATGGTCTGTTGTGACAGTGTCTCCTAAGTAAGCAAGTACTCTTAAACCGTTCAACGGCTCAATAGAACCTGCTTCTTTCGATAAACCTTCAAAGAATGGTGGGTTTTGGATATACGTAGACTTTTCATCCCACTCATATAATGGTTCGTCAGTTGTTTCGATTTGATTCCATTTTTCGTTTGATTCAAATAAGTTTTCGTATTCAGCACGGAAGATTTCTGGATTTACAACTTCATCGATTACTGCTTTAATTTCAACCATAGTTGGCCAAATATCTTTCAAGTATACGTCGTTTCCATCTTTGTCTTGACCGATCGGTTCCTTCGTTAGATCGATATCTACCGTTCCTGCTAACGCATATGCAACTACTAATGGTGGTGAAGCTAAATAGTTCGCTTTCGTTAACGGGTGGATACGACCTTCGAAGTTACGGTTTCCTGATAAAACAGATGCAACTGTTAAATCATTATCGATAATCGCTTTTTCAATTTCTTCACGTAACGGTCCAGAGTTACCGATACAAGTTGTACATCCGTATCCTACTGTGTTAAATCCAAGCTCATCTAAATATTTTGAAAGCGCAGAATCGTTCAAGTAACGAGTAACGACTGTCGAACCTGGAGCTAATGATGTTTTTACATAAGCTGGAACTTTTAATCCTTTTTCAACAGCATTTTTCGCTAAGAGTCCTGCACCTAACATCACTGATGGGTTTGAAGTATTCGTACAAGACGTAATTGCTGCAATTGCAACAGCTCCCGTCTTCATTACAGACTTCTCACCATTCGGATGATTTACGACAGCTTCTTTTTCGAATTCAGATTCATCTAAGCCGAATCCTTTTACTCCAACAGGTGCAGTAATAGCTTTTCTAAATTCTTCTTTCATCTCTGTTAAAGGAATTCTGTCTTGAGGACGTTTTGGTCCAGCCAAGTTTGGAACTAATTCTGATAAGTTGATTTCAACGACTTCTGTGTATTCTGGATCTCCATCTTCTGGCGAATACCATAAGTTGTTTTCTTTACAATATTTTTCAACTAATGTAATTTTCTCTTCGCTACGACCTGTTAAACGTAAGTAGTTCAACGCTTCTTCGTCGATCGGGAAGAATCCTACTGTTGCACCGTATTCTGGAGCCATGTTAGAAATAGTTGCGCGATCAGCTAATGGCATATCTTTCAATCCTGGTCCAAAATACTCGACGAATTTACCGACGACGTTTTTCTTACGTAATGTTTCTGTTACTGTCAATGCTAAGTCTGTAGCTGTCGTTCCTTCAGGGAAGCTTCCTGTGAACTTCACACCGATTACTTCTGGTGCAGGGAAATAAGATGGTTGACCGAGCATTCCTGCTTCTGCTTCAATACCACCGACACCCCAACCGAGTACACCAAGACCGTTTACCATCGGTGTATGTGAGTCCGTACCGACTAAAGTATCTGGGAATGTTTCGTAGCTTCCGTCTTCATTTTCAATCGCATGGACGACATCTGCTAAATATTCTAAGTTTACTTGGTGAACGATCCCTGTTGCAGGTGGAACTGCACGGTAGTTTTTGAACGCTTTTTGTGCCCAATTTAAAAATTGATAACGTTCTTTATTCCGTTCGAACTCCAATTCCATGTTCGCTTGTAAAGCGTTTGGTGTTCCGTATTGATCAACTTGTACAGAGTGGTCGATGACGAGATCTACTGGAACTTCTGGGTTAATTTTATCAGGGTCTCCCCCCAAATCTACCATCGCTTTACGAAGAGAAGCTAAATCTACTACTGCAGGTACTCCCGTAAAGTCTTGTAAAATAACTCTAGAAGGTTTAAATGGAACGTCGGATTTAACCTTTCCAGTTCCCCATTTTGCTAATCCTTCAACATGTTCATCTTTAATTACTTTTCCATCATATTGACGAATCACTGATTCTAGTAGAACGCGGATAGAAAAAGGAAGGCGGTCTACTTTTCCAAGGTTTGCTTCTTCAATAGCTTTTAGATCATAGTAATGATACTTCTTTCCATTTAGTTCAAAGCTCTTCCTTGAACGAAATGTCTGATCATTTCCCATTAAAATACAAGCCCCTTTCTCTCGATTTAAAAGCTTTACTAGATGAATCTAGTAAAGCTCTTCCACTAAATTAGCTCGTTGGATAAATAATCATTCCACTAATAGTTTATATGAAATGTGTCGATAAAACAAATGTTTCGTTACAGTACGTATATATAGTTTTCTTATGAAAAATGATAAATTATAGTTATTACAATATTTAAAAATTAAAACTTAATGTTATTATCATTCTTTTACGATCGGTAACAAAATCGTAAAATTAGTTCCGAAATCTTCATCAGACGAAATTCGTAATTTTCCATTATGTATTTCGATAATATGTTTAGTAATTGTTAAGCCTAACCCTGTACCATCCGGTTTCGTCGTAAAAAACGGATTGCCGACTTCCTTGACCATTTCATCAGGGATTCCTTGACCTTCATCCATCACTTCTATTGCAACATAGTCGTCTTCTTTATGTGCAGAGATTTTAATTATACCAGATTTATCCATCGCTTCTGCACCGTTTTTTATGATATTAATCAGTGCTTGTTTTATTTGTGACGCATTGCAATGGACGTATAAATCTTCTTCTAAATCAGTCACGAAACATACATCTTTTAAATCAGTTTGAGTTCCCATGATAAATAAAACATCTTGAATCAGTTCTTCGACTCGTTCTTTTTTCTGAATATCTTGAAACGGTTTTGCCATTTGCAATAATTCAGAAGTAATTTTTTCCAGCTTTTCGATTTCACCGATCATGACATGATAATATTTTTCTTGTTGTTGTATACCAGCCTGGACAAGTTGAAGAAAACCTTTCAAAGAAGTTAAAGGGTTACGAATTTCATGAACTAATCCTGCTGACAATTGTCCAGCTAAAATTAATTTTTCGGAATCTAGTAATACTTTTTTTAGCTCAGTGATATGAGTAATATTTTTCAATTTACATATATAACATTGTTCTGAATTAATCGTAATTTTATCGACGATCGCATGAAAAGTATATTCCCTTCCAGAATCCCTTCTTAATACGAGATTTGGAATTTCTAAACTTTCATCTTTCGTTTGAAAATGGTCATAAATTTCATTTCCCTGTTTTCCTGTAATAAATTTCATCCACTTTTCTCCGATTAAATCTTTCACTTTCAATTCAAACCAATCTTCTACCATTTTTGAAATGTAAACAATTTGATCGTCTTCATTCCAAACGACAATGATAGAATCTTCATTATAATCGTAATTCCAAGCTAAAATTTCAAGTGGAATCGAAGTACTTTTTCTCGTATTGTAATTACCTAAGATGTTTGAATTACTATTCATTTTTCACATCCCCTTAACTTAACCTAATAAAGTATTTCCCTCTATATATATGGCTAGTTACTTGTTTGTATGTCGATAAATGTTATAATTGACATGAAATAGGATGGTGTACATAGAGTCTATATAGTATAAATTCATCTTACTATACAGTATGTAAAAAGAAAACATTATTTTTTATAATTAATTACATTTTTTTACATTTTATACAAGAGGGATGACTAAAATGAGTATTTTTATGGAATACTTTGTGATATTCTGGGGATTTTTTCTTATTGGCTTACTAGCGATCGGCGGGTATTTTATGTTTCGGAAATTTTTGAAACAATTACCGAAACAAGATGGTAAATCAGAGATGGACTGGCAAATTTACTATATAGAAAAAACGAAACATATGTGGAAAGAACAAGATAAAGAATTTTTGAATGAACTCGTCTCACCAGTACCAGAGTTATTTAGAGATGTTGCCAAACAAACGATTGCGAGCAAAATCGGGGAACTTGCGTTGAAGAAAAATAAAAAAGAAATTACCCAAGATTTAATTATTGAAGGATATATTATCGGTACACCAAAAAGAGACCATAAATTTTTGCGGAAAAAATTACGTGAAAAAGGAATAGATATTGCCCAGTACGAGCACTTATTCGAACTTTCACGGAAAGATTACCGACAAAATTGGGAAGAAAAATATCGCAAGAAAAAAAATGTACAAAAAAATTCCTAGTTTCTTGAACTAGGAATTTTTTGTTTCCAAAATTTAAATATTTGCTAATGATCGAATCGCACTGCGATAAGATAGAATATCTAAGATGAACGAAATCTATAAGATGAAAAATATCACAGTACATCCAATCAATTCACCGAAATAAAATAATTGAATTCACTAATGTCTAAGGGTGATGCCTACGCTTGATTAGCGAAGCGGTTTCAATTTTCATAAAAAGTTTTTTCACAAAAATCGTACAGATCAATTCGTTGTTCTGTCCATTTTTGTTAATCATATTGTGTCGTCATTTTCATTTCTAACTTATTTTTTAATTGATAATATTTAATAAGCATCGCTGCTCTCCATGTGATCATCATCCCTAATGCAAGCAAGTAAAAAAGCCCGCTCGTTTCACCGAATGAAATCGTACTTCCGATAATTAATTTGATAACGAGACGGATGACGAGCGATCCGAACAGAATGATAATAAATAGTTTAGAAGGTATAAGATAAATTTGATTGTTGCGAATCTCAAATTTAGTAGATTTGATTAAAAATATCGAAAAAAACATCCCGACAAAAATCGCCTCTAAAATTTGAATCGGTTCGACGCGAAATTCTGGGAAAATAAACATAAATGCACCGGTGCTCATTAAGATCGGTGGTAAAATAATTCTTTTTGTCGATGTAGGCTTTTTAGCTACTTTCGCACGAATAACGATCATCGTAGTAGCCATAAATAATGCTATAACTGTACTACCGATTAACAAAATTGTATGATTCAAATGAATACATCCCTTTACATCAAATAATCTAGCAATAAGACAAATTATGAATCATTATCGTTTTGTAAAATATTATGAACTGTTTCAATAACGCGTTTTTCGTCGAATGGTTTTACAATAAAATCTTTCGCTCCACGTTCGATCGCCTCGACGACTAATTTTTGTTGGCCCATCGCAGAACACATAATAACATTCGCGTTTGGGTCATATTCGATAATATGTTCTAGCGCTTCTAAACCATCCATCACTGGCATCGTAATATCGAGTGTGACAATATCTGGAGAAGTTTGTTTGTACAGCTCCACACCTTCTTTTCCGTTTTCTGCCAAGCCAACGACGGTGAAGTTATGTTTTTTAAACAGCGTTGACAATGTTTTGCGCATAAATTTGGCGTCATCAATAATAAGTACTTTGACCACTATATTTCCTCCATATTCCAGCTCTTCTATTTCGTATCATTTAACATTGTCATTGTCGTACAAAAACATACGCCAAGATACACTACTACACATTCGGCTATCATTCAAATGTTAGATCGTGGTTCGGTTAAGTTCGTTACTAATATTCTAGATTATTTGGATGCTTTATGAAAGTCGTTCAAAAACTAAAATCCGTAAAAACCGGTCCATTCCGCAAGTAATGATGTGAGTTTCGTCATCCAGTCGAAAAACAGCGCAACACCGAAAAAGATCATCACATAGCCACCGATTTTGACGAGCTTCATACTATGCTTTTTAATCCAGTTCAACTTGCCGATAAAGATCGATAAGATTAAAAATGGTACAGAGAAACCTAATACGTAACTAATCATTAAGATTAATGCTTGTTCAGGATTTGTTACAGCAAGTCCTAATACGACCATTAAAATCGGTCCTGTACATGGTGTCCATCCCATTGAAAAGGCCATTCCGATAATAAATGAACCGATAAATCCTGCTGGTCGATTTTTAAACGTTATTTTGCGGTCTTTCATTAGAAATTCAAAATTAAATACGCCTACGATGACTAATCCAAAAAAGATAATTAATATCGCACCGAGTTGACGGATAATATCTTGATATTTCATGAAAAAGTCAGCGATTAACGTCGTACTAAAACCGATCATAATAAATACACTTGAAAAACCAAGCAAAAATAAGACTGTGTGTAACAAACTTTTTCGTGTTAACATCTTATTTTCTTGGCTGATCTCACTTACACTCATACCGGTGATATATGATAAAAATGCCGGAAATAGCGGCAATACACAAGGTGAAACAAAAGACAAAAAGCCTGCTCCAAAAGCTAAAAATATATTTACTTCAGTCATTCATTTTCCTCCCTCTCTCACTACATCTTATTTTAGCAGATAAATAACATATATAAAGAGAGAGGCTTTGACAGTTATTCAAACTTTTTTATTAAATATTACCCGGGTAACCGCAAAATTTTCCATGTACTTAGAAATTTTTGCGAATCACGTCGTTTTTTATCTATATTTCGTTAAAATTCGTCGAACCGACTAACTATTCATATATTCTTCATGTCGTTTCAATTTTTTTCGATAAACAATTCCTGATAATGATATACTAATCTCATATATCAATATTAAAGGTACTGTCACTAATAAATGTAAGAACAAATCAGGAGGTGTAATAATTGCTGCGATTACTAATAATACAAAATAAGCATACTTTCGGATTCTTTTTAAAAAACTAGGTGTAACAATTCCTAAACTCGTTAGAAACATCATGATAACGGGTAATTCGAACAAAAATGCAAAAGGTAATGTAACTCTCAATAAAAATCTAAAATATTTATCTACTGTAAATAGTTCATTGAACATTCCATCATTTAGCGACAATAAAAAAGGTAAAATTAACTTCACAAACATGTAATAACCGAAAACTAAACCGAGAACAAAAAGTAAAAATATTGCAGGTATATACGATAAAGAAGCTTTTCTCTCAGATTTCGTCAGTCCTGGTCTTATAAATAACCATAATTGTAAACATAAAACTGGTAACGTGCCAACGACTGCAATGAGACCAGCGAGCGTAAAATAGATCCAAATAATATCTCCCGGACTCGTTACAGTTAATTTAAAATCGAAATCACTTTCAAAAAACGCATATATATCTTTGATAAAAATAAATCCGATAATAAAAAAAACAATAAAAAAAATACCTGTAACAATTAATCGATTTCTCAGTTCTGACAAATGTCCAACGATGTCCATTCGCTTTTCATCTTCAGCTACAGACATTGTCAACTCTCCTTAAATTATTTCGATATTTAGTACAAAAAAGATGTAAGGTTCTCAAGCCCTTACACCTCAATGATTATTCTTCGCTAGTTTTTTCTTTCGATTTTTTCCCTTCTTCATCATCACTGATGATGCCTCTAGTAGCGTTTTTAAACTCTCTTAAAGAATTGCCCGCCGCTTTTCCTATTTCCGGTAACTTCGATGGACCAAATATTAAAAGCGCAACAATTAAAATAAGTATTAAACTTGGTACTCCAATTTGAGCCATTTTTTTCACCTCAATTTACAATGAAAGTCGTTCTTAACCAATCATATTATAAATGAATGGTGTCGTATAGAAAATAGTTTACACAATTGTCCACAAATATTTCATAAATTTATTATAATGTAACTTCATTATATAAACAAATATTACTTCCTACGTTCATATTCGATGAAATAATAGTCGTAAGGATTTTTTTCATCCTTGATCCCTTTAACTTTAGAAACTTCGACAAATTGATCACGCGGAATTTCCGGAAAATATACATCTCCTTTAAACGATTCATCAATAAACGTTACGTACAACCGATCAGCGTACGGAAGTAATTGTTTAAATATATCTCCGCCCCCAATGACGAAAATTTCTTCATCTGTTTTCGTCGCTAAATCGATTACTTTCTTAATATCATCGAAAACTTCGACTTCTTCTGGTAAGTTGCTACCATCCCTCGTAATGACGATATGTTTCCGATTCGGTAATACTCGTCCGATCGATTCAAACGTTTTTCTCCCCATAACAATTGTGTGACCGGTCGTTTTTTCTTTGAAAAATTTTAAATCCCGTGGTAAATGCCACGGCATATCGTTTTGATGTCCGATGACATTGTTCTTATCCATGGCGACGATAAATGATATCATGTTCATTCTCCTTCTATACAGCTACGGGAGCCTTAATTGCTGGATGTGGATCATACCCAATAATTTCAAAATCTTCTATTTCATAATCAAAAATCGATTCTTTTTCGGTTTTAATTAGTAAAGTCGGTGGTTTTTTGACGTCACGACTTAATTGTAATTTAATTTGGTCGATATGATTTGCATATATATGTACATCGCCGAAAGTGTGGACGAACTCCCCTACTTCTAAATTACATTCTTTCGCAATTAAATGAGTGAGTAACGCATAACTTGCAATATTAAATGGTACTCCTAAAAATAGATCTGCACTTCGTTGATACAATTGACAAGATAATCTCCCTTCTGCTACATAAAATTGAAACAGTGTATGACATGGTGGTAACGCCATATTTGGAATATCTTCAGGATTCCAAGCTGAAACGATTAATCTTCTTGAGTTTGGATTCGTTTTAATCATTTGAATAACATCGGATATTTGATCGATCGTATCGTTCGTACTCGTCTTCCAATGACGCCACTGTTTTCCGTAAACGAAGCCTAAATCACCATATTTTTTTGCAAAATCATCATCTTCTAACACTTTCTTTTTAAATATTTCCATTTGTTCGTCATATACCTTTTTAAACTCGGGATCTTTTTGACTTCGTAATCCGAAATCCCTCATATCAGGACCATCATATTCGTCACTTTCTACCCATTTTTTAAACGCCCATTCATTCCATATATTGTTGTTATGTTGTAATAAATAACGGATATTCGTATCACCTTTTAAAAACCATAATAGTTCAGTCGCAATTAGATGGAAAGATACACGTTTCGTCGTCAGTAAAGGAAACCCATCACGTAAATCGAATCTAATTTGTTTACCGAATAACGAAATCGTACCTGTTTTTGTCCGATCCATTTTTTCTGTTCCGTTTTCTAATACATCTTTACATAGATGTAAATAAGCCTGTTCATTTTTCATCGGTTTTCCCCTCGTTGCTTTTTAAGATATTTGTAACTTATAATTATAGTCGTTTTTTTCCTGTAAGTAAAAGATTAAATTTGCCTTTAATTTGTAATATAAACGTAAAGAATGATTAAGTCATACTGGTCATACGATTTAACATAGCTATATGGAAAGGAGCATCACTTGTGCGTGCGGAAACAGTCGAAAAAGTTGTGAAACATTCGTTTATTTATGGTTATGCGGTGACACAACCTTTCGCTTTTTACATCGATGCCCAACCGATTATCCAAGATAAGCTACTAGCAGAATCGTCATTAATACAATACGGAGAAAATAGCGAAATCGTCCGTCATTTACAATATAAATTAAGTAAATTAGGTCATTATGAAGATGCGATCGATGGAGTATTTGGATTACTTACGAATCTGCTGTAAAGGGATTTCAATCTTCGTATCAACTTACCGTAACTGGTCAAGTCGACGAGAAAACGATGCGAACATTGATTCATGCTGAAAAACGACACGAAATAAATCAAATAAAACATATAATGGTAATTTTAAATGATTTTCACCTCCTGAAGAAGTAATGAAAGTACAACAAGTATTGTTTTATTACGGATATTACCAAGGTTCGATCGATGGAATCTACGGTCCATTAACCGAAAATGCGATTGAACAAACAATAAAGGAAGGTTTACTTGAAACGGAACAATTAAAACGACGAAAAAAATGTTGACACCGACAACTCGTCTACAAATGTCGAAGACAACTGAAACGACCATTTTAAAAAGAAGAAGCAACAGTCGTGCAATTAGAAGTGAAAAACGACGTTAACCATTGATAGAAACTGCGAAATCATATATTGGAACTCCTTATACGTGGGGTGGAACTTCTCCAGAAGGATTTGATTGTAGCGGTTTTATCCAATTTGTTTATGCAGAACAAAATGTCGTTATCCCGCGAACGGTAAATGAAATTTGGAACTTCTCAGCACCTGTTGAATCGCCTGCTATTGGTGATCTCGTATTTTTTGAAACGTATCAACCTGGTCCCTCTCATCTCGGCATATATTTGGGAGACGGTAATTTTATTCATGCTGGTACGAAAAGCGGGGTGACGATCAGCAACTTTCATAACGAAATCTTATTGGCAAGAAAGATATATAGGCGCTAAAAGAATATATCAATAAATTTCAAGTAAAATTGTAAGGAAAGTTCTTGACTTACAACTTTAAAAAGGATATATTGATTACAAGCAAAGAAGATGTATGGAATCATTGAAAAGTAACTTCACTTAGAAGGTACGCAAGTGATTTCACCTTCTATGTGAAGTTACTTTTTTTTCACACTATTTTCTTTGTATTAACACGGTTTTACGTGAAAGAATTTAGGAGGATTTACATGCAAAACGGAGTAGTAAAATGGTTTAACGCAGAAAAAGGTTACGGGTTTATCCAAATGGAAGATGGAGATGATGTATTCGTACATTACTCTGCCATCCAAGAAGAAGGTTTTAAATCTTTAGAAGAAGGTCAACAAGTTACTTTTGAAATTGTTGAAGGTGAACGCGGACCTCAAGCAGCTAACGTTGTGAAAAACTAAAATTTTAATATAATTGGATAAAAATCCATCAAAAAAGTAGAGGACATAAACCTCTACTTTTTTTATTGTTCACTCTATTTTTACTGACCTACTCTTCTTCCCAATGCTCGATCTTCAGCTGGTATACGAATCGTGAGCAACAATAGATGTAAAATCGGGAATAGTATTGCTGTGATATACGCACCAAACATCGCTGGAATTGTAAAAAGCTCGACAAAAACGATCAAATAATTCGGATGTTTCATATATTTATATGGACCCTTTTTAATCATTACTACTTTCGGTAGAACGATAATTTTCGTATTCCAAAACTTTCCTAATGAAACGATACACCAAACTCTCATTATTTGGGCGATAATAAACAGGAAGAAAAAGTAAATGGTTAAACGCTATACTTTGAGCCGTCACGATATTGTGCACTTCGTAAATAAGGAAGATAAAAAATGTTACATGAAGTAAAATAAATAGTTTATAATGTTCAGCGTTATGTAGTGTATTTGGTTCAGTTGCGTTGCTATCACGACGATCGGGGCGACCCGCGATGACCCCCCGGCGGGCCTCCCGAAGCTGCCGTACGAAGAACCACCGCACGAGGCGCCGGAGCTTCGGACGGCCGTACGCGGTCCGTCCGGTAGGTCTTGACCGCGAAGGCCATCGAGGTCGGCCCGGCGGTTGGTATTGACGCCGAAGCCCTTCGGCATCCCGACGATGCCGGTGGAAGACCACAAGGCTCGTACACGAGGGCAGAGCCGTGGATCACCCGGTGCATCATGTCGATGTCGCCGCCACCCGGAAGCGGCGGCCCCGTGTCGAGGGCCTCGTCGAAGCCCCCGAGGCGCAGCGCCAGCTCCCGGCGGACGGACAGGTTGGCCCCCGCCCCGAACATGCCCGGCGCATAGGGATAGATCGGGTTGCCCTCGAGGTGCAGACCACGTATCGGAGCTGCTGGTTCCCGCCGCGGAAGCCGCCACGGCGTTCGGAGAACGCCACCTCCACGTCCGTCGTGAGCTCCCTCGGCAGGATCTAACCCGTGACCCGCGCCACGTAGGGATGTTGCGCCCACGTACCGCGGAGAGCCGAAAGCCAATACCGGTCGGGAACGACGTCGTCGTCGATGAACGCCACCACGTCACCGGCGGCGACGCGGAGCGCACGGTTGCGGGCGAAGTCCAGGCCCGGACGGGCTCGATCTCGTAGCGAATCCCGAGCTCGCCGACGAGTTGGTGCGTGTGGCGGTCCAGCGGCGCGTTGTCGACCACGAGGATCTCGTCGGGACGCTGCTCCAGTGCGAGCACGGCGGCGAGGCATTCGGCGAGGAGCTCGGCTCGGTCCCGCGTGCAGATCGCGACGGTGATCGTCGGGCGATCGGGGCCGGTGGAGTCGAGCACGGCCGGGTCGACGGGGGCAGGGTCGAGGAGTGCGCCCAGCTCGTCCGGCTCGAACGCCGAGCCCGGGCGCGCCTCGTGGATCGAGAAGCCGATGACGCAGCCGTCACGCCGGGACACGATGGCCACCCCCGACTCGTCCACGCCCAGCTGCAGCCGAGGGAGGGGGCGGGTGACCTCGACGTCAATGAGCGCGTACGGCATTGCCACCGATCGCATCGAGGCGCAGTTCACGCGGTCGGGCGAGCCCGAAGAAGCCGCATCGGCCCGTCGCCAGGAGCACAGCGACGCCGCCGTGCCGATCCCGCGACCGACCTCGTAGCTCGCTGCCAACAGCGCGTCCTCGGGGTCCTGGGACCCCTTCACGGCCCGCCTCGCCGCTTTGACGACGGAGAGGACCGAGTCGGCGAAATCGCGGGATGCTCCGCGCCACGGCGACCGCGCGCTGCCGCCGCCGCCGCGGCGACGGCGGCGGCGGCGGCGGCGGCGGCGCGGCGGCGGCGGGCGGCGGCGGCGGGCGCGCGGCGGCGGCGGCGCGGGGCGCTGGCCGCGGCGGCGGCAGGGGCGCGGCGGCGGCGGCGGCGGCGGCGGCGGCGGCGGCGGCGGCGGCGTGGACGGCGGCGGCGAGCCGCCGCCGCCGCCGGCGGCGGCACGGCGGCGGCAAGCCACCGGC
>CAVYBX010000007.1:0-38349 GCA_963766835.1 uncultured Bacilli bacterium
TGAGCCGTATCATAAGTAAATGATAATCAAAGAAGATGATGAAAGTGTATATTCATTAAATGAAGCGTAGAAGATACTTCTGACTTTACAATTTTTTTGTATAAGCAACCCCACAAGCTTCGTCCTTACAAAGCTTGTGGGGCATCGATTTTTAATAGACGAGTTTATTCGAATCTCTTCCTTAGAACGACGTAATCCCTACACTTTCAACCTTTCAACTTCCTTCGCCAAATAAACTTCATTTCAAAATATTTCTGTTGCCTCACGTTTCATGAAATCAAAATCCCCATCAGATGGAAGATGCGTCAAAACTAGTTTGCCAACATTAGCGTTTTTAGCGATGTTAGCCGCTTCTTTTGCATCCATGCATAAGCGAAATCCCTAATTCTTTTGCACCGTGCTCCCGATAGATGTCATATAATGTTTCTCTAAGAAAAGCGATTCCCCACGGAGCTGCAACTTTTCCAATGTAGGAAGCATATCGCCGGCTAACCAATCTTTAAAAGATTGCTGGGAAAGGGAGGATTTTTGATGGTAGATTAATTCCCTTAGCATATCCATTTCTTTTTCCCAATCTATCGTTTAATTTTTCCCCGTAGTAGCTTGCTAAAGTTTGATGTACACGTTTGATAAAATCTTTATTGGAGTATTCCAATATACCTTGACGCATCAGAGCGTGGATGAATTGTTTTTCCGACTCGCTAGTGACAAAGGAAAACTTATTAAAATCATCATACTTTGTAATCGCATATCCTGTTGGATGTTTTGTAAGTAAATATTCGAATAATTCATTATGGAAAAATCGAGCGATAGACATAACTTTTAACGTTTCGATCTCTTGATCTGTTAAATATTGTAAGAATCGATCTAAAATCTCCCGGTGATTAGAACCAAATTTACTAGGATCCACCTTCTCTCCCTGATTTTTTATTTCAAAATAGGTATCAACGGATAGATCGAGATGGTATGGATACCCACCACTAGAGGAAATCATTTTTATACTAATTGCTTTTTCCTCAATCCCGCATTCTTTGAGAAATTCGGAAGCATAGTATTTTCTAGATTATGGATCCGATAATGTTGAATGATTTTCTTCCAGTCTGAATCATATGTTTCCCATTCGAGATACTCACGACCACAAATGACAAATAAAATATTGGGGGAAGACCTAATCAAATCCCGTACCCATTGATCTTTGGTATGAATAATCGTTTTATTCGTTACTCCAGACCATAATGCTTCAAACGTATCAAGGAAGATAACGGTACTTGGAATCTGATATTTCTCGATTGCCCTTTGCAGATCGAAGGCAAAAAATGCAACAAGTCGTTCTTCAATATCCTGGATAGATGCATGTTCTAATTCCTTCAGATATGCTTTTACTTCTTTATCTAAATTCCAATTTTTTTTTGTTTCATATATTTTACCGACAATACCTGACACAACTCCAGCCATTCCTAAACCATCTAACTGACTAATAATAGTTGTCATAAGACGCGATCGAATCGCACTTATCAATAAATACCGACTTTTAAGAAGGAGTTTATTTACGGTCTGAAGGATGCTAAACTTATAACAAGTTGTGTTAGTGCAATAATTTAGGAACTAGCTGATTTTATGTCATCGTGTCGGCCTCGATTGCTATATGATGGTGTTAGAAAATAATCGTAGGAGGTTGGAAAATGATTAGTGAAACTGATTTAAAACATTTAAAGCGTTGTGTTGAATTAGCAAAAACAGCCCTTGAAAAAGGTGACGAGCCATTTGGTTCCGTGCTCGTTTCTGCAGATGGAGAAGTACTGTTTGAAGATCATAACCATGTGGCATCTGGCGACCATACTCAACATCCAGAATTCGCAATAGCACGCTGGGCTGCAAAAAATATGACACCTGAAGAGAGAAAAAAAGCGACAGTGTACACATCCGGAGAACATTGCCCGATGTGTGCTGCTGCTCACGGTTGGGTCGGCTTAGGGAGGATCGTATATGCAAGTTCGTCTGCACAATTAGTCGAGTGGTTAAATGAATTGGGAGTTCCTCCTTCTCGTGTACGTAATCTTCCTATACAAGATGTTATTCGCGATACGGTCGTGGAAGGTCCTGTTCCTGAACTGGCAGAACAAGTTCGTGAACTCCACCGTCAGTTTCACACTAGAAAAAAATAATGTCATATAAAAGTCTTTTTGCACGATGAAATTAGCAAAAAGACTTTTTTTATTTCGCATTGATTTGAAAATATTTTTTACAATGTCGGATGTTTTTCCACTACTTTTTAAAACAATGTTTAAGAATTACTAAATCCTCCATATTAAAAATAAAGTTTTTATTCGCCGTTGAAAGGGTATCAATTTTACAACAATCAATGTCATCATGTAATTATTAAACAATTTCATAATAATTTTTAACAAGAACAACTAATAATTTTGATAATAATTATCATTTTTGATTGACAATCTACTTTCTCAAGCACATAATAATGATGTTAACATTCATAAAATGTGAAAAAGTAACATTTTGAAAGAGTTGATAACATGCATCCTAAAGAACGGAGAGAGGAAATTTTAAACATCTTACAACGAGACGGGAAAGTAGAGATTAATGAGCTTTCTAAACGGATGAACGTTTCTCCGATGACAATTAGAAGAGATCTTGCCCTATTAGAAAATGAAAAACAAGTGCTTCGTGTAAGCGGTGGAGCTGTTTTATTAAAACCACTCATTACAGAAACACCGTTTTCAACGAAAGAAGGAATTCGTTCTGAACAGAAAAAACTGATCGCTGAAAAAGCAATATCTTTTGTACATGACGGTCAAACTATTTTACTTGATTCAGGAACGACGACTTTAGAAATCACAAAGTTACTGAAGCAAAAACAAAATATTACCGTTATAACAAACGACATTAAAATTGCCGGTGAATTAATGGTAAGTGATTTAAAAGTTATATTAACTGGGGAGAACTCCAAAAAGATGTTGGTGCGCTTTTTGGTCCCCAATCAATCGCTTTATTAAAAGAAATCAATGTCGACATTTTTTTCTTAGGAGCACACGCCATTGATATAAAAGCCGGAGTGACAGCACCTACGTTTGAAAAATCGAAAATTAAACAACATATGGTCGATGCCGCCGAAGTAACGTATTTAGTTGCTGACTCAAGTAAACTACACCGAAAAGCATTTTCTAAAGTTTGTGATCTCAGTTCTTTATCGGGATTTATTACGGACAACGAAATCACTGCTAGTGATAAAAAACTTCTTTCTGAAAAAATACAAATTTATTGAATCGAGGGGCCAACGATGAAAATAGGAATTATAGCTGATGATCTAACCGGTGCAAATGCGACAGGAGTTCGTTTAAGTCAACAAGGTTTTTCTGCAGCAACGATGATGCATATTGAACAAGAAATTGACTTCAACGATGTCGATACAGTCTGTATTAATACCGATACACGTTATGAAAAAGATGAAGTAATAAAAGAACGTATAAAAAACGCAATGGCTAATTTTCAAAAATGGGAAACAGAAATTTTTTGCAAAAGAATCGATAGTACGATTCGAGGAAATATCGGTTTGGAAATCGACACCGTTTTGGAAGAAGTCGGCGAAAATAGTGTGGCGATATTAGTCGCTTCCTTTCCAGATTCGGGGCGCATTTCTTCCGGAGGATATTTGTTAGTAAACAGTATTCCTGTCCATCAAACAGACGTTGCAAAAGATCCACAACGCCCGATTACGGAATCGTATATTCCGGCGGTCATTCAGAAACAAAGTAAAAATAAAGTTGCTCATGTCGGGCTTGATAAAGTCTTGTCTGGAAGTAACATGTTAAAGGAGGCATTGCATGAAAAAATTAATGAAGGTATTCGCATTATCGTCGTTGATGCAATAACGGATGAAGATATTGAAACGATCGCTGATGCGATGGCAAAAATTAAGAATGTCCCGATCGTACCAGCTGACCCAGGTCCACTTACTGTCGCTTATGCGAAATCTTATTTTGAACAGTTAGTCGAAAAGAGCAAAATTATCGTAACGGTTGGCAGTGTCACAAATTTAACAGGTCTTCAATTAAATTATTTACAAGAAAAAACAAAAAGTAAACCTGTATATGTAAATGCTGAGAAAGTAGCAACGTTACATCGTGACACTTGGAATGAAGAAGTAAACCGTGCAGTAAACGAAGCATTAAAGCGTATCGATGATCATGAAGTATTGATCATTACAACTTTTAAACCAGGTTCAACGATTTTAAATCTCCAAGAAAAAGCGGAAGAAGAGAACACGACAAAAGATGTGTTAGCAAAACAGATTTCTAATGCTTTAGCGAACATTACAAAAAATGTCATCGAACGAACGACTTATCAAATTCAAGGATGTTTTATGAGCGGTGGTGATATTACTTCTTCGCTCTGTATTAGTATTAAAGCTCATGGTATAAAGCTTGAAGATGAAGTATTACCTTTAGCGGCTTATGGAAAATTAATCGGTGGATTATATCCAAACCTTTCTATCGTGACAAAAGGTGGAATGGTTGGGGATAAAAGATCGATTTACGAATGTGTAAAATATATTAAATCTAAAAGAACGGAAGTGAATTCATAGTGAGTAAACGTGAGTTGATTGCTATTCCAATGGGAGATCCTGCTGGTATCGGTCCAGAAATAACTGCGAAAGCTTTGGCAAACAAAAAAATTTATGAAATGTGTAAACCTGTTGTGATAGGCGATGCAGAAGTATTTGAAAAAGCAATTCAGATTGTCGAGAAAGATTTAAATTTGAACGTAATATCAAAACCTTCTGAAGGAAAATACGAATCTGGCACCGTCGATTTAATCGACTTGAATAATATCAACATCGACGAACTTGTCTATGGAGAAGTTCAAGCACAATGTGGAAAAGCAGCTTTCGAATATATTAAAACATCGGTCGATTTGGCGATGAACGATGAAGTGAAAGCGATCGCTACAACACCGATCAATAAAGAATCTTTACAAGCTGCAAACGTCCCATACATCGGACATACGGAAATGCTGGAAGATTTGACGAATTCTAAAGATCCATTGACGATGTTTCAAGTCCGTGGCATGAGAATCTTCTTCTTAACGAGACATTTATCATTTAGGGATGCGATCGAGCAAATGACGAAACAACGTGTTCACGATTACCTCATCCGCTGTGACGAGGCGTTAAAACGTTTAGGGGTAGAAAACCGTAAAATCGCTGTTGCAGGGTTGAATCCACATAGTGGTGAAAATGGTTTGTTCGGTCGCGAGGAAATTGACGAAATCAAACCTGGAATCGATGCTGCTGTGAAAGATGGGATTGATGCCGTCGGTCCAATCCCTGCAGATTCGGTCTTTTTCCAAGCTTTAAACGGTAAATACGACGCAGTCTTATCTTTATATCACGATCAAGGGCATATTGCAGCAAAAATGACAGATTTCCATCGTACGATTTCGATTACGAACGGGCTTCCTTTCTTAAGAACGTCCGTTGACCACGGAGACAGCTTTTGATATCGCTGGAAAAAACATCGCTTCAAGTGTCAGCATGGAAGAATGCATTAAATTGGCTGCCGAATATGCACCTAAATTTACGAAAGAAACGTTATAAAAATTGTTTCATTATGGGGGAGAGAAACAATCGCCCCTCTCCCCATTTTTATTAAAATTACTCATTTCCGAATGTTTGGAGGTAACTAAAAGTGTCAGGAACGCAAATGATCATTGGATTATTGATAGGGATTACATTACTTATTTTATTAGTATTAAAAACGAAAGTTCACGTCTTTTTAGCGCTCATCATCGTGGCCTCTATCACTGGAATCATCGGCGGAATGAATCCTTCCGACGTTATTTCGACAATTACAAGTGGATTTGGAAGTACATTAGGTTCGATTGGTATCATTATCGGTTTCGGAGTCATGATGGGCCGGATTTTAGAAGTATCTGGTGCAGCAGAAAAATTAGCATATACTTGATCAAGTGGTTAGGAAAAGGAAAAGAGGAATGGGCGATGGCTGCCGCGGGTTACATCGTGTCAATACCGATTTTCGTCGATTCTGCTTTCGTTATTTTAAATCCTTTAGTGAAAGCATTATCATCGAAAACAGGAAAATCTGTCATAACAATTGGTGTTGCTTTAGCTGTAGGTTTAGTAGCTACCCACCATGCAGTTCCGCCAACGCCAGGACCATTAGGAGTTGCAGGAATATTCGGTGCTGATATTGGACTGATGATTTTAGCTGGTTTAATATTCGCTATACCAATCGTCATAGCTGGTGTAATTTATGCGAAATGGTTAGGAAAAAAGATTTATCAAATACCTAGCAAAGATGGCGAAAACTTTGTAAGACCTGATACGAAACAGGTTTATGAAGAATTCGTCAAAGCATCTACGGAACGTGAAAAAGAGTTACCTTCTTTAACCGTGTCAATGATGCCAATTTTACTTCCGATTATATTGATATTTATAAATACTACGTTCGGCATGTTAGATGAAACAGGCATTTTAAACATCCATGAAACAGTTTTATCTTATATCCAATTTATTGGAAACCCTGTAATTGCAGTAGGGATCGGTTTATTAGTTGCAATTTACACTTTATCCAAAAATGCAACTCGCGTCGACACGTTGGAACGTATGGAAGAAGGAATCAAAACAGCTGGGATCATCCTCCTCGTAACAGGTGCTGGGGGTGCCTTCGGTGAAGTACTACGTGAAAGCGGAACAGGTGACTTCATCGCCGAACAAATTGCCACTTTGGCTATTCCCGGCGTATTAGTACCGTTTTTCATCGCAACGATCGTTCGTTTAATTCAGGGAAGTGGTACTGTTGCAATGATTACAGCTGCTTCGATTTCGGCACCGATCGTTGCTACATTAGATGTAAACATCGTTTTAGCTGCACAAGCGGCGGCATTAGGTGCAATGATCTTTTCTTACTTTAATGATAGTTTGTTCTGGGTCGTCAATCGAATGTTAGGGATCAAAGAAGTAAAAGAGCAGATGCTCGTATGGTCTGTTCCGACGACGATCGCTTGGGGAGTATCTCTCATAATGATCGTCGCTACCGACTTTATCGTAAGATTGTTTTAAAAATGTTTTTCAAGTTTTATGCCTTTAAATATATTTGTAAAAAGATTCTATTATAATACACGATTGCATGAAGTTATATTATTTGCAAAACTTATCGATATATAGTAATTTTTATTATATACAGTCAATATTCCCCCAATGTATGAAATTTTAATATCTCTCCTTTACACCACGTAATGTGGTGTTCTTTTTTTAAAAATAGAAAAAACCTCCACCAAAAGGTAAAGGTTTTTAAAATTTAAGAATCGTTGCTTGAAGCAAAATGTGTTCTAAAATTATTTGTCTACAGTTTCGTATTCGTTTCAATTTCTTTTTCAGGTGTAGAGACTTTTTCGATATTGTAATGGAGACATGAACCTAATCCACCTTCGCTGATCATTCGTGATGTTTCTACCGTTCGCATTTCCCTTTTTCGATCTATGACAATTTTTGGACGGTCGTCTTTTAAATTTGTCATTTCACACCCTCCTAAAATTTTTTTAAATTGGAATGATGGACAACGTTTCTACATACTGTATATCCGGAAAATATACATTTATAACTTGATTTCGGCAAAAATATTCTTTAAATACGATTCTTTTTAACGATAAAAAGGAATGTTTCATTTAATTGTTATTTTTACTTTCGGGAAAGAACAATTTAATTGATAGAATAATGGTAGATATTAAATAATTGGAGGAATAAAAATGCTATACGAAATCGTTAACATTTTCCCGCATCAATTGTTTAGCATGAATGTCCAACCTTGCATTTCGTTATATCAACCGACTCATCGCCAAAGCAATGAAACACAACAAGATATGATCAGGTTTAAAAATTTGACGAAGAAAATTGAACAATCGTTATCCGAAAAATATGATAAAAATCAAATTGAATCATTGATGAAACCATTTGAAACAATCGCCTCAGATAAAAATTTTTGGCAACGATCTACTGATGGACTAGCGATATTTGCCACTGAAGGAGTATGCATTATTTACAGACTTCAACGAAAAGTAAAAGAACTAGCCATTGTTGCATCAAGCTTTCATATCAAACCTCTCATTCGAAACTTTCAATCTAGAGACAGATATCATTTACTTGGCCTCAACCGTAAACAATTTACCCTTTTTGAAGGAAATCGTTACGGCGTCGAGAAAATAACATTAGATCCTTCGATTCCGAGCACAATATCGGAAATATTACAAGATGAAGATTCCGAAAAATATATCTCTGCTGGGTCTCATCGTGGCCCTCGTGGAACAGGAATGTTGCACGGAAGTAGTACTAAACAAGACATCATCGATCGCGATATGGAACGATTTTTCCGTCATGTCGACCGTACTGTATTAGAACATTATTCTAAACCGACTGAATTCCCTCTTTATTTAGTAGCATTGTCCGAATATCATACCCCTTTTCAACATTTAAGTCGTAACCCATTTTTACAAAAAGAAGGGCTTAAAATTGATTACACTTCTTTATCAATAAACGAATTAAAAGAAATGGCTTGGGAAATGATTGAACCGCAATATTTAGAGAAGACGAGACAGCTCGTTGACGAATTTAAAGAAGCACAAGCGAAATTTCAAGGTTCTGACGATATTGCTCAAGTTGCTCGTGCCGCAAGTGAAAACCAGATTCACAAAATATTAATTGAAGCAGACCGTTTATATCCAGGCCGAGTAAATACCGAAACAGGTGAATTAATATCAGGAGATTTAACCGACCCAGAAATTGATGATGTGTTAGACGATCTAGCGGAAATGGTATTTTCAAATAAAGGAGAAGTAGTCGTCTTACCGAAAGAACGGATGCCGTCAAATACGGGAGTTGCTGCGATTTATCGTTATTAAAAATTAATAATATAACATGCAAGTAATTTTTAAGACTTAGGAACAGTTCGTTCTTAAGTCTTTTTTTATGTTAAAAAATTGGTAAATAGGAAAATGCAATTATTAAATTTATGTAACTTTAAAATTTCTTGTTGTATTTTTATACATATTTATTTATAATTATGTTTGTACATTGTAAAAAAAGTAGGAGAGAAAAAGAATGAAGAGAAAAAATGTCATCATCATCGGTGCAGCAGGAAGAGATTTTCATAACTTTAATACGTATTATCGTGATAATGAAGCATATAATGTCGTTGCTTTTACAGCGGCGCAAATTCCAGATATCGATGGACGTAAATATCCAAGCGAATTAGCAGGAGAATTGTATCCTGATGGAATTCCAATTTATGCACAAGAACAGTTACCTGAATTAATTAAAGAATTAGACGTAGATGAATGTGTTTTTGCATACAGTGATGTTAATTATGAAGAAGTGATGGGCGTCAGTGCAATCGTCAATGCCGCTGGTGCAAACTTCACCTTGCTCGGACCAAAGAGCACGATGTTAAAAAGTAAAAAACCTGTTATTTCGGTTTGTGCAGTTAGAACAGGAACTGGAAAGAGTCAAACTTCCAGAAAAATTATTGAAACATTACTTGCACACGGAATTAAAGTCATAGCGATTAGACATCCGATGCCATACGGTAATTTAAATGCGCAACGAGTACAACGTTTTCAGACTTTAGAAGATTTAAAGAAACATAACTGTACGATTGAAGAAATGGAAGAGTATGAACCGCATGTTGCTCGTGGAAATATCATCTATGCCGGGGTCGATTACGCTGATATTTTAGAAGCTGCTGAAAATGATCCTGATGGCTGTGACGTCATTTTATGGGATGGGGGAAATAACGACTTTTCATTTATTGAACCAGATTTGGCAGTAACAGTACTCGACCCACATCGACCAGGTCACGAGTTAAAATATTATCCTGGAGAAGTTTGTTTAAGAACGACTGACGTTGCAATTATTAATAAAATTGATAGTGCAGAAGAAGAAAATATTAAAATTGTCGAAAGCAATATTAAACTAGCAAGTCCAAATAGTACGATTATTAAAGCCGAATCAACGATAAAAGTTGATGATCCTGATAAAATTAAAGGTAAACGTGTATTAATTGTCGAAGATGGACCGACATTGACACACGGTGAGATGAAGCTCGGTGCAGGAACTGTTGCAGCAGAACGTATTGGAGTAGAAGAAATTGTTGACCCACGTCCATTTGCGGTAGGTTCATTAGTCAACACTTTTGAAAAGTATACTCATATCGGAAATGTACTGCCTGCTATGGGGTATGGTGAACAACAATTAAAAGACCTTGAAGCAACGATTAATAACACTGAATGTGATGCTGTCATTATCGGAACACCGATCGATTTATCACGTGTCATCTCGATCAATAAACCATATACACGAGTCCACTACGATTTACATGAAGTAGAAGGTCCGAACTTAGATGAAATATTAGAAGATTTTATGAAAAAACATCAACTTAAATAATTGATCTAACTCTTTTCTTCATAATACATCCTTAATAAGGTGCTATGTAACCTTATTAAACGAAAAGAACAGTCCAATATAGTCGATTAAATTGACCTTTTGGACTGTTCTTTTTTATTTTTGGTATCCGTAAGAACAATAAAAAGTAAACTAGATAACATCAAAACGATGATAATATTTGTTAAAATTTTATTTCCTCTAGCTGGTGGAATAATGACCGCAAGCAGCATGCCATATAACTCAATACTTAAAGAACTAGTTAGTCTTTCCGACAATGCTGTCCCCCAATATGACCCCAAATACTGTTCCAAGCACCCATGCAGGAAGTGCAATCGTCATCGCTCCATAACTATAAAAATAATTTAATTTGTTACCACTTCTAACGGATACACCGAATATTTCATCTGTTAAACCGAATGCTAAAATTAATTTATGAAAATTGGGGTATTGACAAACTTTACCGATTGCTAATCAATATTTCATCGATTTTATGACATAGCAATTTCAAATGTAAAAAAGTATTAATTTTGTCCATTTTCTACTAAATTAACAATATATTGATAGATAAAAGTACAAAAATTCATCATATGACCAAAAAATACTATTTGTAAAATCTTTTTAACAAGTTTATAATGAAATAGTGAATAAATTTAACTATATAAATCTAGTATTTTTATCCTATTATTGTTTGAAACGTCTTATATTTCATCTTTAAACGTCATATAACTATTAACTATTATCTCTTATTAATAAATACTATTGCCTCTTAAATACTCTATTTATCTATAATTATGTATAATTGATATGGAGAATTTATTCCTAATTACGTTTTAGGAGCGTTTACATTTTTAACATCAAATTTTAAGATATAAGGAAGGTTAAAATGAGTAACAATCAAAACACGACAGACGTTATCTTAATCGGTGCGGGAATTATGAGCGCCACTTTAGGGTCTCTATTAAAAGAATTAGCACCTGATTGGAATATAACTGTATTTGAAAAACTTGATAAGCCTGGAGAAGAAAGTTCCCATGAATTAAACAACGCTGGAACTGGTCACGCTGCATTATGTGAATTGAACTACACACCTGAAAAGAAAGACGGTTCCATCGATATTACGAAAGCTATTAATATTAACCAGCAATTCCAAGTGTCGTTACAATTTTGGTCTTATTTAGTAAAAAAAGGCTTAATTCAAAATCCAGAAGACTTCATCATGCCTTTACCACATATGAGTTTAGTACAAGGCGAAGACAATGTAGCGTTTTTGAAGAAACGTTATGAACTGATGAAAGATAATCCTCTCTTTGAAGGAATGGAATTTTCTGATGATCCGAAGAAACTAGCTGAATGGGTTCCACTCATTATGGAAGATCGTAATACTGATGAACCGATTGCAGCAACGAAAATTGATTCTGGTACTGACGTAAATTTCGGTGCTTTAACTAGAATGTTATTTGATCATCTTGAAAGAGCAAAATGTAAATGTCCATTATAAAAATAGTGTTGATGATATCCAGCGTACAGAAGATGGATTGTGGGAAGTGAAAGTTAGAAATCTTAAAAGCGGTAGTATTCGCTACTATCGTGCCAAATTTGTCTTTATCGGCGCTGGAGGAGGAAGTCTCCACTTATTACAAAAATCTGGAATTCCAGAAAGTAAACATATTGGTGGCTTCCCGGTAAGTGGACTATTCATGGTTTGTAACAATCCTGATGTCGTTGAAAAACATCATGCGAAAGTGTACGGAAAAGCAAAAGTTGGTGCACCACCAATGTCAGTTCCACACCTTGATACACGTTATATCGATAATAAAAAATCATTACTATTTGGACCGTTTGCTGGTTTCTCACCAAACTTCTTAAAACATGGTTCTAAGGCAGATTTATTTACATCGATTAACACTTCTAATTTAATGACGATGATTGCATGTGGATTTAAAGAAATGAAATTAACAAAATATTTAATTCAACAACTGATGTTATCAAAAGAACAACGTATGGAGGAATTACGTGAATTTATTCCGAACAGCTAAGATGAAGATTGGGAATTAATCGTTGCTGGTCAACGAGTACAAGTCATTAAAGATACAGAAGAAGGCGGAAAAGGAACACTTCAATTCGGAACAGAAGTGATCACTTCTCAAGATGGGACAATTTCAGCATTGTTAGGTGCTTCTCCAGGTGCTTCCACAGCGGTACATGTGATGCTTGAAGTGATTAAAAGATGTTTCCCAGAGCATCTCGATGAATGGGAGCCAAAAATTAAAGAAATGATCCCATCATACGGTCAATCTCTAGTTGACAACCGTGAACTTTTAGACGAAGTTCGTCAATTATCATCAGAAGTGCTCGGATTAACGTATAAAGAAACTACTAAAAATTAATGAACGTTTAAAAAGAATCTTTAATCAATCATTGGTTAAAGATTCTTTTTTTGTCTAATGATTTAAATATTAATTTGATCGATTAATGAAACAATTTGTTACAATGAATAATAATAAAATGATAAGGAGATTAAAAAGTTGACATATAAGCAACTAAAATGGCTTATTTTACTAGTCCCGACGATTACGGTCGGTTTGTGGGAATACGTTAGACACGAATATTTACTACCATATATTTCAATGGATTTAGGTAATTGGTTGACCCCTTTCATCGTTTTATTCGTGACGTTAACGTTATTAACTACGATTTTTCAATAAACTTGAACAAATGCAAGAACAATTGAGAACAGAACGTGCCAAAAAAGCGGTGTTGGAAGAAAGAGAACGTATCGCACACGATCTTCATGATGGAATGGCCCAATCACTCTTTTTATTATCGATCAAAATTAAACAATTGGAAAAATTGAACGTATTAGAAGAAGATCGACCGAAATTAGAATCATTAAACGAAAGTATCGTCAATATCCACAATTACGTTCGGTCTGGATTAGAAAATTTACGAAATCCACCTAATCAACAAAATTTATTAAATGAAGAATTCGTCAATAAGCAGATAGAAAAACTAAAAGAAGAATCAAATGTTGACATTGAACTATCATATGACGTTCATGATGAGCAATTATCAAACTTAGAAAAGACAGAATTAGCCGCTTGTGTTCAAGAATCATTAATCAATATTCATAAACATGCAAAAGCACAGAAAGTATTCATTGATATTCAAATAACGAACGATGAACGTCATATCATCATTAAGGATAATGGAGTCGGTTTTAATCTAAAGCAAGTGTTAAAAGAAAATCATTACGGTATTAAAATGATGCAAGAACGTTGTAAAAAGATTAACTGGCTGTTAAAAATTGAAAGAAAAGACAGCATGACTATACTGACATTTACGCCAAAAAAGGAGGAGCGTTAAATGACAAATCCAGTAAGAATATTAATTGTAGATGATCATCCGATGGCTCGGGAAGGGATGAAAGTCATTTTAGAAGAGGAACCTACATTTCAAATCGTCGGCGAAGCAACTACTGGAAAAAAAGCGATTGAACTAACGGAAACGTTAATGCCTGATTTAATTTTAATGGATATTAATTTACCAGATTTGAACGGAATGGAAGCTACCCGGATGATCAAAAGTAAATATCCGTACGTCAAAATTGTCATGGTAACCGTTTCCGATGATATCGTCGATTTATTCGAGTCAATAAAAAACGGTGCTCAAGGTTATTTATTAAAACATGTTGAGCACGAATCTTGGATTCCATATTTAAAAGCAATTATGAATGATGACGTTCAAATCGATAAACCGATTGCGAAACAAATTTTAAAAGAATTTTCCGGCTATGAAATTGAAGAAGAAAACAAAGAAATCGATCGTCTATCAACGAGAGAAAAAGAGATCCTTACTTTAGTTGCAAACGGACTTACGAACAAAGAGATTTCACAACGACTGGAGATCTCTGAACATACTGTGAAAAACCATTTGAAAAATTTATTTCAAAAATTACATTTGAACAATCGCGTCCAATTAGCAAAATATGCCTATGAACACGGTCTTTTAAAGGACTCTTAGTTCTTTTTCTTTTTCCAACGAATCAAAATACAGTTTTTGAAATGTTTCATATAAGCCGTGCTTCCGATATTTTTCTACTGAACCGTTGCTAATGACTTTACCGTTACTTAAAAACATCACTTCGTCAGCAACTTTTTCGGCGACATGAAGATCATGAGTAGAGAAAACGACAGTTTGTTCAGATTTTTTAGCATCTATGATGATTTGTGACAATTCTTGAATCCAGTACGGGTCTAAGCCATTCGTCGGTTCGTCTAAAATTAGTATACTCGGACGAGCTAACAATGCTTGAGCTAGCAATAATCGTTGTTTCATTCCTTTTGAAAATGTGCCTACTTTTTCATGTTGTTTTTCGGTTAATCC
This sequence comes from uncultured Bacilli bacterium, assembly GCA_963766835.1. Classification (GTDB taxonomy): domain Bacteria; phylum Bacillota; class Bacilli; order Bacillales; family Amphibacillaceae; genus Pseudogracilibacillus. Next base: position 14,855 of record CAVYBX010000007.1, read on the forward strand.
TACCGTTTCTAACATATCATAGGCGATATTTTCGTCTACGTTTTTTAATTTTGCATAAAATCGGATCGTCTCTTTAGCTGTGATATATTTTTGGAATTGGAAATCGTCGGGCATATATCCAAACTGTCGTAAAAATTCTTTTTTATGTTGTTTGTAATTAAGTCCATTGATCGTCACGGTCCCTGTAGTAGGTTTCAATAAGCCGATGATCAGCCGGATCAACGTACTTTTTCCAGCGCCATTACCGCCACATAAAGCGAGTACTTTCCCTTTTTCTAACCGATAATTTAACGGTGCAAGCAATTGTTTTTTACGGACGCTTTTCGATAATTTTGACAGTTCAATCGCAACATTATGCTCCTCCATATTTATCTCTCCTATTCCAAATAAATCCACCTACACATATTGATACGACGATCCAACTAATAAATATCGCAACGAAAATGAACAGTCCATAATTGCTCGTCGCCCAGGTAATCCACATATCATAATCAGCACCGAACGCTGAACCTGCTCCTAGCCTCATCATCGAAAACACTCTAACAAATTCCGCCGGATTTAGAAGCGTCAGTATTTGTAAAGTCGGTTGAATCATGTTATACGACGGTAAATGACTAAGCGTCGAAACGATGATTAATGACCAAGCAACTACAGTGATAAACCATACACCGATCCCGATAAATAATGCTTGCCAACGATTTTTTGCAATGGAACCGATTAAAATTGCGATACTTAAGTAAACGAGTGCTAAAACTGCGGAAAACACCCAAAAAAATAGTAAAGTAGGTAGTGCTAACGGTTGATTAAAAATGACTGTAATGATTCCAGCTAAACCGAAACTAAAAAACAACATCGTCAGTAAAATAATTGCAAGTCCTATCCATTTTCCCCATAAAAATTGATACGTTGAAAGTGGATAAGTAGCGAGCAAACCCCAGTGTCCATCTTCTTTTTCTAGTGCAACGGAAAATCCACCTAATAAAAGGGTGACGAGCGGTAATAAATATAAAACCATATTTATTACCGTACCCGTCATATCCGTATATTCACTAGACGTTGCGACACCGGAATGTAGCAATAAAATACCGATTGTAAAGATAGAAAGTAGTACTAAAAATGAATAGGTCCATGAATTTCTAAAACCTAATTTTATTTCTCTTTGAGCTACTGTAAAGATGCGCAAGCGTCCATTCATTCCTTCCTAAATATTATTCGTGATCGTCATCATCGTCGTGATGATGATCGTGATCATGATCGTGATGGTCCATCATATCCATATTTCTTTCCCAATGATGTGAAGCTAAATCATTTACATCGAGAATTTCTCCTAACCCTTCTGTCTCGATGTATGCTTCAGCATCTTTACTATCTTTAAACGAAATAATTCCATAAGCCATCGGTGTCATAATTTCTTCATCGTAAACGAATGTCGCATCTTTCAATTGAATCCATTCTTCCGTATGATAATCACGAACGAACTCAGCGCCGATATCGTCTTCTCCATTTTCTTCTTTCCATTGATGTAAACAACCGATATCATCGAATTTCAATGCACGGTCATTCGTTAAAACGATTTGTGTAGCATGTTCATCATCTGGAACTGCCATTGCACAAACTTCACAAACATCTGTTTCTTGAATATCTTCAGGCGTATACGCTAATTCTTCCGCTTCCCCATTATTAGAAGCATCTTCTCCGTTTGTCGAATCATTCCCACACGCGGCTAAAACCGTAAGCAAGAAGATAAGCATGAGTAAAAATATATTTCGTTTTTTCATCGTTTTTTTACCCCCATAAAAATAATTGCGATACTAAATGTGAAAAACAAGGAGCTAACTAAAAGTACATTATTTCCATTTTCCTCCGATGAATGTGCGGAAAATGGATTTTCCAAGAGCGGTGATACATCGATTAATCGTTCTTCAACAGGTGTGTGCAATAAGGTTTCGAGAAAAATCATCCCTGGTGAATCAAATAACAAGCGATAAGGAGGATATTCATCTGTTAAGTGAAGGTAAAATGGGTCGATTTCATACGTTAGATCACTTACTTTATCACCTGTCATATCTAAGCCTACATGGTCTCCCCAATAGTTCCGATTCGTATCGTTATTCGAACTGTTTTCTGCTTGGCCTTGAACGACATTTGCGACGAATGCGTTATTTACGATCGTATTGTTTTCAGCACGTTTAAATTGGACTCCGATATAATTGTTCTGTATTTTGTTAAAAGATAGATCGTTATCCAACGCATCTTCAATTAGAATTCCGATACGGTTATGAGCTATTTCATTTTCTGTTATCGTTGCATTTTTTACATCGAATAGTAATAGTCCTAATGATTGCACATTTCTTTGATTGTATTTCATTAAGTTGTTTTGCACTTTCGTTCCATTCGTACCCATCACCATCATACCGCTAATATTTTCATACGATTCATTTTTCTCCAACGTCGTTTCTTCAGTAAACATTAAATGGTAACCATAACGGGAATTTGTAACGACATTATGATGTATGTGATTTTCTTTACTACTTTCAACGTATATTCCATCTTGAACATTCGTAATATTGTTATGATGTATATGATTGCGATTCGATTTCCAAAGATCGATTCCATGTTGACGTTGGTTAATTGGTGTATTTTTTTCTCCTTCAATCGTTATTTTCGTTAACTCATTTTCATCTGCACCATCTAACTGGATACCGATACTGTTCGTATAAATTTGTAAATTCGTTAGTACATTTTCTTTTCCTTGAACGAAAATTGCAGGAGAACGCTCGTCAGTTTCATAGTGGAACGTTACGTTTTCGATAGTGACATTATTTGCTTGAATCGATACGATCGGCTCAGACGTTTTATTTTGCAACGTCACTTCTTTATCTCCAACTAAATGAATCGGTTTATCGATGACGATATGTTCCTCATAAATACCTTCACTTAATTAATCGTATCTCCAGGTTTTGCTTCGTCAATCATTTGTTGAATCGAAATATCAGCTTTTGTACTAAATGGAAATACGATGAATAACAACAACATGTAACTGATGAAAAGTGCGAAAATTTTTTTAATGAAATACTCCTCCTTTCTTCATCGATTGATCACCGACTCATATTTAAACGTATCACAATCCGTTTTTTACGAGATGACTCTTAAGAGCTATAAAATAGTCATTTTTAGTAACGAAATGTGACAGTTTGATGAACTTTGTTATAATATAACAACAAAAAAGCGACTAATGACGTTTTCGTCCAGTCGCTTTTTTATCGTTTATTATTCGCTATCTCCGACAATAATTTGTTTTTTAGGCATCGTGTGTAAATTGTGCGCGTCTGTATGTGCATACATTTCGTACGTTCCTTCTTCTTCAAACGTATATTCTGCAGTATAAGTGCCGTCACCATTGTTTTCAGCATCGAGCATCACACTGTTTTCTCTTTCTTCATCTTCAGCTTCCCAAATTTCAAAACGTACAACAGCGTCGCTTTCTAGATCTTCTCCATACGTTACTTCTGCTAATAATTCCACTGTTTCACCAACATCTACTTGTTCAGGAACGATAAAATCTACTTCCAGAGCTAAAAGCTCATCTGCCGGGTCACTACTTTCACTACTTTCGCCACCACATGCAGAAATAATCGCTAAACATAAAATAGCCATGACCATTAACATAATTTTTTTCAACTTTAATCAACTCCTCATATACTATAATAATCCTTCTTCTTTCAAAACGACGATATCCTCGATAATTTCATCGATACTGCCTGCATTCACCCCATCGTATCCTTTTACAATTTCTCCTTCTGGATTTACTAAAAAGAAACGAGTATCGTGAGTTACTTGATCGTCTCCTTCTTCAGGTTCTTTCAAAAATGCTCGGAATGATTTTATAGATAATTCCTTAATCGTTTGCATATCGTAGCCTGTTAAAAAATGCCATGTTTCAAAGTTAGCATCGTATCGCTCGCCATAATCTTTTAACACTTCAGGACTATCGTAATCAGGATCGACACTAAACGAAACTAATTGTACGTTTAGATCTCGTTTTTCGAGTTCTTTTTGTAATGTAGAAAAATTGCTCGACATCGGTAGACAGACTGTTTTGCAATTCGTAAAAATGAAATTTGCAATCCACCATTCATCTTGTAAATCTTCTAAACTTAACGTTTCATGATCTTGCGTCGTAAAAGAGAAATTAGCTACTTTTTCGGACATATTCGTTTCGATCGGAAGTCCCGAACTACACGCTGATAACAATAGTGTTAACAATACTATTCCGAACAACAAATGCCGTCTATTCATCTCATTCCTCCTTATTTAATTTGATACAGGCTTTTCTTGACAACAAGAAGTAGCTCTCATCTTATGAAAAACGACATCAAGTGCTTCTTCAAAGTCGTAAATACGCCCCCCAAAACCTTTCACAAACTTTTCAGCATGTTCTTTCCATTCAAACGTGAGAACTTGGGGTTGACAACAACCAATATCTAATGAAGTATCCATCACGTACGAAGCTAAATGAGCACTGATTGTCGTTTCACGGAGGAAATCACAACAAATAGCTTGCATCACTTCAGATTCAATTTGTTTATAACGTAATAAACCGCAATGTGCGCAACAAGTTACTTCGACTTTATCATTAGCTAAAATTATTCGATAGGCTAATTTCTGACGAATCGGTCGGCTACAATATATACATAAATGATTTGCTTGTTGTGGGGTGGACTTTGCTAAAGAAACTCCTCCGAACGTCTTAACGACAAAACCTTCTTCTACAAGAGGTTTTAAATCACGATGGATCGTCATTTCTGAAACACCGAGTTCTTTGCTCAGTTCAGAAATTTTCATATTTTTTCTCACTTGAATTAATTCTTTAATTCGTTCAAGACGTTCCACTGGCAACATATATATTCCTCCCCTCTAAACAAAATACCTATTTAACAACTTCACACATATTTTAACATATATCCTCACAAGCACATAATTGAAACGTGAATTCTCTGTGAATTATATGTACCATTCATACTTTTACAGTAAAAAATAAAGTAGGCAACTTTTGCTGCCTACTTTATTTTTTAATTTCAATTCTTCGTGGCGAGCTACCTTTTTTCTTCGGTAGTTTTATCGTTAAGATACCGTTTTTATTTTTAGCATCGATTGCATCAGCATCGACATTATCTGGTAAAGTGAACGAACGATGGAAAGAGCCGTAACTTTGTTCGATGACATGTATTTTATTTTCTTCATCTTCTGTTTCGATTTTCCGTTTGCGCTCTCCTTTAATCGTTAGTACATTTCCATCTAGTTCAATGATGACATCGTTCGGATCTACTCCCGGAATTTCTACTTCGACTAAATAATGTTTTCTTTTTTCTTCAATATTGCATTTTGGAACGAAACTATCGGTAGAAAATGATGGTGTTGATAGGAAGGAATCGTTAAAAACGCGAGAAAATAAGTCATCAATTTCGTTTTTAATACGTTGAATAGGGTGTTCATTCGCATCCCATGGTTTCATTGAACGCATCACACATTCTCCTTCTCTTTATATTTTTGTTCTCATTTTATACAGTTCCACGCATAAACTTTCTTAAACGAAGTAACTTTTACAAAAAGGTGACATTCCTTTGAAAAAAATTTTAAAACCTTGCTACAAATAAAAAAAGATAGTTTTCAACATCTCATATGAAGGAAAACTATCTTTTGAAATAATTTATGCAGTTTTTTCTATTGATACTAAGTATGTTTCTTCTTTCGATTTGTCGTATCGTCCTTCCCATTTAGACATGACGACAGCTGCTAAAGCATTTCCGACGACATTGACAGCTGTACGTGCCATATCGAGCAGTCTGTCGATCCCCGCGATAAATGCAAGTCCTTCAAGTGGGATACCAACCGTTCCTAATGTCGCTAACAACACGACGAATGAAACACCAGGAACACCAGCGATCCCATTTGATGTAATCATCAACACTAACATTAAAGTTACTTGTTCGGTAATACTTAAATCGATTCCATACATTTGGGCGATGAATATTGCTGCCAACGCTTGATATAACGTCGATCCGTCTAAATTAAAGGAATATCCAGTTGGAATTACTAATGAAACGACATCTTTCGGGCAACCGAACTTTTCTAACTTCTCCATAATTCTCGGTAAAACTGTCTCCGAACTTGAAGTCGAATAAGCTAAAATCAATTCATCTTTCAATAATTTAATAATATGAAATACATTTGAACCGACAAATTTGGCGACTGCACCTAGAACGACGATGACGAAGAAAATCATCGTTACATATACAAGGATCATTAATTTTCCTAATGGAATTAATGAAGATAAACCGAATTTTGAAACCGTTACACCGATAAGGCCAAAAACGCCGAAAGGAGCAAATTTCATAATCAAGTTCGTTACCCAAAACATCGTATCTGAGACACCTTGGAAAAAGGCCAGTACTGTTTTTCCACGTTCTCCGATCGATGCGACACCTAAACCGAATAGTACAGAGAAGAAAATAATCGGTAACATATTTCCATCTGCCATCGATTGGAAAATATTGTTCGGAACAATTCCAACAATGACGTCCATAACTCCGTTATTTTGCACTTCTTCTGTCGTTTCAACATATTGATCGATATTCGTCTTCTCTAAGGAAGATAAATCTAATCCTTCACCCGGTTTAAAAATATTTGCCGCAAGTAACCCGACAACGATCGCTACTAATGACATGACTTGGAAATAGAGCATCGATTTACCGCCGAGTTTTCCTAACTGTTTAATATCACCAGTTCCAGCAACACCGACGATTAAAGTAGAAACGATAATCGGCACGACGATCATTTTTATCATATTTAAAAATATCGTTCCAAGTGGTTGCAAATAAGTTTCAACAGCTGGATTTCCGTAAAAAATTGCCCCTACTATAATCCCTAATATTAATCCCGCCAATATTTGATATGCTAATGGAAATCTAAACTTTCTTTTTTTCATCCTATGTCACCCTTAATCATTTGAAAACGTATTCATTTAATCATTTGATATTTTTATTTTAAGGATGACCTATTGAATACTACTAAATCCGACAAGTTCTATCGCGTAGAAAAGTTTTTCCAAAAAATTTTTTCGTAACATTACTATTGAAAAATAAAAAATCTCTTCCCACAAATGGAAAGAGATGTATACTATCGTTTTCCTATGTACTGCCGTGCACCTACTTTTGATGTAACGTCCCTATGCGTTACTTAAGTTCATGGCTCGGTTTAGGGCGCCCTACGGCACACAAGAATGACCACTTACTGCTGCTTCCTTCCGGACCTGACAGGATTCATGGGTTCTTGTTGCGTAGGATCTAAACGTCAACACCAATCCCTTAAGGCAGGCCATAAAGTCGTCCACCTCAAGTAGGAATTCAGCCTTGCTATAGCGGATTGCAAGTTACAGGGCACCGCTACCTCCCCACCTAGCACGGCAACCTTCATTATACCTCTTTTATCGTGAAATTGCAATGTAACCAAAGGGATTGGCACAAATTGTCAACTAACAATATTTTTGATAAAATACCCGATCACTACTAAGATAATAAGTATTCCCATCCCTTTCATCGTAAATCCCGTGATAGCATTACTTTCTGAAAAAGAAATATTTCTGTTAGCTTCCCTCTGTCTTTCATTATCATAAAGTTCGTTGCGACGACGCATAACGACCACCCGTTTCATCTCAGTTTTTCTTTTCTTTACGTAACTGACGGAAAAAATCCGATAACAAAGCACTGCATTCTTCCTTTAATACACCACTTGTTACTTCTACTTGATGATTAAACATATCTTCTTGAAGTAAATTCATTAATGTACCGGCACAACCAGCTTTCGGATCTGATGCTCCGTAGACGACTCTTTTAATCCGCGACTGTACAATCGCTCCGGCACACATCGGACAAGGTTCTAACGTTACATAAAGGATGCAATCTTCTAATCGCCAACTTTTCAATACTTTATTCGCCTTTTCAATAGCAATTAATTCCGCATGAGATAATGTTGTTTGCGTCGTTTCACGGTGATTATACCCTGTTGCGATTACTTTATCTTCATGAACAATCACTGCACCGATTGGCACTTCACCTTTTTTTTCAGCTTTTTCCGCTTCTTTTAAAGCAATTTGCATATATTTTTCATCATTCATGTAATATCACTTCTTTATTTTATTCGTATAGGTAATTTTCGAAAAAAAGCTGATCTTTAAGCAATTCATTCGTCATTACTTGATGAAAATTTTTTTCATCCTTCAAAATTTTAAAAGATCGGTTCTTCTTCTTTCGTTAATTGTAAATTAATTGGATATGTCGCGATATAAATGACAAATGCGATGATGATCATCGTTGTCGACCAAATAAACGGCACATTGAAAGCAGGGAATATAAATAAAATAAAAATTGGACTGACTACCCCGAATATAATATCTCTTAAACGAAATTTGCGAGCGTAATTTTTGTTTCTACAATAAGGGCATTTTAAAAATATCAAATTTTTTATAGACTGCATATATGTCCACTGTTTCTTACAGTGCTGGCATATTGGCAATGTCATCACCTCCACTTCAGCTCAATTCTTTTCCTAATTCCTCCGAGCGTTTCGTAGCACTCTTAACACAATTTATTACCGCTTCTATGAAATTATATTCATTCAATGTACGAAGTCCGGCAGCAGTCGTTCCGTTCGGACTCGTTACATTTTCTCTTAAGACTGAAGTTGGTTCTTTTGCGTATTTTAACATATGACCAGCACCGATAATCGTCTGTGTAATTAATTGTTTCGCGACATCATCAGGTAATCCTTCTTCTTTGGCGGCTTTCTCCATCGCTTCAACTAAATAATAAACATATGCTGGGCCACTGCCAGAAATTCCAGTGACGATATGCATTTTTTCTTCTGTGACGACAGAAACGGTGCCGATCGCTTCAAATAAAGTTGTCGCTAGTTGAATATCTTCGTCGTTTGCAAATTTACCTTTTGTAATCGCTGTCGCCGAATAACCGATCGTTGCAGATGTGTTTGGCATCGCCCGGATCACTGCGACATCTTTTCCAATGTTCGATTCGATATATTCGGTAGAAATGCCAGCGACGACAGAAATGACGAGTTGGTCATCTTTGATGAATCGTTTGCTATCTTCGATGGCACTTTTCATATCGATAGGTTTTGTCGCCAGTACGACAATATCTGCCCCTTCAATTACTTCTTTTTTATCCGGGTGACCGATTATCCGATATTTCGTTTTTAACTCATCTAAACGAGCTTCATTTTCTTTGTTCGTTACGTAAATTTGTTCATTTTTTAAAAAATTTTTATTGATCATCCCAGCGATAATCGCTTCCGCCATAGAGCCAGCACCGATGAACGCGACTTTATTTACCATGATCTTCGTCTCCTTTTTCTCAATTAAAAAAACCTCATTCGATCCTTATCAAATAAGGACGGAAATGAGGTTATCCGCGGTACCACCTATTTTGGCAATAAATTGCCCACTCATTTTATGATAACGCAATAAATGCGGTTAGTTTTTTATTAAAGAAAACATGACGTTTTCTATCCTAACGACTCCTAGGTAGGTTCAATTAAGTCTAATACAATGGGATCTTTCAGCCTACGAATCCCACTCTCTGTTGTTAGAACATTAATTTACTGGCCTATTCATCGTCTATTAGTTATTAAATTTTCGTTAGTTAAAATATATGTCGTTCTTTCGTTTTTGTCAAGCTTATTTATATGTAATAAAAAAATCTTGGGTTATATCCAAGATTGAAATGGAAATATCATATTTGGATGGAGGAGGAAGAGGGATTTGAACCCCCGCGGGCTGTTACACCCCTGTCGGTTTTCAAGACCGATCCCTTCAGCCAGACTTGGGTATTCCTCCGTGACGACATTATATAATATACAAAATTTTTCGTTAGCTGTCAAATAATTTTAATAAAAAAAAATAAGGATTGTATAAGTTTTTTAAACTGACAACCCTTATCTTTTCTATAAAATCTTTCTCATTTTTTAATGACTTCTATTTTACCCATATACGGTCGTAACACTTTCGGAATGACGACTGAACCGTCTTCTTGCTGGTAATTTTCTAATATCGCTGTTAACGTTCTACCAATTGCTAGTCCAGACCCGTTCAACGTATGGACGAAATGTATTTTTCCATCTTCATCACGGTATCTTATTCCAGCACGTCTAGCTTGGAAATCTTCAAAATTAGAACAAGATGAAATTTCACGATATTTATTTTGGGCTGGAATCCATACTTCAATATCATATTTTTTCGCGGCAGTAAAACCTAAATCACCAGTACACATATTCATCACTCGGTATGGTAATTCAAGTAATTGTAAAACTTTTTCAGCATGTCTCGTTAATTGTTCTAACACTTCGTAAGACTCATCAGGTTTTACAAATTGAACGAGTTCAACTTTATTAAACTGGTGTTGGCGGATGAGACCGCGAGTATCTCGACCGGCTGAACCTGCTTCAGAGCGAAAATTCGCACTGAAAGCGACATATTTTTTCGGAAGATCTTCTTCTTTTAAAATTTCATCCCGATGGTAATTCGTTACTGGGACTTCTGCTGTTGGAATTAAAAAATAATCTTCTTTTTCGACTAAAAATGCATCTTCTTCAAATTTAGGTAATTGACCTGTTCCTGTTAAACTTTCACGATTGACTAATTGTGGTGGTAACATTTCTACATATCCGTGTTCATTTGCATGTAAATCCATCATAAAGTTGATTAATGCTCTTTCTAAACGAGCACCTAACCCTTTATAAAAAACGAACCTGCTTCCCGTTACTTTCGCAGCTCTTTCAAAATCAACGATATCTAGTTCTGTACCGATATCCCAATGAGGTTTCGGTTCGAAAGTAAATTTTGGCTTTTCACCCCATGAACGTACTTCCACATTATCTTCTTCATCTTCTCCAACCGGAACACTTTCATGCGGTATATTTGGAATCGATAACATCAACTGCTCCAATTTTTCTTCTACTTCGTCTAGTTCTTGATCGAGTTGTTTAATTTTTTTTCCGACTTGTTGCATTTCTTGAATAAGTTCTGATGCATCTTTCTTTTCTCGTTTCAAGATTGAAATTTGCTTAGACGTTTCATTTCTTTTCGCTTTTAAATTTTCCACTTCTGAAATGATCGTTCTCCGACGTTGATCTAACTGTCCAAAGTTTTCCAAGTCTTGCAAATCTTCTCCTCGGTACTTTAATTTCTCTGTCACTTCGTCAAAATGATTCCGTAAATATTTTAAATCTAACATCGATAATCCTCCTTCGGTAATTATTTAATTTCACAAAAAAACTCCCATCCCAAAACAATTAGGGACGAGAGTGTAACTTCCCGCGGTGCCACCCAAATTGAAGATCAAATCTTCCAGCTTGATCGTCGTTAACGGAACAGATCCGGATTTATTCATCATAAATCAGTTCAAGGATGGATTCATAGCCGTTTTTCATCGATTTCCACCAACCATCGACTCTCTAGAGAAAAAACGAACTATTACTATTTCCTATCATTACTTTTTGCAATTTCATAAAAATATTTATTTTTAATATATCACGTTTTACATAAAAATACTAATTTAGTTACTACGATCTGCCATTCGTTCAAAACCGGATAATGAGCTCATTTCGATGCCTTTCATCGCTGTTCCTAAATCTTTTGATAACTCAGCAATTAGTTTATAATCTTTATAATTTGCAGTCGCTTCAACAATAGCTCTAGCATATTTTTCGGGATTTTCTGATTTGAAAATACCGCTTCCGACAAACACCCCGTCAGCCCCTAATTCCATCATTAATGCTGCATCAGCTGGTGTTGCTATTCCTCCAGCTGCATAGTTGATCACTGGTAAACGGCCTTTTTCACGAATTTCCATTAATACATGGAAAGGTGCTTGATTGTCACGAGCAAATACCATCACTTCATCTTCACTCATCGATACGAGTTGTTTTATTTCAGCTTGCACTTGACGTAAATGGCGAACCGCTTCCACGACATTACCTGTTCCTGGTTCTCCTTTCGTGCGTAACATTTTTGCACCTTCACCGATTCGACGAGCAGCTTCCCCGATATTGCGGCAACCACATACGAACGGAACAGAAAATTCTGCTTTATTAATATGATACACATCATCTGCTGGAGTTAATACTTCACTTTCATCGATGCAATCCACACCGAGCGACTCTAATACACGTGCTTCGACAATATGACCGATTCGTGCTTTCGCCATTACTGGAATCGAAACAGCATTCATTACTTCTTCCGCTATTTTCGGATCGGCCATCCGTGCGACTCCACCTTCTTTACGAATGTCGGATGGTACGCGTTCAAGAGCCATTACAGCTACTGCTCCAGCTTGTTCTGCGATTTTTGCTTGTTCTGCGTTGACGACGTCCATAATGACGCCGCCTTTTTTAAAATTTAACATCTCATTTTCCCCCTTTATTAAAAGAAATCGACTACTTTTTTAAATAAATTAGAGAAAAATTCACCAATCGAACTTAACATTAAAGAAAACCAATTTTTCTTATCAACATCTTCGTTCGCAACTAAGTCGACTGCTATTTCATCTTCACTATCTGCGATGTTACCAAAACTTTCTTCCCCATCGTACGTCAATACAGCTCGTCCAACTTTATCTCCTTTTTTAATCGGCGCTTCTAATTCGCCGTCTTCGTTTAATAATTCTTCGTCTACCTCATATTTAATCCTATAATTTTCTTCTGTTCCTTTGCGAATCGGATAAGAAATCGATTCACCTAAAACGACTTCAACTGAATCTTTTTTTCCTTTTGCTACTGGAATGGTTGATTCATCTTCTAGTTTATATCCCGCTTCGAACAGCTCTACTTCTTCAAATGAATTAAAACCATAATCCAACAATCTTGCTGTTTCTTTAAATCTTTCTTCTTCGCTTCCTGTTTTCATGACGACAGTGATTAATCTTTGATCACCTTTCTGAGCGGTTGACGTAAAACTATATCCAGCCAATTCCGTATAACCTGTTTTTAAGCCGTCGACACCTTCATAGTGGAATGGTTTTAAATATGTTGCATCGTGAGGAAGCATCCAATTCCAATTGCGGATCGTTTGTCCGTCAAATTTTGTCTCTGGAATACTCGAAATTTCTAAAACTTCCGGATAATCGTTCACTAAATGATACGCTAAAAGCGCCAAGATCTTGCTGATAAAAGGTTCGTATCATCGGCTTTCGTCCCTTCTGGATGATTACCGTCCAATGAGCTGTTTTCTAAACCTGTCGAATTGACGAATTTATACTCCGGAAGCTTCATTTCTTCCGCTTTTTCATTCATTAATTTGACGAATTCTCCTTCTGAACCTGCAATTAATTCAGCAAGAGCAATTGTCGTAGCATTATCAGAGTTTATTGCCATCGCTTCATACAGTTCACGTACTGTATACTCGATATTTTGCTTCAGACCGACACCAGAAAAGCTATCATTTGCAGAAATACTGTATGCATAATCACTAATTTGTGTCGTCGTATCCCAACTGAGTTCGCCGTTAGCGATTTTTTCCAACACGATGTACTCAGTCATCATTTTTACCATGCTCGCTGGAGGTAAAGCTTCTTTTTCATTTTTTGCGTATAATATTTTACCAGTGTTTGCATCAACGATAATTGCCGATTGTGCTTTCGTTTCAAATGTTTGCGCTCTTGATGTGTCCGGTTGTAATACGAATATGAAAAATGTTAAAGAGACTACTGCTAAATACAGCCACTTGTTTCGTACGATATTTCTCACTTTATTTACCTCCAAATTATTTTCAAACAATTGCTATTGTAACATGAATACGATGATTAACAAATACATTTTTCACATATAAACATTACAAAATATTAACATTTAATTAACAGAATAATTCGGTGCTTCTTTCGTGATTTGTACTTCATGTGGGTGACTTTCTCTTAATCCGGCATTTGTGATCCGAATAAATTTCCCATCTCTTCTTAACGCTTCTAAATCTTTCGCTCCACAGTAGCCCATCCCTGCTCTTAATCCGCCGACTAATTGTTCCATCGTATGAGCGAGAGGTCCTTTATAAGCAACTCTTCCTTCAATACCTTCTGGAACGAGCTTTTTCACGTCACTTTCGTCTTGGAAATAACGGTCTTTCGAGCCTGCTTTCATCGCACCGATGGAACCCATACCTCGATATACTTTATATTGTCTACCTTGGTAAATTTCCGTTTCACCAGGACTTTCTGTACAACCAGCAAACATGCTTCCTAACATGACTGCATGAGCACCAGCTGCGATAGCTTTTACAACGTCACCAGAATATTTAATTCCACCATCGGCGATAATTGGAACACCATGTTTTTTCGCTTCTTTTGCACAATCATAAATAGCTGTAATCTGTGGAACGCCGATTCCAGCAATGACACGTGTCGTACAGATTGACCCTGGTCCAATTCCAACTTTTATAATATTCGCACCAGCTTCAATTAAATCTCTCGTCGCTTCTGCTGTTGCTACGTTACCAGCGATAATATTTAATTCTGGATACTTTTCCCGCACTTTACGAACTTGTTCTAATACACCGACAGAATGTCCGTGAGCAGTATCGATGACGATCACATCGACTTGCGCTTCGACTAATTTTTCGATTCTTTTCATCGTATCTTTCGTAACACCGACTGCCGCTCCGACGATTAGTCTTCCTTGTTCGTCTTTTGCTGAATGTGGATACTCGATGACTTTTTCGATATCTTTAATCGTTATTAATCCTTTTAATACATTGTTTTCATCAACTAAAGGTAATTTTTCAATTTTGTACTTTTGCAACACTTTTTGTGCTTCTTCTAACGTCGTTCCTACAGGAGCTGTAATTAAATTTTCACTCGTCATGACTTCCGAAATAACGATCGAATAATCTTCAACAAAACGTAAGTCACGATTCGTTATAATACCGACCAATTTTTGTTCTTCTATATTATTTACGATCGGAACTCCCGAAATTTTATATTTAGCCATTAAATGTTCCGCATCGTATACTTGATGTTCAGGTGTTAAGAAAAACGGATTCGATATGACACCACTTTCGGAACGTTTTACACGATCAACTTGTTCTGCTTGTTCTTCAATCGACATATTTTTATGAATGACACCGAAACCACCTTGTCGTGCCATTGCAATTGCCATTTCAGCTTCTGTCACTGTATCCATTCCAGCACTGATAAATGGAGCGTTTAATTTTAAGGTAGGCGATAAAGAAGTGTTAACTTTAACTTCTCTAGGCAAAACTTCTGACCTCGCTGGTATCAACAAGACATCGTCGAAAGTTAATCCTTCTTTTACAAACTTGCTCACTATTTTTTCCTCCTTGGAATATGATTTTACTCTTGAATGTGTTATCTAAAATAATAACTTATTTTCGTTGAAGTTAAAATGATTCACTCAAAAAAATTGAAACGGAATTCCTGCCAAATTTTTGAAAAGAAAAAGCTTGCCTTATTGGATAAGGCTAGCTCTTTCTTTTTGTAACGTTTAACTAATCTTACTTAATTTCGTTCATAAATACGTCGATCACTTTTTTTGAAAACTTATTATTTTTATACGTATCTAATAATTTTACAATATGTTGTATACTAGTATTTTCGTATTCTGTGACGACATAATCGGAGACAGCTATGATTTGTGCATATGGATGAATTTTACCCTCTTTCATGTTCGAAGGAAACCCTGTCCCATCTAAATATTCATGATGTTGTAAAATTGCTAGTTTCGCATATTTATTTAAAGTAACTTCGTCTTCGATCAATTTATATGAATATATCGGATGAAGACGCCAATTTTCATCACGTACAGAATCGATTCCTTCTTCTAATTTTGCGATGCCTAAATCAGATAGGAGAGCTGCAAAACCGATTTGCACCCAATCTTTTTTTTCATACCCTAATTTTACTGCTAAAGTTACTGTTAAAAAAGTCATTGCGACACTTTTATAGTAAAATAGGTCTTCTTCTGGTCGATTTTTTATTAAATTCAATATAGATTGTAAAGGTTCATATGCTGCTTGTTGAAATATTGGAATCCATTGTTCTCTTATTTCATACATTTCTAACGATACGTTATTTCTTACATTTTGAAACATTCGTTTGTACAGTTTAACAGATTGTACATACTTTCGCTCCAAATCTTCTTTCCTTTTACTCGTTTCTAATATCGTATCGACCGTATGTTGTTCAGAACTTTTATGCAAGGGAGAGACAGAAACTTTTTCGAACAAAAACTTTTTCATAAATTCGATATGCAAATCAGTTAGTTTCGTATTTTTCGGGACGATCGGCTTTCCTGATTTGCCTAATACGTCTATTTCCAATACCATACCTGGTTTTAATCGACTAACTTCTATCTCCATCTTCATCCCCCTTTATAGGTTATTGAACGTCGTCAATTTCTTCTTCCTCAAGTTCTTCCTCTTTTTCAACTTTAGTTACTGTCGCTACTTCTTCATCGTCTACGATACGAATTAAACGAACACCTTGCGTACTTCTTCCAGTAACCGGAATTCCACTGACTGGTATTCTAATTAATACACCATCTACCGTCATGAGCATTAAATCTTCATCACCATTAACCACTTTAACATTGACGACATGTCCTGTTTCTTCAGTTAATTTACAAACGTAATAACCTTTTCCACCACGGTTCGTTTTCCGATATTCTAATTCTTTCGTCCGTTTTCCGATCCCTTTATTCGTAACATGTAAAATATATGAATCTTCTTCAATGATTTCCATTGAAACTACTTCATCGTTTTCTCTTAAATAAATACCTCTTACTCCAGCAGCTGCTCTTCCCATAGAACGGACGACATTTTCATCAAAGCGGATAAAATATCCATTTTTCGTCGCAATGCCGATATCTTTCGAACCGTCAGTTAATCGAACAGAAATTAATTCATCATTCTCGCGCAAGTGAATGGCGATGAGACCACCACGACGTATATTTTTAAATTGTGATAGTGCAACACGCTTTACTAGACCTTGCTTCGTTGCGAAAAATAAATATCCGTCTTCCCGATATTCTTCTGCGGTAATGATAGTGTTAATCCATTCATCTTTTTCAATTTGCAGTAAATTGATAATCGGCAATCCTTTTGAAGTACGACCAAATTCCGGAATATCATAACCTTTTAATTTATATACTTTTCCTTTATTCGTGAAAAACAGTACTGTATCGTGTGTAGATGTCGATACTAAATGTTCGACGAAATCATCTTCGTTCGTCCCCATTCCTTGTACACCGCGTCCACCACGATGTTGCGTTCGATACGTATCAGCAGGTTGTCTTTTAATATATCCTTTATGGGTTAACGAAATGATAATTTGTTCTTCAGGTATTAAATCTTCATCTTCAAAGAAATTAACTCCGCCCATCATAATTTCAGTTCGACGTTCATCATTATACTTTTCTTTGATTTCCGTCAATTCTTCGCGAATGATGTTTAATACTTTCTCTTCATCTGCTAAAATTTCTTTTAATTCTTTAATTAATTTGATTAAATTTTGATACTCTTCTTCGATTTTTTCTCTTTCTAATCCTGTTAAACGTTGCAAGCGCATATCGAGGATCGCTTGGGCTTGTTTCTCCGTTAGATCGAATCTTTCCATCAAACCGTTACGAGCGATTTCAGTCGTTTTCGATTGACGAATTAACGTAATTACTTCATCTAAATGTTCTAACGCAACTCTTAAACCTTCTAAAATATGTGCCCGCGCTTCCGCTTTGTTTAAATCGAATTGTGTCCTTCTACGGATGACCTCGATTTGGTGGTCTAAATAATGTTGTATACATTGTTTTAACGATAATACTTTCGGTTGTCCATCTACTAAAGCTAACATGTTGATGCCGAAAGTCGTTTGCAATGCCGTATATTTGTATAAATTATTTAATACGACATTCGCATTAACGTCTCGTCTTACTTTCATGACGATCCGCATTCCGTTACGGTCCGACTCGTCATTTAATTCCGTAATACCTTCAATTCTCTTTTCTCTCACTAATTCAGCAATTTTTTCGATTAATTTTGCTTTATTCACTTGATAAGGTAGTTCTGTAACGAGAATGGTAGATGTTCCATTACTATTTTCTTCAACTTCTACTCTCGCACGGACTGTAATCGTGCCTCGACCTGTTTCATATGCTTTACGTATTCCACTACGACCTAAAATAATTCCTGCAGTAGGAAAATCTGGTCCTGGAATATATTTTTCCATCAATTCTTCTATCGTAATATCAGGGTCACGACTTAACGCTAATACGGCATCGATCGTTTCACCTAAATTATGAGGTGGAATATTCGTCGCCATACCGACTGCTATTCCCGATGAACCATTTACTAACAAATTCGGAAAACGTGATGGAAATACGACAGGCTCTTTCTCTGAACCGTCATAGTTGTCCGTAAAATCGATCGTATCTTTATTAATATCGCGCAGCAATTCCATCGATATTTTCGACATTCTCGCTTCTGTATAACGCATCGCCGCCGCCGAGTCTCCATCGACGGAGCCGAAGTTTCCGTGCCCGTCTACGAGTAAATAACGATGGCTGAAATCTTGCGCCATCCTAACCATCGCATCATAAACAGCTGAATCACCGTGTGGATGATATTTACCGATTACTTCACCGACGATACGAGCCGACTTTTTATAAGGTTTATCCGCATGCATTCCTAAATCGTTCATCGCATATAAAATACGTCGATGGACTGGTTTAAGTCCGTCTCTTACGTCTGGTATAGCACGTGAAACGATAACACTCATCGCATAATCGAGAAAAGATGTTCTCATCTCTTCACTTAAATTGACTTGTTCAATATTTGATCGTTGTTCTTCCACTTGAAAAATACCTCCTACGAACTAAGCTAACGAATTTCTATACGTCTAAATTTTTCACGTACTTCGCATTTTCTTCAATAAATTCTCTTCTCGGTTCAACTTTGTCACCCATTAAAATCGTAAATACTTCATCTGCATCGATCGCATCTTTAAGATGTACTTGAAGTAACGTACGTGTTTCTGGATTCATCGTCGTTTCCCACAACTGTTCAGCATTCATCTCACCAAGACCTTTATATCGTTGGATATCAGGTTTAGGCGTTGCAGGCAATTCCGCTAACAATTTATCTAATTCATCATCGTTATATGCATAATATTGTTTCTTCCCTTGTTTCACTTGGTAAAGTGGTGGTTGGGCAATATAAACGTAGCCATGTTCGATTAAAGGTCTCATATAACGGTAGAAAAATGTTAACAACAACGTACGGATATGTGCACCGTCAACGTCAGCATCCGTCATAATAATGACTTTATGGTAACGAGCTTTTGAAATATCGAAATCTTCACCGATTCCAGTACCGAGAGCTGTAATCATTGAACGGACTTCATTGTTCGATAAAATTCGATCTAAACGAGATTTTTCAACGTTTAAAATTTTTCCTCTTAACGGTAAAATCGCTTGAAAATGGCGATCGCGCCCTTGTTTAGCTGAACCACCTGCAGAATCCCCCTCTACGATGAACAGTTCACTAATTTCAGCGTTTTTGGAAGAACAATCCGCTAACTTACCTGGTAAATTTGAAACTTCTAAAGCACTTTTACGACGAGTTAATTCGCGTGCTTTTTTCGCGGCAACCCGTGCGCGTGAAGCCATGACACCTTTTTCGACGATCAATTTCGCTACATCTGGATTTTCCAATAAATATTTAGAGAAAGTTTCACTGAATATTGAATCCGTCGCTGAACGGGCGTCGCTATTACCTAACTTCGTCTTCGTCTGTCCTTCAAACTGCGGGTTTTCATGTTTTACAGATACGATCGCCGTCATACCTTCACGTACATCGTCTCCTGTTAAATTTTCATCATCTTCTTTAAACATGCCACTTTTTCTCGCGTAATCGTTGATAACGCGAGTAAGTGCTGTTCTAAAACCTGCTTCGTGCGTTCCACCTTCATGAGTATGGATATTGTTCGCGAACGAATATAAATTACAAGTAAACCCATCGTTATACTGAATTGCAATTTCTACTTCGATTCCGTTCTCTATACCATGCGCATAAATCGGCTCATGTAGCACGTCTTTTGAACGATTCATAAACTCGACGTATGATTTGATGCCGCCTTCGTAATAAAATTCGACTTTTTCTTTTTCTTGACCGACCCGTTTGTCTTCTAACGTAATCGTCAAATTTTTATTTAAAAATGCAAGTTCACGTAAACGTTTTTTCAAAATTTCATAATCGAATTCCGTCGTTTCTGTAAAAATTTCTGGATCCGGTTTAAAATTAATGATCGTTCCAGTCTTATCAGTATCCCCGATAACTTTTAATTCACCTTGAGTTTCACCTCGATGAAACTCAAGGAAATGAATTTTTCCTTCACGGTGAACATACACTTTTAAATGCGTAGATAAAGCATTTACTACAGACGCACCGACACCGTGCAACCCACCGGAAACTTTATATCCACCGCCACCGAATTTTCCACCAGCGTGTAAAACTGTTAAAATGACTTCAACGGCCGGTCTGCCAGTATCTTCATGAATATCAATCGGAATCCCACGACCATTGTCTTTAACTGTAATGCTTCCGTCTTCTTCAATGACGACATCGATATGGTCGCAATAACCTGCCAATGCTTCGTCGATACTGTTATCCGTAATTTCCCATACTAGATGGTGCAATCCTTTTTCACTCGTTGACCCGATATACATACTAGGTCGTTTTCTTACTGCTTCTAAACCTTCTAAAACTTGAATTTGATCTGCATCATATGCTTGTTCTTTCAATACTTTTTCTTTCATAAATCAAGTTCACCCACATTCTATAGTTAGATAAAAACGATGATTATTTTTAATCGTTCGTCATTTGTACATCTTCACGTTTTTTTAATGTAAAAGTTGATAAAGAGCTAAAATAGATTCGATCATCTGTAATAATGATCGATTTTGCCTCTTTCTCCTTCCCACTTACTTGCTTCTTTTTTTTTCGTTCATCTATCAATTTTTTAAATGGTGAAGAATGAATGAGCTCGTAATCTAAAATACAAATGATTTTTTTCGTTTCGATCACTTCATCATTACCTATAAAAATAAACAAAATATTCATCTCCTAAAGTTATTTGGGAGAAATTTTACCGTTTTCGACGGAATAAATGGCAGCTCGTTGCAAAGTTTTATGATGAATGCCGTCAACGCTCGTCGTCGATACGAACGTTTGTACCTTTCCTTGAATCGTACTTAGTAAGTGTGATTGACGAAAGTCATCTAATTCACTTAACACATCGTCTAATAATAAAATTGGGTATTCACCAATTTTTTCATCGATTAGATTGATTTCAGCAAGTTTTAAAGATAATGCGGTCGTACGTTGCTGACCTTGCGAACCGTATAATTTAACATTTTTTCCGTTAATATGAAATGTCAAATCATCTCGATGCGGTCCAATTAACGTGGAACCGCGCTTTATTTCGTTTGCTTCATTTTCTGAAAATGCAGTTAAATACTTATCTTCTAGTTTCTCCTCATCGTCATCTTCTAATACTTCGACTGAAGCTACGTACTCAATCGTTAAATCTTCGAGCTCTCGACTAATTTGATAATGGATCGGAATAGCCCATTTTCTTAACATTTTTAAAAAATGAAATCGCTTTTTTACGATGATCGCTGCATGTTTTGCTAATTGGTCAGTCAAAATTTGTAAAAAAGTTGTATCCGGACTGTTTTCAAGTTGTAGTTGTTTTAATAAATGATTCCGTTGTTTTAATACTTTTTGATATTGCCCTAAATGGTATAAATAAATAGGTTCAATTTGTCCAAGCTCCATATCGATAAATTTCCTCCGTACTTGCGGAGAGCCTTTCACTAAAGATAAATCTTCCGGAGCAAACATGACAACATTTAAAGCACCGACATATTCACTTAATTTCGTTTGTTCTAGATGGTTTAATTTCGCTTTTTTACCGTTCTTATGAATGATTAACTCTAACGGTATTTGTTGATGATTCCTTTTTTCTATCGTTCCGGTAATTTTAGCGAACTCTTCATTCCATGAAATTAATTCGCGATCATTTATCGTTCGATATGATTTCGTGAAAGCTAATAAGTAGATCGCTTCTAATAAATTTGTTTTACCTTGTGCATTTTCACCGATAATGACATTAACTTTATCGTCAAACGAAATATCCAATTCTTTATAATTACGAAAATTTTTTAACTGTAATCGTTTCATAAACATGGAATTTCCTCATTTATTTTATTTAGTGTCTTCGTTTTTCACGTGAAACATTTCACCGCTTTTCAATTTAACGATATCATCATGATAAAGTTTCCTGCCTCTTCTAAATTCTAATTGTTCATTTACAAAGACACCTTCTTCGTTGATGTAATTTTTAATAGTGCCTCCTGATTCAAATAAATTTGTTAATTTAAGCAGTTGACTAAGCGTAATATATTCACCTTTTATATGAATTACATTTTTTTTCATTAAACGTCCAACCTTTTTTACCACGTCAAAAAAATTAGGTGATTTTTTTGTATTGGTATGTTAAAAACTCAATACTATACTTTAAATCCCCTTATTTCTTATTTTACTAAAGTTTTAGACCAAATGAAAGTTTACCCTTTCTTTTATATAAAAACGTTATAATATACGTAAAATCGATTTTTACATCATTACTTTTTATCACTTTTAAAATTTTTGAAAGTTATATTCAATAAAAAAGTAGGAGTGATAACAAAAAAGTTATTACTCCTACAATAGATTGTTTTTAAAAAGTTCTCACTGGTAATATAAGTTGTAAAATGTTTTCTTCCTCTGGTGTCCGGATGACGAAAGGACGCATCGGACCAGCAAAACTAATTTCAACACGTTCACTACTGATCGTTCGTAAAGTATCTAACATATATCTTGAACTAAACGATATTTTTAAATCTTCTCCTTCAATCGAAATGACATCTAGTTGTTCTTTCACATTTCCGATCTCAGGGGAATTACTGATATTTGGATGGCATTCTTACCAATTGTATCTAAACGAATGACATTATTTTGATCGCGATTTGAAAGTAAAGCTGCTCTTTCTATTGTATCGATTAAGTCTTTCGTGAAAGTATGTATCGTCGTTTTACTTTCAGTAGGGATTAAGCGCGATGTTTCTGGGTAATTACCACTTAATAACCTCGATAAAAAATAAGTTTCATTATTGTGGAATAAAACTTGGTTTTCAGTAAACGATATATGAATCGTTCCGTCGTCATCTTCATAAATTTTGTTCAGTTCTTGTAAATTTTTCCCCTGGAATAACGGTATTATTTAATTCTAAATCTGTCTCTATTGGAACCGATCTTAAAGCGAGCCGGTGACTATCAGTTGCTGTAAACGTCAATAAATTATTTTTCGTCGTTACATTTACTCCAGT
>CAVYBX010000008.1:0-38273 GCA_963766835.1 uncultured Bacilli bacterium
GTTAGCCGGGGCTTTCTGGTTAGGTACCGTCAAGGTATAAGGTTATTCGCCTTATACTTGTTCTTCCCTAACAACAGAGTTTTACGATCCGAAGACCTTCATCACTCACGCGGCGTTGCTCCGTCAGACTTTCGTCCATTGCGGAAGATTCCCTACTGCTGCCTCCCGTAGGAGTCTGGGCCGTGTCTCAGTCCCAGTGTGGCCGATCACCCTCTCAGGTCGGCTACGCATCGTCGCCTTGGTAAGCCGTTACCTCACCAACTAGCTAATGCGCCGCGGGCCCATCTGTAAGTGACAGCTAAAAGCCGCCTTTCAACAAAAGTTCATGCGAACTTTCGTGTCATCCGGTATTAGCTCGCGTTTCCGCGAGTTATCCCAGGCTTACAGGCAGGTTACCCACGTGTTACTCACCCATCCGCCGCTCGTTCCACCGATCGTCACCCCGAAGGGATCAGTCCGGCTTCCCGCGCTCGACTTGCATGTATTAGGCACGCCGCCAGCGTTCGTCCTGAGCCAAGATCAAACTCTCCATAGAATACAAATAAGCGAAGCTTATTTGCCATAAAAATATAAGAAGTTTGAATTTCTTAGCTAATTTTGACAGATTTAAAAAAGCATGTTTGCTTTTTTCTCTTGGCATTTATTGTTGCGATGTTCAGTTTTCAAGGAGCAAATGTTGTTTCTTTGGTGAAACAGCTTTATCATCATAGCACACCTTTTAATAGGTGTCAACACTTTTTAAGTTCGCCAATTTTTTACACGGCAATTTCTTATTATAACCCATCTGCTTTTAAATGTCAATAGTTATTTCGGGTTTGTTTCATCGCCAAAACAGCGACTCTTCTATAATAACATAGATCACAAATCAATGTCAAGGACTTTTATGATCGAGACAAACAACAATGAATATTAAATGAAAGACCATTAACTAATATAACATATATCTCGAGACTTATGCAATAGTAAAAATTTACATGTTTTATTCAATACATTCCTCATTTTTCTATTTACAAACATGCATTATTTGTTAGCATTAAACTACTAACATGATCAATTTTTCGAAAAATAAAAAGAGCACCCAAACGTAGCATTGTTCAGGGCTCTCTTTTCAACAAATACAATATTTATGAACGGCTTCGCATTTGCGGGAATAAAAGGACATCGCGAATTGATGGCGAATTTGTTAAGAGCATGACGAGACGATCGATTCCAATACCTAATCCGCCTGTTGGTGGCATACCGTATTCTAACGCTTCTAAAAAGTCTTCATCCATTAAATGTGCCTCTTCATTTCCTGCTTCCCTTTCAGCGACTTGAGCTTCAAATCTTTTACGTTGATCGATCGGATCATTTAATTCAGTAAATGCATTTGCATGTTCACGACCGACGATAAACAATTCGAATCGATCAGTAAACCGTTCGTCATTTTTATTTTTCTTAGCGAGCGGTGATACTTCCACTGGATGGCCGTAAATGAAAGTCGGTTGAATTAATTTATCTTCTACTTTTTGTTCGAAAAATTCATTGACGATATGTCCGTACGTCATGTTTTCGGTGATTTCGACGTCATGTTCTTTCGCAAGCTTTCTCGCTTCTTCATCCGTCATCTCTTCCCAAAAATCAACGCCAGTATGTTCTTTAATTGCATCCACCATATGAAGTCTCGTCCATTTAGGTTCTAAATTTACTTCATGTTCTCCATATTGAATCGTCGTGTTTCCTAACACATCTTTTGCGATATGCGCAATTAAGTTTTCTGTTAACTCCATGATATCTTTATAGTCAGCATAAGCTTCATATAATTCGATCATCGTAAACTCAGGGTTATGTCTTGTTGAAATACCTTCATTTCTAAATACTCGACCGATTTCATATACTTTTTCAAATCCGCCGACGATGAGACGCTTTAAATGAAGTTCGATCGCAATTCTCATATATAATGGTATATCTAATGCATTGTGATGTGTTTCAAACGGTCTCGCATTCGCTCCACCTGGAATAGAATGTAACATAGGTGTTTCAACTTCTAAAAACCCTAATTCATCTAAATAATCACGCATCGATTTAATAATTTTGCTTCGTGTAATAAAAGTTTCTCTACTATCTTCATTCATGATTAAATCTAAATAACGTTTGCGATACCTTAATTCGATATCTTGTAAACCGTGATATTTTTCCGGTAAAGGACGGAGTGATTTAGATAAGAGGGTAAATTCTTTCACATGGATCGATAATTCCCCTACATTCGTTTTGAAAACGATGCCTGTTACTCCTACAATATCACCGATATCAATTTTTTTAAAAATGTCGTACGCTTCTTCGCCGATTTCGTCTTTTCTCACGTACAGTTGTATCTGACCACTTCCATCTTGTATGTGGGTAAAACCTACTTTACCTTTACCACGTTTCGTCATGACTCTTCCAGCAACTGTTGTACTTATTTCTTTTTCAGCTAACTGCTCTTTCGTTAACTCACCGTATAAATCGTGCAATTGTTGAGCAACATTCGTTCTATCAAATTTACCTCCAAAAGGATCGATTCCAGCTTCATAAAATAATTCTAATTTTTCACGACGTACACGCATATGTTCATTCATTTGTTCCGTCAATCTAATCACTCCATATACTAAACTTTTACTAAAATAATGTATCGCACGTGAACGAGATGACAGTTTCGTTCACGAATAATTTCGTTAAATCCTATCATAAGTCTTAAGCAAATCGCTTATAAATATTTCACTTCATTTTCCCGATCATGAAAGTATCAAATGTAAAAGGGACAGAATTTATTATGAATCAATATGTATGGGCAACTCGAATCATTTAACACCCTTTTACCCCTAAAATTCTACAGCAAATACTTTACAAAATAAACGATTTATTACAATCTTCCCACTTGACAACTCCTTGTAATTCATGAGCTGGAAGTTCATTCAATAAATCTTTTATTTTCAAGCCTAAATTCGGCAACGTTAACTCTGGTGCAATTTCATGAAAAGGTACGAGGACAAATGCCCGTTCATGCAATCGCGGGTGCGGAATCGTTAAATCCTCTAAACTTCTATTTTCATTATTATAAACTAAAATGTCAAGGTCTAAAGTACGTGGCCCGTTTTTTATCGTACGTTTACGGCCAAATTCGTTTTCAACAGATTGGCAAAACCGCAACAATTCGATACTACTGAAGGTCGTTTCAACTTCGACTACCATATTTAAAAAATCGTTTTGATGTTTATATCCAACTGGTGCAGTCTCATAAATAGAAGATGTCGCAACAAGTTTTGTCTGTTCATTGTTCGCAATGCTTTGTAACGCTTTTTGTAAATATATCTCTCGTGGTTCAATGTTCGAGCCAAGCCCGATAAACGCCCGATTCATCGTTTTCGCTCCCTATAGATTTGTACAGCAACCGATTGATAGTTTCCCGCAATCGGCGGATTCGGTTTCGTCACTTTGACAGAGCAAGCAGTCAACTTAGAAAAGCGAGCTAACAACTCAGCTGCAATTGCTTCAGCTAGCGCTTCGATTAAATTTTTCGATTCACCTTCGACAATTGCTTTAACGATTAAAAAAACTTCCCCGTAATCGATCGAATCATCGATACGGTCTGATTTCCCTGCAGGTTGTAAATTCGTATAAAGTTCAACGTCGACGATAAAGGGTTGTCCAAGTTTTTTTTCTTCTTTAAATACACCATGGTAACCGTAAAATTCCATCCCATTCAATAAAATTTTATCCATCGTTAGCTCCTTTTAACATTGCATCCATCATTTTAGCGAGTTCCACGTTTCTTTTTACATCATGAACTCGGACGATGTTCGCCCCTTTGACAATTCCTAAACAAGTGGTTGCTCCCGTTGCATTATCGCGTTCTTGAGGTGGTACATCTAACACTTTTGTAATAAATCGTTTCCGCGATGCTGCTAATAACAATGGATACGGTAGTTTCTCTCGAAATCGTTCCAAATTCGCCATCACTGTGTAATTATCTTCTATCGATTTTGCAAAACCGATACCTGGATCGATCACGATTTGTTCATCTTTTACGCCAGCTTTTTTTGCGATCGCGATACTTTCTTGTAAATCGCTCACCATATCTTCGATTAGATCATCGTAATTCATGTTATCTCGATTATGCATTAAAATAATTGGAACATCATATCTCGCAGCGACAGATGCCATATTAGGATCCTTTTTCGCACCCCATATATCGTTAATGATTTCAGCACCTGCTTCAATTGCAGCAGCTGCTGTTTCTGCTTTATACGTATCGATCGATAAAGGAACTTCGATCTCTTCTTTAAGCTTATTGATCACCGGGATGACTCGTCTTATCTCTTCTTCGACGGAAACTGGTTCATGATCAGGTCTCGTCGACTCTCCGCCGACATCGATTATATCAGCACCTTCTCGTTCCATTCGCTTCGCCTGTTGGACGGCTTTTTCAATCGTCGTGTAACTACCTCCATCTGAAAAAGAGTCGGGAGTTACGTTTAAAATGCCCATGATATATGTTCTTTTTTTAAAATCGTATACTTTACTAGCTGTTTTAAGTATCATTTTCGATCTACCTCTACAAAATATTTCACAACCAAAACGAATCTTCACTTTTTAAGTGTAACATAATTCAATTATTAGCGGGAATTTTAAATATGATAAACGACGTTAAATCGAAAAAACAGCACTAATTTCGTGCTGTTTTCAGTCGCTTATTCATCAAATTGATATAACGCTGTCGATAAATAACGTTCTCCATTATCAGGTAATACTGCTAATACTTTTTTTCCTTTACCTAGTTTTTTCGCAACTTTTTTCGCTGCTGCAATTGCTGCTCCTGAAGAAATGCCGCCGAGTACGCCTTCTTTCCGCGCAGTTTCTCTTGCTGCTTCAAAAGCTTCTTCATTTGTAATTTGAATGACTTCATCGTAAATTTCCGTATTTAATACTTTCGGTACAAACCCTGCACCAATTCCTTGAATTTTATGTGGACCAGGTTTACCGCCAGAAAGTACCGGAGAATCTGCTGGTTCAACAGCATAAATTTTAATGTCGGGATAATGTTCTCTTAGTACTTTACCCGCTCCTGTAATCGTTCCGCCTGTACCGATTCCAGAAACGAAAGCATCGAGTCCGTTTTTCATCTGTTTCACAATTTCTTGTCCTGTCGTTCTCTCGTGAATGAGCGGGTTTGCTTCATTATTAAATTGTTGTGGCATAAAATATCCGTGTTCTTTTTGCAATTCTTCCGCCTTTTCAATTGCGCCTTTCATTCCTTTTGCCCCAGGTGTTAAATGTAGTTGTGCTCCGAATGCTTTTAATAAATTGCGACGTTCTTGGCTCATCGTATCAGGCATTACGACGACTAAATTGTACCCTTTTGCTGCTGCGACTAACGCTAACCCGATCCCAGTGTTTCCACTCGTCGGCTCGATAATTGTATCGCCAGGTTTAAGGATTCCTTCTTCTTCCGCACGCTCCACCATCGCTAACGCAATTCGATCTTTTACTGAACTTCCAGGGTTAAAAAATTCTAGCTTCAAATATATATCTGCACTATCCTCATCTACAGTCCGATTTAACTTTACAATAGGTGTTTGGCCAATTAATTCGGCTATTCCATTTTCCACTCTCATCGCTCAAGCCCTCCTAATTCATAGTATTTTTATAGGATTTATTAATAATATATCCTTTTAGATAAAATTTGTCAACGAAAATATTACTTTTTTCTTACTTTTTATTGTTCTATTTCTGATAAAAGCGTACGTAATTCGTCTTCTGTTACGTGATAAACTTCGTTGCAAAAATGACACGTCACTTCCGCACCATGGTCCTCTTCGATCATATTGATGATCTCTTCTTTCCCTAACCCTTTAATCGCGTTTTCCATTCGTTCTCTAGAGCATTTACATTGAAAAGCGACACGTATTTGTTCATGAAAATTTATTTCTTCTCCAACGAACAGTTTTTGTAAAATTTCTTCCGGAGTATTGCCTTCTTCAACTAATGTTGAAATCGGAGGAAATTTTTCCATATTATTTTCTAATTTTGTCACGATGTCATCATCAGCACCAGGCATTAATTGAACGATAAATCCTCCTGCGGCTAAAATGGAATGGTCGGGATTGACGAGTACTCCAGCACCGACAGCCGATGGGATTTGTTCTGACGTCGCAAAATAATACGTGAAATCTTCACTTATTTCACCGGAAACTAACGGCACGGAACCAGTAAAGTAATCTTTTAAGCCGAGATCTTTCACAATGCTTAACGTTCCTTCTCCGACAGCACGTTTTACGTCCAGTTTTCCTTTCTCATTTAACGGAAAATCAACATGTGGATTGTGAACATAGCCACGGACAGTGCCTTTCGCATTTCCGTCCGTAATAATTGCACCAATCGGTCCGTTCCCTTCAATTTTCACCGTGATTGTATCTTCTCCTTTTAACATCGCTCCCATCAGACTCGTAATCGTAAGTGTTCGACCTAAAGCAGCCGAAGCAGTCGCCCACGTATCATGTCTTTTGCGCGCATCTTCGACTGTATTTGTCGTAACTGCTGCATAAGCTCTAACTTTGCCGTCATAAACGGTCGATTTCACTAAGTAATCTTTCATTCACTCTCATCCTTTATTAGTTTATAAATCGTATATAAACCTTTTAATGTTAAATGAGTTTCTATTTTTTCAATCGTCTTCGATTCTGACGCAATCAATGTTGCGAATCCGCCTGTCGCAATGACTGTCGGATCTTCACCCATTTCTTCTTTCATCCGCTCGACGATCCCGTCTACTTGAGAAACATAACCGTAAAACACACCCGACTGCATCGCTTCCACTGTAGATTGTCCGATAATGTTGTCCGGCTTTTCAATTTCAATTTTAGGCAACTTTGAGGCGTGATGATATAAAGCATCCATCGAAATTTTTACACCTGGAGTAATGAGACCGCCGTGATAAGCACCTTTCTTATCAATGTAGCAGAATGTCGTCGCCGTTCCAAAGTCGATAATGATGAAAGGTGGAGTATATAAATGAATTGCACCGACAGCATTTACGATCCGGTCTGCCCCGATTTCTTTCGGCTGTGGATAGACGATATCTAAGTATGTAGTTACATCATCTTTTCCGACGATAAATGGTGTTAAGTCGAGATATTTGTGACACATTTTCTCCACTGCATGCATAATTGGAGGAACGACAGATGAAACGACTACAGCTTTTACATCTGAAATTTCAATATCGTTTAAGTCAAATAACGATTTGACAAGTACAGCGAGTTCATCTTCTGTTTGGTGTCGGTTCGTTTGGATTCGCCATTCACATGTTAATTCATCATTTTTAAATACACCTAGTACTGTATTAGTATTTCCGATATCTAGTACAAAAATCATTTTTCACGAGCGCTCCTTGATTTAAAACATTAAGTTTAATATACCATACAGATAAACAAATCTATTAATGATGTGCAATACTTTTTTACAATTCATTAAAAAAACCTTTCATGAAAAATCATGAAAGGTTCTTCATTCATTATTCTTTTTGTTTGTCGTGATCTTCTTCTGAAACTTCAGCGTTCTTTTTCGCTTTCGCTTCTTCATAGCTATCTGGTGTTACATCATCTTTTTTCGAAGTAATATTTACTTTTACATCTTCTAATTCAGCTTGTGACGCTACATCAATTGTTTCTTTATCTTCTTTCTTTTCTCCTTCTGTATTATCTTCTTCATCTTCTACTTCATCAGGCATAACGCCTTTTTCAAATAGTGATTTTATTTGTTTTGCATCTAATGTTTCTACTTCGAGTAATTTTTCTGCAATCAATTCTAACTTATCGCGATGTTCCGTTAAAATTTTCTTGGCACGTTCATAACAAGTGTCGATGAAGTTTTGTGTCTCTTGATCGATTTCGTAAGCGATCGTTTCACTATAGTTCTTATCACTATGGATATCGCGACCTAAAAACACTTCACTGCTTCCACTACCATTAAATTGTGTCGGTCCAATTTTTTCACTCATTCCGTATTCCGTAATCATACTTCTAGCAATCGCAGTTGCTCTTTGGAAATCGTTAGAAGCACCAGTACTTACATTACCTTTACCAAAAATGATTTCCTCCGCAACACGACCACCGAGTA
This sequence comes from uncultured Bacilli bacterium, assembly GCA_963766835.1. Lineage (GTDB taxonomy): Bacteria > Bacillota > Bacilli > Bacillales > Amphibacillaceae > Pseudogracilibacillus. The sequence goes on from CAVYBX010000008.1 coordinate 8,134, forward strand.
GACCAGTAATACGGTCAAAGAGTTCTGGTCTCGTCACAATATAACGGTCTTCTTTCGGTAGCATTACTGCATAACCGCCAGCTTGACCGCGTGGGACGATCGTCACTTTGTGGACAGTTTCCGCATTATCTAAAACCATACCGATTACTGTATGGCCACTCTCGTGGTATGCGACGATTCTTTTCTCTTTTTCCGAGATGACCCGGCTCTTTTTCGCTGGACCTGCAATGACACGGTCGATCGCTTCGTCTATTTCCGCCATCGTAATGACATTTTTATCAGCTCTAGCAGTAACTAAAGCTGCTTCATTCAGTAAGTTTTCTAAATCAGCGCCTGAAAATCCTGGCGTTCTCATCGCAATCGTTTTTAAGTCTACTTCATCAGCTAACGGTTTATTTCGTGCGTGTACACGTAAAACCGCTTCACGACCTTTGACGTCTGGACGATTCACTGTAATTTGTCGGTCAAACCGACCAGGACGTAATAAAGCAGGGTCTAAAATATCTGGACGGTTCGTCGCTGCGATCATGATGATTCCTTCGTTCGAATCAAATCCATCCATCTCAACAAGCAACTGGTTCAACGTTTGCTCACGCTCATCGTGACCGCCACCAAGTCCTGCACCACGCTGTCTACCAACCGCGTCAATTTCATCGATAAAGACGATACATGGTGAATTTTTCTTTGCATTTTCGAATAAATCCCGGACTCGTGATGCACCGACCCCTACGAACATTTCTACGAAGTCTGAACCACTAATGGAGAAAAATGGTACGCCAGCTTCCCCAGCTACCGCTCGAGCAAGTAACGTTTTTCCTGTTCCCGGAGGGCCGACTAAAAGAACACCTTTAGGAATCCTGGCTCCTAATTTTGTAAATTTACGTGGGTCTTTTAAAAATTCTACTATTTCAACAAGTTCTTGTTTCTCTTCATCTGCTCCGGCAACATCAGTAAAACGAACTTTAATTTTTTCTTCCGTATAAAGTTTCGCTTTACTTTTCCCGAAGTTCATCACACGGCCGCCACCGCCACCGCCTTGAGCTCGCGTAAAAATAAAGAAAAAAATCAATCCGATGATGAGAAAGGGAAGCATCATCGTAAGAAAGTTTACGAATGCACTAGGCTGCTCTTCTTGTTCAACTTTTAGTACGCTTTGTTCTTGCGCTTTTTCCGTTATATCAGCTACAATTTCTGTATTATCAGGAACTTGAACGACAAATGGTTGATTATTGTCCAAAGTTCCAGTAATTCTCATTATTTTATTTTTCGGTTGCATCGTCATTTCTTGGATTTCGCCATTTTCTAAAGCTTCCATAAATTGGCGAACATTATATTGTTCAGCTTGTTCGTTTTGACCTTTGAACAAGCTTATTACACCGATTAGAACGAGAAATATTAGTGCATAAAAAAGTACGTTCCGAAAAACTCGGTCCATTTACAAAAACCTCCTCCCAAGCAAAAAACTACAATCCATAGTAACATACTAAAAACTGTGAATACAAATAATTGCTTCTATGTTCACGCATTTTTAATATTATTACCTTTTGTAAACTTCAGGCTTTAAAATCCCTATGTACGGCAAATTTCGGTACTTCTCATCGTAATCTAAACCGTATCCGACGACGAAAGCGTCCGGCACTTCAAACCCGACAATATCCGCTTTAATGTCAGCCGTTCTTCCAGAAGGTTTGTCTAACAATGTCACAATTTTTATCGAGTTCGCTTTGCGATATTTAAATAGATCGACTAAATAGCTTAACGTAAGCCCGCTATCGATAATATCTTCGACGATGAGCAAGTCTCTTCCTTCTACTTTCGCATCAAGGTCTTTTAAAATTTTCACTTCTCCGGAAGATCTCGTACCGCTTCCGTAACTGGAAACATCCATGAAGTCTAGCTCAACATGTGTTTCGATGTGACGCGCTAAATCAGACATAAAAAAGGTAGCACCTTTAAGCACTCCGACGAGTAACGGGAACTTCCCCCGGTATTCTTCAGATAATTGTCGTCCAATTTCAACACATTTATCAGCAATTTCTTTTTCTGTAATTAAAATTTTCTCAATATCTTTATGCATCGCTTCCTCCTAATAATTATTCGTCAGGGACGTATTTAAATAAAACATACGGTCCTTCTTCTTTCATATACTTTTTTCCTTTTCTTACACCTATTAACCAAAAAATTTCCTTATTATGGTCTTCTATTAAAAATATATTTTTTCGTTGTTGACGAGGGATTTTATCATCGATTAATATGTCTTTAATCTTTTTACTGCCATCCATCCCTCTTATTTGCATACGATCGCCAGCTTTTCTCGTCCTGACGACTAACGGAAAGGAAAGTTCCTTCAAAGAACAAATATAAGTATGTACATCTTCTTTTATCACTGGACGTTCATTACTATATGTAATAGATAAAATCGCACCATTCGGTAAAACGATACGATCCGGAATGCTTTCTATCTCTTGTTGAAAAGAATCAGCACTCACTTTATGTTCGGTAAAATAAAAGAGCAGGGTTTCATATGAACGTTCAATAAGTAATTTCTGGGGGAAATGGACAACTTTGTTTGCAGGTTCTTTCAACAGTGATAAAAAAATTTGTTCGTGCATATACGTTAATTGTTTTGGTAATTCATCATATAGATAGTCTAATGTTAATTGATATACACGTCTTTGTAAAGCGACTGGACAATCTTTCAACATTTCTATCGAGAGAACCGCTTTTTTCTGTTTCACATCTAATTGAACGACTCGTTCAAACACTTTTTTCGCTTCTTGTTGCAAGTAACGATCATCTTCTTGTAACGTTTCACTTAACTGTTGCATCGTCTTATGTAAATTTGGATGACGCTCTTTTAATGTTGGAACGATAACATTCCGAAAATAGTTGCGCGTATAGTACGTATCTAAATTTGTATGATCGATTTTTGGTTGAATATGATATTTTTTACAATACTCTTCTATTTCAGATTTTGTTACTGCTAAAAAAGGTCGAATAATTTCGCCAGTAGCAAAGCGTCGTGTCATCGGAATTCCGGATAAGCTGCTTAAATTCGTCGTTCGAACGACAGCCATAAGTAACGTTTCGACTTGATCATCTGCGTGATGTCCTAATGCTAAATAATCTCCGTTGAAACGTTCCATCTGTTCGTAAAAAGCTTCATAGCGCAATTTCCGCGCTGCAACTTGCGTACTTACTTTATTTCGTTTTTGATATTTTTTTACATCAACTGTCACTGCAACAAATGGTACATCCCATTGTTGACACCTTTTTCTCACATATTCGATATCTGCTTCCGATTCCTCTCCTCTTAATTGATGGTCGATAGAGATCACAATTAGTTTAAAGCACCACTCATTTTTTAACTGAAGTAAAAAATGAAGTAGCGCCATCGAATCAGGACCACCTGAAACACCTACTAAAATCGTTTTATCTCGTAATGAAATTTCGTGTCGTTCTAAAAAAGATATTACTTTATTTTCCATTTCATCTTCCTTACCGTTATTGAACTACTTTTATTATACCTATAGTCGGTTTCCGTTGTCACCCAATATAACTATATCTTTCATTAAAATAGTAGATATGAAAAAACGGCATATATACATGAGATGAAAATGATGAGAAGCGCTTCGATCACGTAGGGAATCTTTCGTTTTTCGTTTGTATCATACCCTGTTTGCCGCTTCATTAATCTTTGTAACAACTCTTCTTTCATCTCATTTGCGTAGCTGTATTTCCCTTCTACTGCTTTGAATAAAACAGGACGAAAATGCTTTAATTCTGGAACGGCAGCTATTTTTTGAAAAATAAGTTGCCGCGCATGTTCTGTTCGTTTAAATTGTTTCGGATAAAATATCGTTAAGATGACCATTACTAACGCGAATAAATCGTAGCTCGGTTCCGCTTCACGGGTTCCTAAATACCAATATGCCCTATCGTAAAATTCAGAGTACTCTTTAATCGAACGTCCAATTTTCGTCGTACCTCCGACATCGACAAAACGAACCGTCGGTGGTGAGGTAGTAATAAGCAAATTATCATTTTTCAAATCCCCAAAAACCCAACCTGCTTTGTGAAGTTCTTCTAGTTGTTCTAATATTTGTACTAAAAATACTCCGATCCATTCGTAACCATTTTGACGCACGAATGCCTCCAAACTCGTCCCGCGAATATATTCCATGATGTAAAACGAATACGTTTCTCCGTTTTTTGCTTCAAAATCGTCGACGTCTAATAAAAAAGGTCCAAGACGTTTATCTTGAACCTTATTTAAAGATTTTAATACATTTACTTCAGTAGTCAAAGACATTGCTCGTTTGCTTATTTTTAAGGCGACGAACCGTTTATTCGTTTGACAAAGATAAACTGTCCCGATCATCCCTGCACCAATTTTTCGTTTTACTGTATAAGTATTTTTATTCCATTTTCCGACGATAGTAGTACCTGGCTTTAAAAACAAATCATCTGTCTTCTGAATACTCTTCTGCATGATATATGCTCCCTTTGAGCTCTATTTTACTAAATTGATACATCGCCTCACGTATCGCAGGACCTGTTGGAGTAATCCCTCCTAAAATTAATTTTGGGAATATGACCGAAATTGAACTTAGTTTACTCGTCCAGTCGTGAACGATTTCAATTGTTTGTCGTTTACTCGGAAATTGAAAAACAGAAAATAAATTTTCACCAGTTCTAGCGTGTAAATTCATCGATAGATCGATTAATGCTTCTTTTACTGTTAACAACTTATCGCGCATACTTGCACTCGTATCTACTAATATTAACACTTCTAAATTACAAGTTTCCCCTAAATCTTCCACTACTTCCATCACTTCGCTGCGCTTTTCCGGTTCGATTTCTTCTAAAGAACGTTCTTCACCGAAAATATTCGCAAGCTCTTTATTGACAAATCCTTGTAATGTTTGTGACATCGCCTGTCTTGTGACAGTTTGTACCGTCTGTGATAAATCTTCCTTATATACGATTTGACTAATGCCTCCACCTGCATGTGCAATTTCTTCCACTTCTTCTAAACTACTGTCCATTTCTGTATGATCATCATCTAAAATTCCGATCACATTGACGGTGATACCATTTTTAAAAGCATGACGTGCACTTTCAACAGGATTTTCGCCGCTGTTCGAACAACCATCTGTAATGAGCAAAATTTGCCTTAACGTACCCTTCGACAATTTCTATACCTCCCGAATCATCAATAGTTACCACTCTTTTCCTCCGTCTTAGCTTCGCCAAAAAACAATGGAACTATACATGAAACATGATTCGGAAGGTAGTGGAAATTAATTTGCTTCCGTATAAAATACTGGAAATGTCGCCCATTTCGGTCGGTGTCGTTTAATTTTAGCGACAACGACCGTCATATCATCTCGAATGACCCCCATTTCACTACGAATGACTTCTTCTAATAATAAATCGGCAACTTCTTGCGGATCGTCAGTCTTCAAATTTTTTATCTTTCGATGTAACCAGACATCATTGTTCACGACATGTTTAGGACCTTCAAAAATGCCATCGCTCATCATAATAAATAAATCACCTGATTGTAATCTATCCGTAACCGTTTCCAAATCGACATGTTCAATAATGCCGATCGGTAAATTATTCGCTTCAATTTGAATGACTTCGTTTCCCCGTTTAATAAAACTCGGAGATGAACCGATTTTCAAACAGCGTAATGTCGCATCATGTAAATTAATAATCGCGAGATCAAGTGTTGCAAAAATTTCGTCTGTCGTCCGTAAAGATAAGATCGAATTAATCGATTTAATGGCGACTTGTTCGGAAATACCTGTTTGTAAAATTTGTTTCAATAACCGTAATGTTTCCATGCTTTCTTCCCTTGCCCTTAATCCATTCCCCATCCCATCACTAATCGCGAGTGCATATTTTCCTTTTCCTAACTCCATCGTCGTATAAGAATCACCCGAGATTAATCCTCCCCCTTTTGCAGCAGTAGCCACCCCTGTTTCGACGACGAACTGTTTCGCCGAACTGAACGTTAAAAAACTTACCCCATTTGGAAATGGAGAAATTTCCTCTTCGACGACGACGATCGGTTCTTCTAAAATCTCCGATAAAACTGGCGCGATCAATTTTGAACCTTCGCCGTGATAATCGTAAAAGATGATCGACATTTCGATATCGATATTGCCTTTTTCTAATTGATAAATTTCAATTTTTTCTAAATGAATATCGAGTTGTTTTAATGCTCGAATAATTTGAATTTCTTGTTTTTCATGTTCTTTCCTTTCTTTCATTATTTCTTTCGCAAAATTATCCATCACATCTGAAACGCCTTTTAATTGGTCGGCAACGATTTTTTTACTTTCAGCAACTTGTTTTTTCAACTGTTTATTAATTTTTAACAACGATATTTCATTGACCATCGCATCGATTACTAGTTTCGGTTTAACGCAATGATTTTCTAATTTTGTCATCGTTACAACATTTATTTCATTTGCAGCGATAAGTTCTTCTTTCATCGTTTCCATTAAGCGATACGTATCATCGAAACGATCTTGCCAACACTTCTTTTTCAATACGCAATTTTGACACGTTTTTTCAGTTACTAAACTTAAAAAATAGTCTGTTTCATTCATTTTATCGTCTTCGTTCGGTTTTTCCGTCGACTGAATGAAGCTTTTTGATAAGGCTTCAAATACAGCGGAAAACTGTTCAACTCTTTGTGCTGTCACATCTCTTACTTTTTGCAAATATTTCCTTTCTTCTAACGAATATTCTGTCGTACCTGGGATATATTTAGCCACTTGTTTCATATAATGACTAGGTGTTAAGTAAAAAAGCAAAATGGCTAGTAACGTTTCGAGCATCATCGGAGCGATGTTGCCAGCATTTCCGTACATACCGACTAAAAACGTGCCGACTAACAATCCGAAGCTAACACCGTGTTTTCGTCCTTCTTGCAATAATCCACCTAACAACCCTGAAAATGCGAGCAAACTCATTTGATAAATATTCACAACATTTGCTAACGATAAAATGAGTCCTGTTACAACCCCTACCGTCGAACCGATCGCCGCTCCACCGACAAATGCGAGCGTAAGTACGATATACCGTGAAAACACATGTTCTAACTGAATGCCATACATTTGCCAACCGATAAATCCGGTTAAGATAGACGCTAATAAAATAATAATGCAAACTAATTCTTCATTTTTTAATGCCGGTTGATATCTTTTTAGTGATATTAATGGAATACTTTGCATAAAGATTAATAAGAGGACAACTCCGAGAACTCCTTCAATGAACATATGTAACCATTCATATAAAGAGATTTCGCCGCCCAACGAATATAGAAATAGTCGCGTCGAAACAGTCGATAAAAATACGAACATCATTAACAGACGGATGTTTTTCCGTTCTTTCAAAAACTGCCCTAATACGTAAAAGACGGTGATCGCTACTGAAATAAAAATAGCTTGTTCCACAGAATACGTTAACGCACCGATGATGACAAACAATGTCATCGCCAACATTCGCTTTTGATAAATTGCCCAAGCGGTCGCTAAAAAGGCGATCGCAAAAGGAGAAATATTAAATAAAATAACAGCTCTTCCTAACAAAAATCCGACTAAAAAAAGCAGTAATTGCTTTTCAATAAAAATCTCCTTTAGAAACGTATAAAAGGTTTTCTTCCACTTTCGCCGTTTATTTTCTAATACATTTTCTATCTTTAGAGTTTGTCCCACATTTTTTCCTCCTCATATTGTTATCGTGATAATGATTAAATCACATTCTATTTATTTTTTTTGTCAAATTTTATTGCTGAAGTTAATAAATCATTCGACTTTATCTTTAATAATGGGTGATAATGACAAAATATTCGGTAGTTCATATCATTTGTTTTCGTAAAATTCCACAAATCGTTTAACCCACAAAGGGCATAAAAAATTCATACTAGAGGAAACGTGCGGAATACGACAAACTCATCAACATTTAAGAATATGTCAAATAACTGAAAACTTTTTCTCATATTGACTAAAACGACGTTTTCATGTAAAATAATTTTTGTTGATTTCACGGCGGCGTAGCTCAGCTGGCGAGAGCGTACGGTTCATACCCGTGAGGTCGGGGGTTCGATTCCCTCCGCCGCTATCATGAGCGATCATTTTAAACATTAAAAAAGCTGTCCTACGTTTATCAGATTTCTGACAAACGAAGACAGCTCTATTTCTTTTCTTCTTACTTCTGTTATCAACACAACAGAGCATTATCATATAGACAGCAATTGCTACCCTCTTCTAGCACCTCGACCTCCACGTCTGGATTCCGTATGCTTCTTTAAAGAGGCTAAACGGTCTTCCGAATCTTTTAAAAAACGACTCATTTTCAACTCAAAACTTTCCGCGCGTTCACGAGAATTTTGGCGTTCAGATTTATCTTTCGCTTTTTTGATTGAGAGACCAATCTTTCCATCTTTCTCTACGTTGATGACTTTCACCTTAATTTCATCGCCAACCGCTAAATGGTCGTTGATATCCTTTACATAATTGTCAGCAACTTCACTAATATGGACGAGGCCTACCTTTCCTTTTTCGAGTTCGACAAAGGCTCCAAAATTAGTGATTCCAGTTACTTTTCCTTGCAATTTGCTGCCTACTTCAATCGACATAAAAAAAATGCTCCTCCTTGGATTTTTTAAAATATTCCTTAAAACTAGTATACGAACTATAAAATTATATGTCAATAAGGGCGTTCTTCTTCGCCTTCAATTTGGAAAATCAGCTCGCCTTCTTTCGATAAGAAGTAATTCGTTCGCGCGATATCTAAAATATACTCTTCATCGTTAAGTAAATCTATCTCTTCTCGCAATTCTTTTTCTTCTTGTTCCAAAATCGACAGTTCTTCTTGAAGCTCTTCATATTGTTCAAGCTTTTCAGAATAGAGTGCACGTTGTTTGACGTGGTAAGAAATCATCACCCCCAAAATGATCACCATTGCCGTCCCAGCCAAAACGAGTCTTTGGATCAAACGCTTTTTTTCTCCGACGGTTTCTCTCTTGCTGAAGTTGATATTGATTCATATATTCCGATCTAATTTTTGCAACAGTTTTATTCGGTCTCGTCAATCTTCGTTACCTCCTATTAGCAACAAATGATTTTACCGCTCTTTTTAGTTTATATAATATTGTACTATAAAATTTGATAAACTTGGTAACATTTTTTAAAAATTTTTCTGGCAATAATTTCTCGAGCCATTTGACTGTGACCTTTACCGGATAAAAGACGATATTTAATAAGGAGGAAACTATCTTGATGACGATGTAAATAGTGTATGTGATGACCGTGATACATAGTGCGATCAACCATTTGATCGGTGCGATGATGAGCGCTTCGACCGTCCGAACGATCGTTTTTGCCGTCTGTGTGGCGATTTGAATGATAATTTCGAGTACACGTCGATACAACGATTGAAACATGACGACATACATGCTAATACCTAAAAGTATTGCTAAAAAAATATAAAACCGGAATTCGCCATAATTCACTCGATAAAGCACGTAAAACAATATCGCTGTTTGAATAAGCCAAAAACTAATTTCAAACAGATAAACTAAAAACGACTTATGTTTCCACCTTACAGACACTCGACGGTACGTATCATTGGCTAAACCTAAATAAATACCACCAACGACCATTGAAATCATCGTTAAAAATTGCGTATCTAACGTCATTTAAAAAGCTTGCTAAATATTCCTTTAGCTCCCTCCTGCTGTTGTTCATCGACGTAATTTAATTCATACACTCTCCCTTGGATTTGAACGACGCCTTCTTCGACATTTAAATTTTTTAATTGCAAATTCTCTCCACGAATAATTAAATAACCCATATTCGTTTCTAATAGAAATTCTTCACTGTCGAAACTATCAATTTCTTTTACCCCATTGATTTCTATATCTTTCCGGTTATTAATTTTTACGTTATGTTCGCGCTGTGGTGTTATATTTTCAACTCGTTCATAATAATTCATCTTCTCGTCACCTTCCTTAATGTTAATCTATGAAAGAAGGGACAAGGTTAGAACTATTCATCTCTATTAATTTTTTCTTCTTTGATCACTTCATATAACTGCTTCGCTTCCTCTTTTCGGACGTGTTCTTTTACATCTGTCACTTTGACTGTGACAATTGATTGTCCGAATGTGATTTCTATTTCATCACCTATTTCAACTTGATAAGACGGCTTTGCTATATGATTATTCACTTTGATTCGATTTTGTTCCGCTATTTCTTTTGCAAGGGTTCGACGTTTGATGAGCCGAGAAACTTTTAAAAATTTATCGAGCCGCATTGAATCATTCCTTTCTTTTTGTTTCTTCCCAAAATGAATCTAATTGTTCTAAAGACATATCTGTCAATTTTTTCCCTTTTCCCGCGACGGAACGTTCTATTTGTTTAAAACGAGCGATGAACTTTTCATTCGTTCTCCCGAGGGCAATTTCCGGATTTATTTGGTGGAATTTCGCGATATTGGCAAGTACGAATAAAATATCGCCGAATTCTTTTTCCATCTCATCTTGATCACTTGCTTCGTACGCTTCACGAAATTCTCGCAATTCTTCTTCAAATTTATCCCAAACTTGTTTTACATCGGGCCAATCAAAACCGACTTTCGCTGCTTTCTTTTGGAGCTTATAAGCTACTAGGAGAGCGGGTGCATGCGTGACGAATAATCTAAAATCGATGTTTCTTCATCTATTTTTTTCTCTTCTCGTTTCAGCTCATCCCAACTTTTCCACTCTTTTTCAGGGTGGAAAACGTGCGGATGGCGGTGAATCATTTTTTCCGAAATTCGTTTAATGACGTCATCGATCGTAAAATAGCCGTGATCTTCACCAATTTGGCTATGTAACATCACTTGCAACAATACGTCTCCTAATTCTTCGACGATATCTTCATCATTTCCACGGTTTATAGCGTCAATTAATTCGTAAACCTCTTCAATCGCATATTCTCGAAGACTTTCATGAGTTTGTTTTCGATCCCACGGACAACCATCCGGTCCTCTCAATGTTTTTACGATGGAACGCAACGTGTCAAACTGATGTTTCAACTCTTCTTTCGGAACCGGTGGAACATACACAGAAAGTAAATTACTCGTCTTTGCGACGCGATCGAGATCTTGCAATTCGATCGTTTGTACTTTTTCATCTTTCGTACCGGCCGCTTCAACAATTTTAATGTTATAGTCTGCCTGCAAGTCTTCTAACAACGTCAATTTTACTTCAGATGCGATAAATTGATCGTACACTTGGCAAAAAATAATATGGTTTGTAAAATTTAAATTTTCCCGCGTAAACGAAGTAGCATCGATAAATTGAAACCCTTCTATAGGATCGATTTTTAAAGCTGTAAATAAATCGTCTAAATAACTATTGCCGCCAACGATATCGACTTTAACATCATCTTGTTCCAGCAACAATTGTACCGTTTTTTCCGCTAATAAAGGATGCCCAGGAACAGCGTACAAAATCGATTCGCTTTTCGCAAGTTCCAATAAATACATGGCGATTTCTTCATAAACTGTTTCAAAATCATCGTGTTTTTCATACATCGCATCAAAAGCGTGAAAACGGACTCCTTCAGCTTGTAACTCTCCTATCACTGGATGAGCGATTGTTCTCGTATAAACGATGCGCTCCTCGCTGTGAAGTTTACGATATATACCGAGCGGAAGTTGTTCAATATCACCTGCACCTAAACCGATAATCTCAATTTTATTCGTCATCTTTTCCTCCAAGTAATTATCGTTTTAACATATTTTTTTAATGTCAGTAAGAAGGATGATAATGGCAAATTACTAATTTGTCTAGTCGAAAAAGCATCGTAACGTAGAAGTAAAATGAGATAGATGAAAGCTCCACATACAACGATGAACAAAACGTAACATAATAAACCGATCCTCGATAACTGTAACAACGGATAAATCGTCGTTTTCATGATGAGTAAATATACTGTCATTCCGAACGTTGCGATCATATATGCTTTCCAACGGACTGCGCGAACGAATCGAACGTCTTTCAGTTTGTGAAAAATAATAAACAAAAATACGAGTAAACTTAAAATTGTCGCTACACTACTACCAGTAATACCGAAGGATGGTACGAGCAACTCGTTAAGCAAATATTTCACAAAGAACATGAACACGATTGCAATTAATATTCTTTTCCATTGTCGCCGACTTAATAAAATTGCACTGCACGTAATTGCAACTGATGTAATTAATATACTGACGACGAGAACTTGTAAACTGAATGTTCCTTTTTGATCCATAAAAAGCAATAAATTCGCTTCCGGTAAAATACAAATTAATCCGATCGTTGCACCAGATGCGAGATAGAAACTTAAAGAAAGAGCATCTTGAATCGTACGTAAATTCGTCTGCTTTAAGTGATAATCATGTTGTGTTATCACTGGTATAAGGGCAAGTGCGAACGATGAACCAAACACGACACCGAACTGGATTAACGGTTGACCACGATCAAAAATACCTTTCCACTCTCTCGCTTCGAGCATCGTGAAACCATGTTCAATTAAATTTGGCACTAATGTAAGTACATCAGCAAACTGGATGAAAATTAAAATTAGTTGATTCAATGAAGCGGCGATCCCAAGCGTCATACAAGTCGAAAAAACATATTTCCACCGAATACTATCTTCTAACTTTTTTTCACGTTCGTAAATGTTACTTTTAAAAAATTGATACAGCAAATATACGATAATAACGATGAAACCAGCTATTGAAGCGAAAATGCCAGCGAATCCAATATCGTTCACATGTAGCTCTTTAGAGAAAACTAAATATGAAGCTCCGATAATGATGATGACACGAACGACCTGTTCGATCATTTGCGAATAAGCCGTTTGTGCCATATCTCCTGTACCTTGAAACGCACCTCGCAATAAAGCGATGATTGGAACGAATAAAAAAAGAAACGCAACCGTACGGTAAAGCGATGTAAAAGTCGGTTCACCACTAAGCTGTGCGATCACTGGTGCTCCTAAAAAGATGATGAAAAAAGCAGCTCCATTTATGACGAAAAGGACGACAAACACAGGTATAAAAAAATGTCGCAATGTAAAGGCTCGTCCCGAACGCTTCGTCTCCACTGCTAAACTCGAAACAGCTACGGGGAAACCGTACAAAGATAAGATCATCGCTGCTCCGATAAACGGATACACTTGTTGATATATGTAAAAACCTACATCACCAGTTAAATTTTGTAGCGGAATGCGATAAGTTGCACTGAGCACTTTACTAATCAATCCTGCAATCGTTAAAACAAGCGCCCCGCGCACTACATGTTTCGAAGTTGGTTTCATCATTTAATCCACCTAGACATCTTACATACTCGTAACAATATAACCATTATAACATAGTAGTTATCCTTACTTTTTTCGTGCATTGAATATGTAGATAAATAAAAACAAGGCGTGATAAACCGCCTTGTCTTCATCTTTTTATTCCATTTGTTTTCCTAAAAAGTTGGCTGCTGTTTCAGCGACTTTCTGTTCCACTTCCGTCAATCGCTCGCCGTCTTTTGATATGACGACGACACAACCGATCGGGTCTCCATTCGCGATAATTGTACTGACTGTGTAAGATTCGAGCTCTTCTTCGTTGCCGCGAATAATTTCAACAGTCTTTTTATCACTAACTAATTCATTCGTCCGACTTTCAATCGCTTCTTCTAAATCTGCACCGATACTTTTATTCAAATAGTCTTTTTTAGATTCTCCGCTTACTGCGATGACCTCATCCCGGTCACATATGAATACAGGAAAATGTAGTGAATCGTATAGTGCCTCCGCATATTCCGTTGCAAAATGACCTAGTTCACTAATTGGAGAATACTTTTTTAAAATAACTTCACCTTCACGGGCGACAAAGATTTCTAACGGGTCGCCTTCGCGAATTCGTAACGTACGTCTAATTTCTTTCGGTATGACAACTCTTCCTAAATCATCGATACGTCGAACTATACCTGTAGCCTTCATTCTTTACAACCTCACATTCTGTTTTAGTACTAAAAGAAATATGATATTTAGTTCCTTTAAAAAGTGAAATAAACCTCTATGTTTCTTTTAGTATGATTCAACAGCGTAGAACTATACATTTATAAAGGATTTTTATTCGTTCATTAACAAGTTTCTCCAACATATACTTGTGAAGTAGTAAAAAATGAATATTTTTGTTACGTGTCGACTCGTTCACTCTGTTTCTCGACTTCTTGTTGATTGACATGTTGTAACTGTTCAATAAATTTACCGATATATTCGTACTTTTCTCTGTACCATTCATCTTCCCATGTAAAAATAATTTTCAACTTGTTTCCGACTGTACCTAACTGTATATTGTCTCCGTAGGTACTTGCCAACTCGAATAATTTAGAACCGTCGATTTTTAAACTTCTTTCTTCTTCTAAAATTAATTCCGTTTGCTTTTTTTCTTCATTGATCACCTCGACTCTTTCTTTTTTCGCCACCATTTTTAAATACGACACTAAAAACAGTTTATCTACTTCTTCTGGGTAATCGCCGAAACGATCGATCAACTCATCTTGTAAATCTCTAATATCCGATTCTGTTTCAAATGATTGAAAACGTTTATAAACGTCGATTTTCTGTTTTTCATCTTCAATATATTCATCAGGAATATACGCATCGACAATTACATTTAACTCTGGATTAAAAGGTTGTACCGCTTCAACAGGTTTCCCAAGTTTCCTTGAGTCGATCGCTTCTTTTAACATTTGCGTATAGAGGTCAAATCCTACAGAATCCATGAATCCGTGTTGTTCAGCACCTAATATATTTCCCGCGCCTCTAATCGATAAATCACGCATCGCGATTTTAAAGCCTGAACCTAATTCGGTAAATTCTCTAATCGCTTGTAATCGTTTCTCAGCAACTTCTGATAAAATTTTATCTTTACGGTACGTAAAATAAGCGTAAGCGACTCGGTTTGATCTGCCGACACGGCCGCGAAGTTGATATAGTTGACTTAAACCCATATGGTCAGCGTCATAGACGATTAACGTGTTTACATTCGGGATATCGACGCCTGTTTCAATGATCGTCGTACTAACTAACACATCGCTTTCACCTTCTAAGAAAGCTGAACATGACATTTTCAAGTTCTGTTTCGTTCATTCTGCCGTGGGCGACGGCGATTTTAGCAGATTCGACGAGTTCATCAATTTCTCTAGCGATCTTTTCAATACTATCGATACGGTTATATAGAAAAAATACTTGCCCGCCGCGAGCGAGTTCTCTTTCGATCACTTCTTTGATGAACGCAGGATTATATTCAATGACATAAGTTTGTACTGGAAAACGGTTTTCTGGTGGCGTTTCGATGATCGACAAATCTCTAATTCCTAGTAACGACATATGAAGTGTACGTGGTATCGGCGTTGCAGTAAGCGTTAGCACGTCGACGTTCGTTTTTATTTTTTTAATTTTTTCTTTATGTTTTACCCCGAAACGTTGCTCTTCATCGACGACTAATAACCCTAAATCTTTAAATACTACATCTTTAGATAACAAACGATGTGTGCCGATAACGATGTCAACTGTTCCGTTTTTCAACCCAGCGATCGTTTCATTTTGTTGCTTTTTCGTTCGAAAACGGCTTAATAAGCCAATATTTACAGGGTAATCTTGAAATCTTTCTTGCATCGTTTGATAATGTTGTTGTGCTAAAATCGTCGTCGGTACTAGTACTGCCGCTTGTTTTCCTTCAATGACTGCTTTGAAAATCGCCCGGATTGCCACTTCTGTCTTTCCATAACCGACGTCACCACATAATAATCGATCCATCGGTTTAGGTGATTCCATATCGCGTTTTATTTCTTCAATACATCTTAACTGATCTTCTGTCGGCTGATACGGAAATGCATGTTCGAACTCTTCCTGTAATTCAGTATCTTTCGAAAAAGCATATCCTTTTTGCGTCTGTCTTTTCGCATAAATTTCGATCAATTCGTCGGCGATATCTTCGACAGATGACTGAACTTTCCGTTTTACTTTCGCCCATTCCGTTCCACCTAATTTATATAGACGAGGTTCTTTCCCTTCAGAACCAACATATTTTTGCACTAAATCAATTTGGTCTACTGGCACGTATAGTTTATCATCGCCAGAATATTTGATGAGTAAATAATCTTTATGAAGATCATTTACTTTCAACGTTTCGATTCCTAAATATTTCCCGATACCGTGATTACGGTGGACGACATAGTCACCGATTTTTAACTCTTGATAGTCTTTTATTCGTTCGGCATTCGTAATGTGATGTCTTCTCTTTAAGCGCTTTTGTTTCTTTTTAAACAACTCATTCTCAGTTATCATCGCGATTTTGTGTAAAGGAAGTTCAATCCCAGCACGAATATTCCCGATCGTAATGACTGGATTTGTAAGCGGAAATACGAGATTTCCAGGCTGTTGAATCGGTACTTCCATTCCATAATCATAGAGTATCGATTGGACTTTTTCAGCGCGCTCTTTATTTGCAGTTAAAATGACGACCGAGAAATTCGATTTTTTCCAACGTTCTAATTCACTTTTAAATAATGGCATCTGTCCGTGAAACTCTTGCATCGCACGTGAAGATAAGTTGACAATATTTTCAGGCTGTGTATTAGGTATATGGCGCAAAAATACCGACATATATATTCTTTGTTGTTGAAACTTTTCCTTAATCGTCGGCCAATCGAACGAAAATTTCATTCCCGGTATCGCCTGATGTTGTTCTAACAACGATGTGTACAATTCCGCTTCTTCTTTATCTAATTGTTGAGCAGATTCTGGATTCTCCCCATTTCATCGAAAATAATCAGTCCATCTTGCGGCAAATAATCTAATAAACTACTAACATCGTCATAAAAATATTCGCTATATTTATACATTCCTTGGAATGTTTCCCCATCTTTTAATCGAGCGATATCATATTCGATCGTTTCGATTAACTGCTCTTTATCTTTCGATGCTTTCATTTTCTTTAAAGCAACAAGTAGTGCTTTTTCTACCCTTTCACTTCCACGGAGCATATCTTCTTCTGTGAGCAGAAGTTCTTTGGCAGGACCGATTGTTACTGAAGAAATTTTTTCTAATGAACGTTGTGTGCTTGCATCAAAATAACGGATAGAATCGATTTCATCGTCGAACAATTCGATGCGGATCGGATATTTTTCTGTAATAGGGTATATATCGATAATCCCGCCACGGACACTGAACTCAGCCGGAGAAGTAACCATATCCGTCCTTTCATAACCCATTTCTACTAATTTAGAAATAGATTGTTCTAATTCAAGCGTGCTTCCATCTGTTATTTGAATTTGGTAATCTTTCCAATAGGATAGAGGGGGTACATTCTTTTTTAATGCCGCGATTGGAGCAATTAATATTCCGCTATCTGCTTTTAACCAACTCGTCAAACTTCTTATCCTTTCTGCGCGTAATTCAGGACTAGCGATCGCCATTTCAGCAGCGATCATTTCATTGACCGGATATAAATATATATGAGGACTGTCTGAAAATTCTATCAAATCATCATACAACTGTTGTGCATGAAGTAATTGATGTGTAATGATTAACGTCTTTTTCTTTTGTGCACGTTCAATGACTGAAACCAAAAAGCTCCTTGCCGTCCCTGATAGTCCAGCAACGAGTTGTTCTTTTAATCCTAAAGATATTCCATCGATAATCGATTTAATATCTTCCTTTTCTCTTAAATATTGGAAAAATTGCATTCATTATTTTGTACCCCCTAATATATCCTATTTATGCAATCAATAATCTATCATGATAAATTTGTTCGAAAAATACTTCATCTAAAAGACATCACAAGTAAGCGCAAAAACGCTTTGGCATGGAACCAAAGCTTTTCTTATGCGCTTTCACTCATACTTATTGCAGGAAATATTCTAATTCATAATAATCAGGATGTTGTCGTAATGAATCTTCACAGTTTTCACAAATCGATTGAATGTGCACATCTCCGTTTTCTTTATATTGAATCATCCTCTGCTTATCTTGAGGAGTCAATTTATCCCATCCTAACATCGAAGTCGTCACGACTTGATGATCTAACTTCCCAATTGTATGCCCACAATGTCTACATTTATACACGATCGACACGCTTGAATAAACCTCCTCGAAACAAACAATTTTAAGTCGTTAAAAGTTTGTCCGAAAGGAGTGTAAATTATTCAATAGCTATGTTAATTTATGCTGTTAGCGATTAAAATTATTGATCACTTCATCGAAAGGTTTTGTAAACCACGCTTCACAAGCGTCAGCAGCTTTTTGAATTGCTTTTTCGACATCTGTTCGTTCCGCTTGAGAAAATGGTTGTAACACATAGTTAACAACAGGCGTTCGGTCGGTAGGGCGACCGATGCCGATTCGCAACCGTTTAAAATCTTTCGTCCCTAAATGGTCAATGAGCGAACGAATTCCGTTATGACCACCATGACCACCTTTTTGTCTTAAACGAATTTTTCCGACGGGAAGATCTAAATCGTCGTAAATGACTAATACGTGATCGACTTCTACTTTGTAATAGTCCAATAAAGGTTTGACACCTTCACCAGAAAGATTCATAAATGTTTGAGGTCGAACGAATAAAATTTTTTCCCCGTTGAACGTTTCAATTTCATAATCACATTTAAATTTATGTTTATTTAAACCGAACGATAAACGATTTTCCAATTCTTCGATCACCATAAAACCAATATTATGGCGCGTTTTTTCATATTTTTTACCAGGATTTCCTAATCCGATGATACACTTCATTGTTACTCCCCATTTTTATCCAATGTAATAAGCCCTCCTAATACAATATTACATTAGGAGGGTTCTATGAAAAAGAATTTTTATTTTTGTTCTTCTTCGTCGTCCTTCGCTCCGACTAATTCAGGTTCAATACTTTCATCTACATCTGTATCAGCTTCCACATCATCTGTATCAGGAGCTAAAATAACAACAACTGTCGTTTCAGGATCATCTAAAATTTCGTAATTTCCTGTTTTTTCAATGTCTTGAACAGCTAAACTGTCTCCGATATTCAAGTTTGTAACATCCACAGTAATTTCTTCTGGAATATCAGCCGGCTTTGCACGTACTTGTAATTCGAATATAGGTTGTTGTAATACGCCACCTTCTTTTACTCCAATTGCTTCGCCTTCAATTCGCACTGGTACTTGAACGTCCATTTCTTCAGCCATATCGACGGCGAAAAAGTCAACGTGGATAATGTCATCTTTGACAATTTCTTTTTGATAGTCATGCACCATGACATCGACTGGCTTTTCATCTTCGATTTCAAGCGAAATGATCGCATTACGTCCTTCGTCTCTAATCGTTTTTATTAAGTCTATATTGTTTACACTAACTGTAATCGGCTCTTGACTTTTACCGTAAACAACCCCTGGAATATATCCATCTTTCCGTAATTGTTTCGTTGTACTACGAGATAAATTTTCACGCTTTTTCGCTTTTAAAGTGATAGCCATTGTCTTTTCCTCCAATTGTTTATTTAGTCATCGAATAAAATACTTACGGATTGGTCTTCGTGAATTCGAATAATTGCTTCTCCAATTAGAGAGGCAACAGACAATTGTGTAATTTTATCGATTTGTTTCTCTTCAGGAAGTTGGATCGAATTCGTTACGACGAGTTCTTTAATTTGCGAATTTTGAATTCGCTCAATCGCTGGACCCGAAAGTACAGGATGGGTCGCACAAGCATAAACTTCTTTCGCTCCTTTTTCAATTAAAGCATCAGCAGCAAGTTGCATCGTTCCAGCAGTATCGATAATATCATCGATGATGATCGCTGTTTTTCCTTCGACGTCCCCAATAATGTTCATCACTTCCGCTACGTTCGGTTTAGGACGGCGCTTATCGATAATCCCAATCGGTGCTTTTAAACGATCCGCCATACGACGTGCACGAATTACACCGCCATGGTCTGGTGAAACAACGACGATATCATCTAGATTTTTATCTTTTATATAATCGGATAAAATCGGAACACCTTGGAGGTGATCGATTGGAATGTCAAAAAATCCTTGAATTTGCGGAGCGTGTAAATCTAATGTCAACGACCCGAGTCGCTCCTGTCGTCTCCAACAAATTCGCTACTAATTTTGCTGTAATCGGTTCTCGTAGAACGAGCTTTACGATCTTGTCTCGCATACCCGTAATACGGCATGACGATGTTGATGGAAGTTGCTGAAGCACGTTTTAAAGCATCGATTAAAATGAGTAGTTCCATTAAATTTTCATTTACAGGGTCTGAGGTTGATTGAATGATATAACACGTCACAACCACGGACGCTTTCTTCAATATTAATTTGTGTTTCTCCATCACTAAAATTAGAAACTGTACATTTACCTAAAGAAATACCGATATATTCTGAAATTTCTTCTGCTAATTTTCTGTTTGAATTTAAAGTAAATAGTTTAAAGAATTCATCATTATATCCTGATGACATGAGATGATGCCCTCCAGAATTATTATTTTGATCTTTTTGATGTGTATCCTTCTTTAGTCGTTTGACTTGACCTTGCAATTGCTAATGAATCTTCTGGAATATCGTCCGTAATCGTCGATCCAGCCGCTACAAAAGAGCCTTTTTTAATCGTAACAGGTGCAATTAAATTTGAATTACACCCGATAAAAGCTATCATCCTCTATCGTAGTGATATGTTTCTTTTTTCCATCATAATTTACTGTTATCGTACCACAACCGATATTAATATCGCTACCAAATTCGCATCACCTATATAACTTAAATGTGGTACTTTCGTCTATCTCCTAATACCGATTTTTTCAGTTCTACAAAATTTCCAACTCTTACATCGTCACCAACAGCTGTTTCTGGTCGAATATGTGCAAAAGGTCCAACATTAACATCTTTGCCAATTTTACTATCCAATACGACACTTTGTCTAATGACAGTCCCTTCACCGATTGAACAGTTTACAATTTCAGTGTTAGGGCCAATTATTGCATCTGAATCGCAATTTCGGTAGCTCCCTTTAATGATTGTCCCAGGATATATAATGACATCTTGACCAATCGTTACATCTGGTCCAATATACGTATTGTCTGGATCTACTATCGTTACACCATTAAGTAAATGTGTTTCATTAATTCTTCTTTTAATTATTTTTTCTGCTTCTACTAATGCAACTCGATCATTGATCCCTATCGTTTCTTCACGATCTTCTGTAACATATGCTGCTTACCTTCTCGCCTTGTTTTTTAAGATTTCAATCACGTCAGGTAAATAATATTCTGCTTGTGCATTATTATTGTTGACCTTTTTTAACGCTTGAAATAACGCCTCATTATCAAAGCAGTACGTTCCTGTATTTATTTCTTTTACTAATTTTTCTTCTTCATTTGCATCTTTATGTTCAACAATTTTTTCAACATCACCATTTGCATTTCGAATGATTCGTCCATATCCAGTAGGATCATCCATTTCTGTCGTTAAAATGGTAGCTTTCGACTTGCGTATTTTCGTGATATTCAAATAATTTACGAAATGTTTCACTCGTAATTAAAGGTGTATCTCCACAAACTACCATCGTTGTGCCTTTTTTTCCTTTAAGCAATGGTTCTGCTTGTAATACAGCATGGGCAGTACCAAGTTGTTCTTCTTGAAGGGCAAATTCACTATCATCACCAATCGCTATCTGGACATCTTCTGCACCATGACCTACAACTGTAACTAATGTATCTATGTTGCTCGGTTGTAAGTGCATTGTAATACATGTTAATCATAGGGCGATCCAAAAATTGGATGAAGTACTTTATAAAGCTTTGATTTCATTCGCGTTCCTTGCCCCGCCGCTAACACGACAGCGTACCTTTTATTCATCCATTAACCTCCAATCGTAACTACTCCATTATAAAATGATAACTTAAACATGTAGTGAATTCAAGCATAACGGGTAAGTATAATAAATGCATTATTTTGCGCAAAAAAATAACATGAATACCCTTATGAAAAAAATAAAAAAGACTAATTTTTATCATAAAATTAGTCTTTTTTATTTTTTTTATTATGATGCACCTGCGCCTTCGTAATGTAATACGTTCGACTCAGTGCTCTCTCTCGATTCATATTCTTTCAAAACAGCCTCTTGAATTTTTGCACGCGTTTTTGAATTGATCGGGTGAGCAATGTCTCTGAATTCCCCGTCCGATGTACGCTTTGATGGCATCGCAACAAACAGCCCATTATTTCCATCAATAATTCTTACATCATGTACAACGAATTCGTCATCAAATGTAATTGAAGCAATTGCCCGCATTTTACCCTCCGCGCTAACACGTCGTAATCGGACATCAGTTACTTCCATGTTATTTCACCACCTTTGAAGTTTTGAAGCTTTATATAATTAATTCAACATAAAATAAAAAAATCCTGCTAAAATTTTAAAAAAATAAATATTTTTTAGCAGAATTGTTAGCTTTTTGTTACTTATTTTTAATATTTTCATAAAAACTACCTGGTTTTACGACGATTTTTTTATTTTTCGTATCGACGTGTGATACTTTTACGAGCGAAGTGTATTGATCGACTAGACGTTCTTTATTGTCATCTTCCGCTTCGGCAAACACACCGATGCATTCGACAGTCGCATTAAACTCTTGTAATAAGTTGATCATACCTGTCACTGTGCCACCAGCTTTCATAAAATCATCTACGATACATACGTGTAAACCTTCCTGTAAACTACGTTTCGGTAAAACCATCGTTTGAATTCGATGTGAACTACCAGAAACATAATTAATGCTAACAGATGAGCCTTCTGTTACCCGTAAATTTCTTCTAATGATGACGGTTGGTACATTTAAATATTCAGCAACAGCATAAGCTAGCGGAATTCCTTTCGTCTCGACCGTTACAACTGCATCGATTTTTTTATGTTGAAACGCTGACACGAACGTTTTACCAATTTTTTTCACGATATTCGGATCACCTAATAAATCGCTCATATATAAGTAACCGCCCGGCAATATACGTGAAGGTTCTTGCAGTTTCGTACATAAATCCATCATAAATTTTAAACTTTTTTCTTTCGCGAAATTCGGAATATACTGTACCCCACCTGCAGCACCTGCGTGTCGCACTAAATAACCGATCCCTTCTTGTTGGAACATTTTATTAATGATATCTAAATCTTCGCTAATCGATGATTTCGATGCTTCATATCGTTCACAAAAAAAAGACAATTGAATTAACTGTTGTGGATGATCTAAGAAAAAGTTAGTTAAACCGACTAACCGTTCGCTACGTTTCATACCTTCACCTCTAAATCCGAATATTCTTCAAATAATATAGCAATTCATTCGTAAATCAGCAAGTTTCATGAATAAAGGACTATCAGAACAGTCATTTCTGATAGTCCTTTATGTGAACGGAGTATTTTATTGATTCAATCTGCGCTCTATCTCTTCCATGATTTCTCCTGCTTCTGTCCAATTTCCTTCGGAGAGAGCTTTTTGATATTGGTCAAAGAGCGTACTAATTTCTTGTAACAATTCTTCAGCATTCAGTATCGGTTCTTCGATTTGACCTTCATCATCAAGTTCTTTTTGGTCTGCCCCCTCTTCTTGTGTAGCAGGTGGTCTTACGCCATTTTCTACATAAGTTAATATTTTTTCTAACGACTTATCGAACGTTTCTTCCATAACGATGTAATCACCGTACGCCATGATCACTTGTTTCACTTCAGGTAATGACGTTTCATTGGAAGATTCGATATACACTGGCTCGACATAAAGAACCGTATCTTCAAGAGGGATGACGAGCAAGTTTCCACGGATCACTTCTGAGCCACCTTGAGACCATAAGTTCAATTGCTGGGAAATATAACTATCTTGGTTAATCCGGTTTTCAATTTGTTGTGGTCCGTATATATTTTTCTGTTTCGGGAAACGATGAATGAAAATTTCCCCGTAATGATCGCCGTCGTTGCGAACACCGATCCACGCGATCATGTTTTGCCTATTTTTCGGTGTGTAAGGACGCATTAAAATAAACTCTTCTTCGTCATTTTCAGGAAGTTTCATCGTGATATAATACGGATCCATCTCAATATCTTCGTTAAAATATTTCTCTGTCGGGAATTCCCAATAATCTTCACGGTTATAAAACACTTCTAAATTCGACATATGGTACGTCCCGTAAACCGCCGTTTGAATTTTAAATAAGTCGACAGGATAACGGAAATGAGCTCTTACGTCTTCAGGAATTTCTTCCGTAAACAGATCAGGAAAGATATTTTTATACGTTTGCACTAATGGATCGTCAGGATCAACGATATAGAAATTCACTTCTCCGGTATATGCATCAACCGTTACTTTCACAGAATTTCTAATATAATTGTTGTTCCCCGAAAAATTCTCTGAATAAGGATAATTTTCAGCAGTTACATAAGCATCGATCATCCATGAGAGTGATCCGTCGTCTCTTACGAAAATATACGGGTCATTGTCATAGGTGAAAAACGGTGCAATTTCATTTACACGATCTTTAATATTACGTGTTTTTAACAGTTGACTTTCACTCGTTAATTGATCTGAGACGAGAATTCGAATCGAACCTTCTTTGATTGCGAATAACAGTTTGTTTAGCCCTTGTAGAGGAATTCCTAAATCTCCTTCATAACGGTTCGTTTCATTTTGTTCTCCAGTCGGATAGTCAAATTCATCTACTTTCGTTTTCACGATGACATTCGGGTAATCTTCCTCGCCGAAGTAAATTTGTGGACGTTCAATATTTAATACACCATCTACAGGAATATTTCTTAACATATATTCCGGCTGTCCTTGTGCGGTCACTTTGTTGACATGGCTCATCGCGACTCCATAACCGTGTGTATATCGCAAATTTTTGTTTACCCACGTTTGCGCTTGTTCAGGCAAATCTACCGTACTTAATTCGCGCGCACCGATAAATACTTGTTCATATTCACCGTCAATTTCATAACGATCGATATCGATATCGTTGAACTTATAATACGTTCTAAATGTTTGTAATTGATTGTAAATATCAAGTAACGGTCTTGCATCGTTCAAACGAATATTATCAATCGTAAGTTCGTTTCGTTCAATCATATCAGCATCAAGCGACATATTACCTGGATTTTCTTTCACTTCGATATCATCTAATCCATATGCAGCTCGGGTAAACTGTAAATTATGTTCCAAGTAAGGCTCTTCTCTTGCAAATTCGTTCGGTGACACGATAAATGTTTGCACACCTATTGAAGCAAGTTGCCCGATAATAATAAGTGCGATATAAATAATTATCGGCTTAAAACTAGATTGAATGTTCCCTCTAAATAATGAAATTACGATCCAAATTGTCGCGATAATCGCTGCAGCCGCTAAAATATATGATTTCGGAAGGTTGATTAATTCATCCGTATAGCTGAGCCCATGGACGACACTCTTTTGAAAAATATTTACGTTGTTAGAAAGCAAAGTTTCATAACGACCGAGATAATGGATACTCGCTAATAAAAGTCCGATCACTGCAAAAGTCGTCGCTAAATGAACTTGTGCATACCGGTTGATTCGGTATAGTCTAAAAGCTGAATAAGCACCGATCTGAACGATTAAGAAAAAGATAAACAAATTTAGCAGTGTATAAATGATGAATTGAATAAACGGTAACACAAAAATATAAAAGGAAATGTCCATTCCGAAAAAGGGATCTTCTTTATCGAAAGGAGCATAGTTGAACAATTTTAATGTTGGTTCCCAACCGATCCCTTGAACGATCAAACTCCCCAAAATACCGACTAAAAACGAACCGAAAGCGATAAGGAAAAAAGATGGCTTTTTATTTACAATGAAAGCCGGCAATTGGACTGGAGTAAATTGATTTAAATAACTTAATCGTATCCAATATAAAGTTCCGAAAGTTAATAAGAAAAATAAGATAAATCCAGAAAGTCCGAGCAACACTTTACTCGATAAAATCGTCGTATAAATCGTACTAAACCCTAGCGTATCCATCCAAATATAGTTCGTATATATTTGAAAAGCGACATAGAGGATCACGATGAATGCGATGATCGAAAACGTTAAGATCACAAATCGTTTACTTACACGTTTAAACAAATCAACTTGTTTTTGAAATTGTGAATTCATTACATCACCCCATATTGAATATGATAACAGAATAAAGGGGTATTTTTCATTCATATCGTGTAAAAAAACGAAAGAAATTTATCCCTTTGATTCGGATAAGTAAATTCATTGTATTCTTTATATATGTAAACAACGATAAAACATGCATTCGATCATAAGAAAGAAGCTAAGTTTTCCACCTAGCTTCTTTCAATATGAGGATAGAATTTATCCTACTTTTTCAAATTTTCTTCTGCCATTTCAATTGCACGTTTTACCATATTACCAGCGTCACGAGCTTTAATTCCGCCCCATCCCTCTTTTTGCACAGTGTCGTAAAATCCTAACTCCTTGGCAATTTCTTCTTTCAATCGTTCCGACATGATTCCACGTCTTCTAGCCATGAAAGATCATCTCCTTTCTGTTAAGATTTCTTACGACATTTTTATTTTGCTTCAAATTTCATCGTTGAAACGTGTTATTTTTTTGAAAAAAATAAGAGTAGTAAACGTATGTAGTTTACTACTCGGCTTTTTTCTCTATATCATCTAAAAAGTTAAGTTCTACCGCTTCTGTTAACACGTCGGCATAACTGTAAGAAACTCGTTCAAATGCATTTTCATCCTTGTCTAATTCTACAACAAACACAGATGGATACGTCTCTGACAAAACTCCTGATCTAATGATCGTTTTTCTTCTACCGCCGTTTGCAGTAAGTTCTAAACGCTCTCCAATTCGACCTTCAAGACCTTTTTTTATTTCCATTATTGTTTTCACTAAGACTCCACCTCACTATGTACATGTTACCATACATTTCGTTAATAGTCAAGTAAAAATTATTATTATAACAAGACTACATTTATAAAGTCAATATTTTTAACTAATTTTTCATTATTATCATAACCCGTAAAAGCCGATTTATTTAATCTGATTTGAGTGGTTTTGCTTCCGCGTCTGACGATAAAATTCATTTGCTAAACGAGCAAATTCATCAATTGTTAGCGACTCACCTCGACGATTTCCATCTATTTGAGCATCTGTCAAAATGTTTTCAATCAATTCCTTTTCGTACGTTTTTTTAAAATACGATACTAAATTATTTCTAATCGTTTTCCGTCTATGGGCAAAACTCGCCTGAACGATGTCAAAAAATAAATCTTCATTTTTTACATCAACGACTGGGCAGTCTCTTTTTTCGAGTTTTAACACGCTGGATACGACGTTAGGTTGGGGAATAAATACAGTTTTCGGCACGTCCATTAATATTTTAGCTTCTGTATAATATTGTACAGCGATCGATAATGAACCATATTGTTTTGTATTTGGAGGAGCAGCCATTCTTTCAGCAACTTCTTTTTGCAACATGACGGTAATACTCTTTATCGGCGATTTTTGTTGTAATATTTTCATTAATATCGGCGTCGTAATGTAGTAAGGTAAATTAGCGACGACATGGATATGTAAATGCGAATCGAAGTATTTCTGTATTGCGGTATCTAAATCGACTTTCAATATATCTTCATGGACAATTTCAATATTGTCGTATTTCGCCAACGTATCATCTAAAATCGGAAGTAACCTTTGATCGATTTCAAATGCAACGACTTTGTTAGCGACTAACGCCAATTGTTCGGTTAAAGAGCCGATGCCTGGACCAATTTCGATGACTCCGGAACGTTCGTCGATGTCTGCGATTTCGATGATCCGTTTTAAGATGTTCGCATCGATGATAAAATTTTGCCCCAAACTTTTTTTGAATGAAAAGTGATATTTGTTTAATATCTCTTTTGTACGTCGTGGTGAAGCGATAAAATCGTTAGGCATTCGTACCTCCTCCTTCTATTATATGCATCATTGCCCGATCTAATTCTTTTTTTGTAATCCGAAACATATGTAATCGCTGTAACAACTGTTTCCCGTTCGTGTAACCGATATGAAGGAGTGCGCCTAACTGTTCTCTTTTTTCTCTTGCTCCTTTGCCACCAATTAGTCCATAAGCGATTAAATGATGTTTCTCTATATCACTTTCATCATTTTCAGCAGCTTCATACACGTTTTGTAACGCATGTTGAATCGCTTCAACCGTGGCATGTTCTATCCCGATGCTTTCATTCGACTGTGCTTCATGTTTCATTAAAAATGCATGTTTACATCCGGATACGTTGCGGTCGATTGTTTGGCGGATTTTTTCTCCTGGATAATCAGGATCCGTAAAAATAATAACACCTCGTTTTTGTTGCGCGTGCCGAATTAAATTTATTGTTGCTTCATCAAGTGCAGAACCGTTTGTTTCGATCGTATCTGCTTCAACTGCTTGTTTTATTTTAAACGTATCATTTTTTCCTTCTACGACGATTACTTCTTTAATTTCCATCTTTTTGCCTCTTTCCAACGATATCAACTTTATTATACCGCTTTTTATACGATCATCGCGAATATTAATAAAAAATGCTCTCGTCAATATGGACAAGAGCATTTTAACATTTAGTCTAAAATTTTTACTTTTACTGTTTTTCTACCCCAATTGTTCTTCGCATACGCTTCTGAGCCAACTAGTACGTCGATACGATTTCCTTTAATCGCACCACCGGTATCAGCAGCGATCGCCTCACCGTAACCTTCAACCCAAACCCTCGTTCCTAAAGGAATGACATTTGGATCGACAGAAATGACTTTCGGTGTAGGTTTTTGTTTTAAATTTATGCCTGTTGCAGAATATCCTGAACATCCTGAACAATTCGGGCTATAAGCAGTTGCTACCATCGTAAGTACTTTTCCACTTTCGCTCGTTCCATTTGAGTTTGATGAACTGCTTGACTTCGTCGGCTCACTTTTTGGTTTTTCTTTCGTACCTACAGCAACTACTTTATTTTTACTTTCTTTCACTACGTTTTCTTCAATGACTTTTCTATTTACTTCTTTTCCGTTCTCTAACGTAATTTCATAAACTTTTTCAACGATTCCTTCTTCTCCTTCGGAAATTGTTCTCGTTTCACCTTTATACAAGGAAGAGTCATTTCGTTTTTCTTCATGAAATGGAATCGTTTCTTCCACTTCTTTTTTCTGTTTTTCAACGTGAATAATCGTTAATTCTTCCGTATCTTCTGTAATTTTTTCATCTAACCCTGGTTCTACTTTAATTTCGTCTGCTTCATCGTACGTTAGTTCATCTTTATGTTCATCTAAAAATTGTTCAACTGTTCCACCAGTTGTCCAAATTTCCACTTCTTTGCCGCCATCGTTTACGACGATTGGAAATGCTGTTTTTACTTCAATTTCTAAGTCATTTTCTAAAACAGCTATTCGATTGTGTGAAATCTCATCATGTTTAGAAAATGAAAGATCTTTTTCTTTAAAGAATTCTCCAACCGTTTCTGCAGTAGTATAATATTCTTCTTTTTCTCCATCAACTGTTAAATAAATTCGTTTTGCTTTTTTGAAATAAATTTCCATGCCATTTTCTATTTCTGTATCTTCTTCATGTGAAAGTTCATCGTATTTTTCTACGTCAATTCCTAAATCATTTAATAATTCACCTACTGTTTTCACGTGCGTTTTTACGACTTGAACGTCACCGTCTGCTGCAACGACGACTTCTGCTTTCGTACTTTCGAACGTTACCCACATTGAAAACGAGTTACCATTACAACTGACAAGATCGGGATAGTTGATTTTGATCTTACAGTTGTTAATGGCTTTAAAATTTTTCGCATGTATTTAGCCTCCTCGTTACAGTTTCAAATTATAGGAACATTCAATGTGCAAGTCAAAATCAAGACGGTTACGAGTTTCTTACAAATCCATTACGTGGAAATCGTTTTTTTAACCTTTGTAACATGCATGAATATCAACTGTTTCAGCAAATTTTTTCAAAAAATTCAGCCCGTATTTGAAACTCATTTGTAATAAAAAAGTAATATTTCTAGTAATCTAT